>NZ_JBQSYH010000002.1:0-338263 GCF_052379125.1 Halomonas sp. AOP13-D3-9 | reverse complement strand
TGAAAAATCCCCCAGGGCTGATGCCTTGGGGGATTTTTTTATGTCTACTATTTACCTCACACCTCACACCTCACACCTCACACCTCACACCTCACACCTCACACCTCACACCTCACACCTCACACCTCACACCTCACACCTCACACCTCACACCTCACACCTCACACCTCACACCTCACCACTCGATAGGCTGGCCATCCCAAGCCCAGAAGGTACCGCTATCGTCGGGCGTTCGCTGAGCGATGACGGCCAGCATTTGCTCTGCTACAAATGTGGGCGTGAAAAGCTTTTCGCTAGGCACTCGGGCTTGAAAGGGTTTGGAGAGAGCGGTATCGGTGGTGCCAGGGTGTAGGCATAGCACGATGGACTGCTTGTTAAGCCTCTTGAACTCAATGGATACTGTCTTCATCAGCATATTGTGAGCCGCTTTGCTGGCACGGTAGCTGTACCAGCCGCCTAGCTGATTATCTTCGATTGAGCCAACCCGGGCGGAAAGGCTGGCAATCACTGCCGGATGTGTCCCTTTGAACGAGTCCTGCAGTGTCGCCAGCAGAAGGATCGGTACAAAGGCGTTGATGTTCATTGTGTGTGCTAGATTCTCAGCGCTTAGCTGATCAAGGCGCTTCTCGGGTAGTAGCTGTAGAGCTTCATCATGCAGGATGCCGATGGCATTGAAAAATAAGTGAATCGGCTGGGCAGCCAACTCTTTCTTAAGCGCCTGCCTATCCTGCTCTTGGGAAATATCAAGTGTTAGATGAGTAAGGTGAGGGTGATCAAGTTGTTGTGTTTGGCGGCTTACCGCAATAACGTGGCCAACCTGAGAGGAGGATAGTAGTTGCTCAATGATGGCAGCGCCTATCCCTCCCGATGCACCGACAACCAGCGCTGTAAAATGGTGAGGCAGTAAATTGAACATGAGAAGCCTTTGAAATCCTGCTAATGAAGGCTTTCATTGAAACGTCATGTGAAGAACTTGTCGAGAGAGATTAGGCGGAAGCGTTGATTTTGCCAGGTTGGGCGCTGTTACGACCATCTGGCTTATAAAGCGTTTTTTCTGCGATTTGACGAATATAATCGAGCATGTCTTGATTATGCTTCATCCGTACTGAGAGCATTTGGCCGGTTAGCTCATTCATACGCGAAGCTCGCTCACTCTTTTCTAGCAAGCGTGTCCACGCTGTCAGGCAACCCGCATCCTGGGCTGCCGCCCTGGCGCCGTTAGCACCTTCGGCATATCCAAGACGCTTTTGCACATTGCGTCGCACAGCCTCAATACGCTCTAGCTCAGCCAATAATGACTGTTTTTCTAATGCGACTTGAGATAGCGCATCACCGTCAATGTCCCCTTGCGTCAATAAATTTTGCTCACTGGACAACAACGAAGTAAGCGCATCAAGGCGCTGTTGTTGATCGGTAAGCAGGGATGCAAGGCTCATTACAATGTCCCCTTATAGATCTTTGAGATTGGCAATTAAGCCCTCGGCTATACGGTCAGCACGCATTTCAAGGCGTCCCTCGCGAATGGCGTCACGAATCTCTTCAACTCTAGCGCTATCGATATCCTGAGATTCGTCGATATTTGATTGGCTTAACTGAGTTGATTCGCGAGCCGTACCGCTTGATTCTGCGGGTTGTACGCTATCAGCTTTTTGTGTTTCATTGCGCTGCTGGGCTTGGTTGGAGCGTAGCAGCGGATTAATATTATCAATATTCACGTTGTCTGCCTCATCGTCAACGTCGATGCGCTTGGCGCTTAATGTAGCCTGTATAGCAATATATCGGCAGTGCTCAGTATAACTTTAGGCGTTGAGTTAAAAATCCACCACCAAAACACCGCGCTCAGTGACACGCGCAGTCATGATTTCCCGTGAACCAAAACGCACCCGAATTTGCTCGCCAAGAGCGCCATTTTCAAGTGCTTCGCCCTCGCGTGAAACGCGAAAGGCCGAGCCCTGAGCTATGACAGTAACGCGCTGCCCTCGTTCAACTAAATGGGGGGCTTGTAAATAGTGCGCTAAAAAGGCGCTGCCACTACGAATGGGACGCTGAGTGATTTTACCCACAATATCTTCTTCATCGGTCAAAGCCTGAGCTGACAGATCACCAAGGTTACCATCGCGCTCGCTGAGCATGTTTGGCGTAATTAGTGTGCCCCGTTCAATATCCCTTGCTGCCACCATGTAGCTGCCAATGACATCAATTTGGGCCTGCAAGTAGCGGACTTGTCGACCGTTTTCACCGCAACGTACCCCTACGGAAACACGGCCTAAGGGCGCTTGATTTGCATTGGGCAAAAAAGGCTCCGGTTGAACGCATTCAGGCAAATGTGGGGAGGGTGGCTGTAGGTTAATCACCACTTCCTCACCTAGTGCCTGTGTCTCTGCATACAAAAAACTGTGCACTTGCTGGAGAAGGTTGTCGTTATTAGCCTGAGCTGTGGTTAAGGAAGTGACGCATAAGATTGCCAAGAAGAGGACTACCTGCCAAAAGCGAAGAGTGCTTGGCTTAGTGAAGCGCTGTCGTAGCATGTTGAGGCCGCTTGCTTGGGAACTGGAGAAAGGAGAACAACGAGGAGAAGTCATTGCTTAGTGTAGCGAAAAGGTAGCAGGCGTATCACGCGAAATGCTGGTGGAAACGCCAGCTGTTCCATGCTTTAGGCTGACAGTTCCAGACGTATTCTTCATCATCAACAAAATCCATTTTATTTTTTGCCTCAAAGCGAGGGTCGGCATGATTGATCAACTGGAATCTGCCTTTAATTTTCATCAGCAAGCCGTGGGTTTACGCCAGGCACGTCACGAAGTGTTGGCAGCTAATATTGCCAATGCCGATACGCCTAACTACAAAGCGCGTGACATTGATTTTGCTAGTGAGCTGAAAAAAGCAGTAGACGGTACTCAGAGTGCATCTAGTAATGCTGGCGGTGGTCTGACACTGGCGCGCACCGCTGGACACCATATTGCTGGAGAAGGACCCGCATGGCGTGGAGCAGGCAACGCCGATTTACTTTACCGCATTCCCGACCAACCTAGTTTGGATGGAAATACGGTTGATATGGATCGTGAGCGCACGCAGTTTGCTGATAACGCTGTGCGTTATCAAGTTGGACTCACGATGCTCAACAGTCGTATTCAAGGGCTTAAAAATGCCATGCAGCCCGAATAGTCCAGGCCAAATTAGTGAGGAGTTAATCAACGATGTCGATGTTTTCTACGTTTGATATTGCCGGTTCGGCAATGAGCGCCCAGTCCCAGCGCATGAACGTGACTGCCAGCAATATGGCCAATGCCGACAGTGTTGCCGGCCCGGATGGTGAAACCTATCGAGCGAAGCAGGTAATGTTTGAGACTCAGGCGCAGGGCAATCGCTATGGCGTTGGCGGCGTGCGGGTCACCGAGGTGGTGGAAGACGATTCGCCGCTGCGTATGGAGTATATGCCTAACCATCCGGCGGCGGATGAAGATGGCTACGTGGCAAAGCCCAACGTTGAGCCGGTACATGAAATGGTCAACATGATTTCTGCCTCGCGCTCCTATCAAGCCAACGTTGAAGTATTTAACACCAGTAAGCAGATGCTGATGCAGACGCTTTCTTTGGGAGAGGGATAACAATGAGTACTATTGATCCAACCACTTTGTCGAATATCAATGGTGGTGGTGTTCAGCTAAAGCAGAGCCAATCAGACGAGCTGCGTAATAGTTTTATGACACTACTAATTACTCAGTTGCAAAACCAAGACCCGCTTAAACCCATGGAAAGCGCGGAGATGACGTCTCAAATCGCACAAATCAACACAGTGAGTGGTATTGAGCAGCTGAATAGCACGTTAGAGGGTATTACCAGTCAGATGGATGCCAATCAGGCATTGCAGGCTAGCGGCCTAATTGGCCAAGGCGTCATGGTGCCTGGGCGTCAAATCATGTTGGAGCAAGATAGCGAAGGTCAACCTTACTCAACACCTTTCGGTATTGAATTAGCCCAGTCCGCTTCCAATGTCCAAGCGACGATTGTTGGTCAGGGCGGTCAGGTTATCCGTCGCTATGATTTAGGGGCGGTTGATGCGGGTGTGCAATCTTTCAAATGGGATGGGAAGAATGACCAGGGTGAAGTGGTTGCAAGTAATCGCTATACCGTTCAGCTAGAGGCGACGGACGCTGAGGGTGAAGCAATTGAATCGACAGAACTAAACTATGCCATCGTTAACAGCGTGACGCCTAACGATGTTAACGGTGGTGTTCGGCTGGACCTAGGGGCGATTTATGGTCAAATCAGCCTGAATGATGTTAAACAAATTCTTTGATTTAGTAGCATAAATTGTCTTTTAGGAGAATGAAATGAGTTTTTCTCAAGCACTAAGCGGTCTGAATGCACAGTCAGAAAACCTGAAAATTTTAGGTAATAATATTGCTAACTCCCAAACTGTGGGTTTTAAAAGCTCTGGTGCAATATTTGCTGACGTATTTGCTGGAGCAAGCAGCCAGGTGGGTCTGGGTGTCAAAATCTCAGATGTTCGACAAGACTTTACTGCGGGTGATTTAGAAACGTCGGGACGTACCTTGGATCTAGCGGTGGCTGGCGAAGGTTTTTACCGTGTTCAACAAACAAACGGTGAAGTCGCTTATACCCGAAACGGTCAATTTAGCCAAGATAATGAAGGTTTTTTGGTCAATGCATCCGGACAGCGATTAACGGGATATGGCCTGTCTGATGCTAATGACCCATTTTCAGCTGTTGTTCCAGGAGGAGCCCCTGAGGCACTGAATATACCATCGGCCGACATTCCTGCTAAAGCTACTGCTGATGTAGCGGCTACTTATAACCTAGATGCTAGTACAGTGCCCGGTCAGGGCTTGCAGCAAGCAACAGTCCAAGCAGTGGATGAAAATGGTGATTTAATTACGGTTGATAATGCTGGTGCTTATGATGCAGCTGGTGATGCACTTGAGCTTGATGTCTCTTATCACTACTCAAATAGCTTTACTACCTTCGATTCCTTGGGTAATGAACGCAATATCACGATGTATTATGAAAAGGTAGATGACAATACCTGGAAGGCTTTTCAAGCTGTTGATGGAAAACTTGCATTTGATGGCGTTGGTGGTGGTGCCCAAGATCTGGAAAATTCGTTCTGGCTGAGGTTTAACAGCAATGGACAGCTTGCTAAATATAGCGACCTTGACGATGCAGGCAATGGGGCTCGTGATGAAGATGATGTGGTAGGTATCGCGGCTGCAGGGTATCAACTCGATTTTGGTGCGGCAGTACCACTCGCAGTAAATGGCGCATCCGCTAATGGCCAAAATGCCGCTGAGGCATTTAATCAAGACTCGGTTGACGATGCAGGCCTAACGAAAGCCTTTGCAAATTTAGAATTTATCGTGGGTGATGGCGCTGATCCGCTTAATTATGATTTTGCACTGACTGGAACTACCCAGTTCAATAATAATTCTGTGCAAAATACGCTGACGCAAGATGGCTATACCTCTGGCAGCCTCGCTGGATTAGAAATAACTCGCGATGGTCGTGTTATTCGTATTTATACCAACGAAGAACGTCGTGACGCAGGGCAAATCGTGTTGGCTAATTTTGCAAACGAAGAAGGTTTGCAGTCTATTGGTGATAACGCGTGGAGTGCAACCAATGCGTCTGGTATAGGTATTATTGGCACAGGTGGTACCGGTGTTTTTGGCACCATTGAGTCTGGCGTGCTCGAAAATTCTAATGTTGATTTGGCAAAGCAACTGGTAGATACCATTGTTGCCCAGCGTGCTTATCAGGCGAACTCAACATCAATTAGCACTCAGGACGAGCTCCTGCAGACCATTATTAATCTTTAATAATCGGTCATTTAGTTAAGGAGTCAGTAACGTGGATCGAATGCTCTATACCGCCATGAGTGGTGCCAAAAACAGCATGGATCAGCAGTCGGTAGTGAGTAATAACCTATCGAATGTGAGCACTACTGGTTTTCGTGCCCAGCTACAGGCGGCTCGTTCTGTTCCCGTGCAAGGTGAGGCGTTACTGGAAACGCGGGCGTCAGTGATGACTATCACGCCCGGCAGTGATTTTTCTCAGGGCCCTGTTGAGTATACCGGGCGCACGCTTGATGTCACTATGCAGGACGACGCTTGGATGGCGGTACAGGCCGATGACGGTACTGAAACCTATACACGCCGTGGTGACCTGCAGATTGACAATGATGGCGTTCTGCTTAGCGTTGGACGACCAGTGATGGGCGAAGGCGGCCCAATTGCCGTGCCGCAAGGGGCGCAGATATCCATCGGTGCCGACGGCACGATTAGTGCCATCCCTGAAGGGGTAGGGCCGGAAGCACTGGTCGAGGTGGGGCGCATTAAGCTGGTGACACCTGCAGAGGGAGACTTAACGCGCGGTGAAGACGGCCTGTTTCGTGCACCTCCTAATGAAGAAGGTGAGCCGGGAGCCCTACCTGCTGACGAAAATTCCAAGTTGGTGAGTGGTGCGCTTGAAGGCAGTAACGTTAGCGCTGTCGATGCCATGGTATCGATGATTGACATTGCACGCCGTTACGATATGCAGATGAAAGTACTCAGCACCGCTGACGAAAACGCTCAGCGCGCCAACGGGATTCTATCTATTCAAGGTTGATGTTGGCCATTCAGAGCTGACATGAGTCAGTTGGTCAAAGGAGCATAATTATGATTAAGTCCTTATGGACCGCTAAAACCGGTTTGGAATCTCAGCAAACCAAGCTAGACGTGATTTCAAACAATTTAGCTAACGTGAGTACCAATGGGTTCAAGCGCTCACGTCCCGTTTTTGAAGATCTGCTGTATCAGAATATGCGTCAGCCAGGCGCTCAGAATAATATTCAGGATCGCCTGCCTTCTGGCATGCAGGTCGGTACCGGTGTGCGCGCCGTAGCGACTGAGCGACTACATACACAAGGAGGGCTAGAGCAGACAGAAAACTCGCGTGATCTAGCGATCGACGGCGAAGGCTTCTTCCAGGTATTGATGCCCGATGGTACGACGGCTTATACCCGCGACGGCAGTTTTCAGCTAAATGAGAATGGTCAAATGGTAACCGCCAATGGCTACCCCGTTGAACCTGCGATTTTCTTGCCGGCCAATGCACTGTCAGTGAATGTAGGTGAAGATGGTACGGTGAGTGTCCGCCAGCCAGGCGTTGCAATTGATAATGAAGTTGGGCAAATCACCGTCAGTACCTTTATTAACCCGGCTGGTTTAGAAAGTGTTGGGGGAAACCTCTATCTTGAAACAGGGGCTTCAGGCGCACCTAACGAAAATATGCCTGGCATGAATGGTGCTGGGCGATTATTCCAAGGCTACGTGGAAACCTCTAACGTCAATGTTGTTGAAGAGATGGTCAATATGATTCAGACCCAGCGCGCCTATGAAATTAATAGTAAAGCGGTGTCCACCAGCGATGAAATGTTGGCACGCTTAAGCCAGCTGTAACGGCTGTTGCTCATCGGGCTTACTTATAGGTTGGGTTATGTTGGAGTTGCACCACATGTCACGTCGTATTGCGCTAGCAGGGCTGGTGCTTTTAATGCTAGTTGTTGCCGGGTGCGCTCAGATTCCCAGAGCCTCAGTTGTGGGTGAGCAAGAGCAGATCAGTATTGTTGATCGCCCGCCTCCCCTTCCCAATGGCTCTATTTATCAGGCGAGGCAAGGCTATCAGCCTCTCTTTGAAGATCGCCGACCGCGTGCTATGGGCGATATTTTGACCATTGTGTTGGATGAAGAGGTCAGTGCCAGCAAAAACTCGCAGTCCAATGCAGGGCGCAGCGGCAGCGCTAGTCTGGAACTAGCACAATTGCCGGATGTTCTTGATACGCTCGCAGAGTATGGCTTTGATATTTCCGGTGAGAATGACTTTACCGGCAGCGGTGGGTCGCAGGCCAATAATTCGTTTACCGGGACCATCACAGTATCGGTATTAGAAGTAATGAATAACGGCAATTTACGCGTGCGTGGCGAGAAGCAAATCGCCATCAACCAAGGTACTGAGTTTATTCGTTTTTCCGGTGTGGTTAACCCGCGCACGATTACCGCACAAAACACTGTGCCTTCCACTCAGGTGGCAGATGCACGAATTGAGTATGTGGGCGATGGATATATTAACGAAGCGCAGCACATGGGTTGGCTACAACGCTTCTTCTTAAACGTCTCGCCGTTCTAGCTCTATGGGGAGCCACCAATGACAGGCCCAGCAACAAAAGGCCCTTCAATGAAAAAGCGACAGCGGTCAATAGTGATGCGTGTAAGTAGTTTGTGGATAAGTAGCCTGAGAATAAGCAATACATGGGCTTTCCAACTGAGTGCCTTAGTGTTGATTGTCCTATTGGCGTTACCTGCACAGGCAGAGAGCGTTCGAGAACTGTCAAGCTTTGCCGGTGTCCGCGATAACCAATTGGTAGGCTACGGCTTAGTGGTTGGCCTCGACAGTACCGGTGACCAAACGACCCAAGCGCCGTTCACGAGTCAAAGTCTGACCAACATGCTCTCCCAATTGGGCGTAACTGTTCCTTCAGGTACGAACTTGCAACTACGTAACGTCGCAGCGGTGATGGTGACGGCTGATTTGCCACCGTTCTCAAGGCCGGGCCAGCGTTTAGATATCGTGGTTTCATCGATAGCCAACGCACGCAGTTTGCGAGGCGGTACGCTGTTAATGACACCTTTAAAGGGTGCCGACGGTGATACCTATGCGATTGCCCAGGGCAATATGTTGGTGGGTGGCGCGGGTGCAGAAGCCGGAGGCAGCAGTGTACAGATCAATCAGCAGGCTTCGGGGCGTATTCCTAACGGCGCCTTGGTGGAAAAAGAGGTGCCGCTTAATCTGGGCAGTAACGGTGGGATGCTGGAATTACAGCTGAATGATTCCGACTTTGGCACCGTTCAGCGCATGGTGACGGCGATTAATAACGAGTTTGGCCAGTCTGTGGCCTACGCACGTAATGGCCGAGTCATCGCCCTTGACGGCCCTACAGATGATAATGCGCGGGTCAACTTTATGGCGCGTGTTGAAAACGTTCAGGTAACGCCAACTGAAGCACCGGCGCTGGTTGTGCTCAATTCACGTACCGGCTCGGTGGTCATGAACAGTGCTGTCACATTGCGAGAAGCGGCGGTGGCACACGGCAGTCTATCGATCATGATTGATACCCAGTTTGGTGTTAGTCAGCCTAATCCCTTTGGAGAGGGTGAGACGGTAGTGGTACCTGATGCGGATATTAATATTGAGCAGCAAGAGGCTTATCTGCAAATCGTAGAGGGCGCGCAGCTCAACGAAGTGGTCAATGCCTTGAATGCGTTAGGCGCCACACCTCAGGATTTAATGTCGATTCTAGAAGCGCTGAAAGCATCGGGTTCGCTGCGTGCTGAGCTGGAGGTCATCTAATGAATGCGACTGATATGAGCAATCAATTTGCGCTTGATATGCAGGGCTTTCAGCGGCTTCAACACACCGCGCGGGTTGATCCCGAAGCGGGGGTGCAGTCGGCAGCCCAGCAGTTTGAAGCACTGTTCGTACAGATGATGATGAAAAGCATGCGCGATGCGATCCCAACGTCCGGGTTGATGAACAGCAGCGCGACGGATACTTACCAACAGATGTTGGATCAACAGTGGTCACAGGTCATTTCATCTAAAGGGGTTGGGCTTGCGGATGTGCTGATTGAGCAACTAAAACGTGAGGGGGCGATTCCAAAAGATGAAAGCGCATCGTCCACCGCTGATCAACAGACTCAGGCATTGATTGCCGGTATTCCGCGTGGAACACCGCGTATATTGGACAGCCCGCTTAATCCTGGTGATAAAGCAGTTCCCGAAGTGGCCTCAGAGAGCCGTTTCTTGGCGGAGCTAGATGCTGAGCGCCAAGGCCAGGAGGCTGAAGCCGTATCTGCGCAATCCGCCACTAGCCGAGAGCAGTCAGAAAGGCAGCTGCCGCACGTAGATCAATTTATGCAAACACTGGCGGCTCCTGCTCAGGCGGCTAGCGCTACCAGCGGGGTGCCCGCTGAGTTAATCCTGGCCCAAGCCGCGTTGGAAACTGGCTGGGGCAAGCACGAAATTGCGACTCGAAATGGTCATAACAGCCATAATTTATTTGGCATCAAAGCGGGTAACCATTGGCAGGGCGAAACAACCGATATTGTGACACACGAGTATATTAACGGGCGGCGGACGCAGGTGGTTGATACCTTCCGCGTTTATGACTCGTATGAACACGCCTTTACTGATTATGCCAATCTGATTGGCAACAATCCCCGCTACACGGGTGTGACACAAGCGCCAACCGCTGAGCAGGCGGCTCAAGAACTCCAGCGTGGAGGGTATGCGACGGATCCACGCTATGCCGATAAGTTGGTAGCGGTGATGAATACTATGGGGCCACTTAACGCAGCTGGCAGCTTACTAGCCGATTCTCGTTAACCCTTTCCTCAAGTTTTTCTGCGCAGTGCCGATATTTAAATCATATATAGGTATTGGCCTAAGGAATTGAACCATGAGCATGTTTTCGATCGGCTTAAGCGGCCTCAATGCCGCGCAGAATGCCCTGAATACTACTAGCAATAATATCAGTAACGTTTATACACCTGGCTATAATCGAGAAATTACGGTTCTTAACGAAAGTAATAACTCTGGTGTGCGTGTTGCCGATATTGAGCGGCAGTACAATACTTTTGTTGCGGCTCAGTTGAATAATGCCAAATCGCAATCGAGCGCTTTGAGTGCCTATAGCACGCAAGTCACGCAAATTGACAATTTGCTGGCTGATCGTGAGGCTGGTTTGGCACCATTGATGCAAGATTTTTTCTCATCGCTTGAAGATTTGGCTAGCGCGCCTTCTGACCCTGCTGCACGACAAGGTGTTTTAGGTTCAGCTAATACCTTGTCATCTCAATTTCGCTCGTTTGATGGTTATCTCCAAGATTTGCAGTCAGGTGTTAATGGCCAAATAAAAGATGAAATCACTCAGATTAACAATACGACGACCCAGATCGCATCGCTCAACCGTGAAATTTCTCTAGCAAGAGCGCAATTAGGCGAAGCACCAAACAGCCTATTAAATCAGCGTGATCAGATGATTTCTGAGCTGAATGAAAAAATGGATATTCGCCTAAATATCCAAGATGGTAAAACCTATAACCTAACGCTGCCTAACGGCCAGCCGCTCGTTACCGGAGGTACTTCTTATAAGCTTGAAGCGATAGAGTCGCCAAGTGATCCGCAAAGAGTCATCGTGGGGTACCGGGAGGGGGGGCAAGGAAATGGAAATTTAGTCGCTTTAGACGAGGGTTTGATTAGCGGTGGGGCATTGGGCGGTTTGATGAGTTTTCGCTCAGAAACGCTAGATAAAACGCAGAATCAAATTGGCCAGCTCGCTACCTCATTGGCATTAGCGCTTAATGAGCAGCATCAGCAAGGGGTAGATTTACAAGGAGACCAAGGCGAAGCGTTTTTCAGTTTAGGTAAGCCCAATGCTTATTTCAATGCTGATAATGGCGGCAGCGCTAGCGTTGAAGCGACCTTTGATACGGATAATATCAAGGCACTAAGAGCAACCGATTACTCTATTAAAGTGACTGATGCTGCAGCAACGCCACCAGCGCTGGAAGTTACTCGTAAAGATGATGGCTCGTTAGTCGATTTTGAATTCGATGATGCTTCAGACACCCTAAGCTTTGGCGGGGTCAATGTCGTATTTACTGACTTTAATACGGTTCAAAATGGAGATCGTTTTGAAATACAGCCCGTTCGCCGCGCTGCTGGCGGTATGGATACCAACATTACTGATGTAGACAAAATTGCAGCTGGTCAACCCGCGAATCCAGATGATGATCCGGCTGACTGGGTGGCGGAAGGTGTGGGCGATAATCGTAATGCCCTAGCACTGCAAAATATGCAGGCTGAATCGATTGTGGGTGGTAGTGCTTCTGTCAGTGGTGCCTACGCAGCGATTGTGAGCGATGTGGGTAATAGAACCAATATTGTCCAAGTAAATTTAGATGCTCGGCAAGGATTAACCGATCAATTAAAGGCAGTTCAACAGTCTGAATCTGGCGTTAGCTTAGATGAAGAAGCTGCTAATTTGATCCGTTTTCAGCAGTTTTATCAAGCGAACGCACGCGTAATTGACACGGCTTCTAATATTTTTGACACTATTTTGAGTCTGCGAAGCTAACTTTTAGGAGTCTAATTCATGCGCATTAGCAGCGTTACTGTATTCGAACAAAGTACGGCTTCTATTAATCGTCAACAAAGCGATTTCTTGAAAGTTAGCCAGCAGATTGCTAGTGGCCGACGGGTGGTAAACCCATCCGACGATCCCCAGGCGGCCTCACGTGCGGTAGGGGTTGAGCAAGCTAAAGCGATTACTGAACAATATTCAGACGCGAGGGTATCTGCGCGTAATTCACTGTCGCAGACGGAAAGCATTTTAAATAGCGTCAGTGATGCAATAACCAGCGCCAAAACGCTCTTGATTCAGGCATCAAGTGATACCTTGAGTAGTGCTGACCGCGATTCAATCGCTAGCGAGCTTAAAGGCGTCTATGAAACGATGCTGGGTCAGGCCAATGCCACTGACGGTAATGGCCGCTATCTCTTTGGGGGGTATAAAGATAATGCCGCGCCCTTCGTTAAAACAGCCGACGGCAATGTTATTTATAACGGCGATGAAAATGTACGTGAACAGCGAGTGGATTCTTCGCGCTTGATGAGGGTTGCTGACAATGGCGCGACCATCTTCAAGAGTGTTCCCAGTGGTGCTGGCTACATAGCAGAAGCAAAGCGTGAGAATGGCACACTGAATCAAGGCAATGTGACGTTTAGTGGGCCGCGAGTAAGCGACGTCAACGACGACGATTACGGCAGTGACTACCGTGTCACGTTTGATGGCGACGATGATAATCAGACTTATCAGATTGAGCGACGCGAAGGTACGGACTGGGTTACCGAGGATACTGCAGGTGCGGCACTACCCTCAGGTAGTTGGAATGATGACCTTAATGAGGATGGCTCTCTCTCATTAGTGTTTGGTGGTTTGACGATTGGTCTTGAGGGAATACCTGCGCCAGATGACGAAATCCTCGTTGCCCAAGCGGGTAGCGATCAGCGTGAGCCAGATCTTTTCCGTACCATGGAAGAAGCGATCCGTGTGCTGGAATCTCCAGCCGAGACGTCGTCCCAGAAAGCCGACTTGCGCAATACCTTGAACACCTCTATGCGCGATTTGGATAATTCACTGGATAATGTGCTAACAGTGCGCGCTTCGGCAGGTGCACGGCTTAATGAACTTGACGTGGTTGACGCTGTGGGTAGCAATAGGATGCTCAACTACGAGCAGACTCTGTCAGACTTGGTAGACCTTGATTACAATAAAGCTATTTCCGAATATAGTCTGCGTCAAGTGGGGATGCAGGCAGCGCAGAAAGCGTTCGTAGACATTAAAGGCTTATCACTATTTAACTATATGTAACTGCTTGGCTGTACTTAGCCCTAGCCGCTCTAATTTTACCCCTATGTTTTTTGTGAAACACTTTTTTCATGAAAAACATAGGTTTTTAGTTTAAGGGAGCCATCGTTTCGATTAACGTCTGCATAAACGCTAGCCCTTGGGTAAATAAACGCTGTAAAAACCGATTAATGTCGGTCATCAGCACCATCATTAATATTAGCCCCACAATGAGAGAGGTCGGGAAGCCGATATTAAATACCGTGAGCTGCGGAGCGGAACGGTTTAGTATGCCCAAAGCTAGGTTAATGGTGAGTAGGGAGCCCACCAGCGGCAGGGCTAATAACATGCCCGCCGCAAAAATCGTTCCTGCGTAGCGAGCAAGCAGTACAAACGCATCTGGATTAAAGGTTCCGATGCCTATGGGCAGCGTTTGGAAGCTCATAATCAGGGTTTCAAGCACCATCAGGTGACCATTCATCGCCAAGAACATCAGCAGAGTGATCATATAGAGGATACGTGAAAGCACCATAATATTGGTCCCGCTCGACGTATCAAAAAAGCTCGCAAACGCTAGGCCCATTTGCAGGCCGATAAAATCCCCCGCTGCTTGAACAACCGCAAACATGATATGCATAACGAGTCCCATCGCTAAGCCGATCAGGATCTGTTCGATCATAACCCCAACCCCAGCCCAGGACATGATGGCGATATCCGGCATGGCAGGCAGAATCGGCGCAATAACAATGGCAATCAGGGCAGCAAGGCCCACTTTGGCTTGGTTAGGAACGCTGGAGTGACCCCACAGAGGAGAGGCTGCCATAAAGGCCGTGATGCGCGCAAACGGCCATAGAAAAGCCACCAACCACCCCTGCAGTTGTGCGAAAGTGACCTCCACCATACGCTACATCACCATACTGGGGATGTTGGTAAATAGGCGGTGAGTAAAGTCGGTAATCAATCCAAGCAGCCAGGGGCCCGCTAAAACCAGTACCGTGAACACGGCAAGAATTTTAGGAATGAATGTTAGCGTCATTTCGTTAATTTGTGTGGCGGCTTGGAATAGGCTAATGATCAGGCCTGTCAACAGTGCCGCCAGCAGCATGGGTCCAGCAAGGAGAAGCGTTACACGCATACCTTGATAAGCAATGCTCATCACCATTTCGGGTGTCATAGCTGGAATCCTTTGTGCTGTATGAACGATCTGCTGTGTAAAGCGCTATATCATGTAAAAGCTTTCTGCCATCGAGCCAATAATAAGCTGCCAGCCATCCACCAGAATGAACAGCATCAGTTTAAAAGGTAATGAGATCGTGATGGGGGGGACCATCATCATACCCAGTGCCATCAAGGTGCTGGCCACCACGAGGTCAATGATCAAAAACGGAATAAAAATCGTAAAGCCAATTTGAAATGCCGTCTTTAGCTCGCTCGTAACGTAAGCAGGCAATAACACTCGCATCGGTAACTCTTCCGGGCCTTGCATCGGCCCTATGTCTGCCAAGCGAACGAACAACGCCAGATCGGGCTCGCGGGTTTGGGCGAGCATAAATTCCCGAAATGGATCCTGAGCAAGTAGCAAAAACTCTTCAAAATTAATCGTCTCATTCGTCAATGGCACCCAGGCGTTGTCATACACCTGTGCCAATACCGGGGACATAATAAAAAAAGTCAGAAAAAGCGCTATTCCCAAGAGTACTTGATTGGGCGGTGTTGCCTGGGTGCCCATTGCCGTTCGCAATAGGCTAAGCACAATGATGATGCGCGTAAAGCTCGTCATCATCAGTAACATGGAGGGTAAAAAAGCTAGCGAGCTGAGGAAGAGTAGTGTTTGCAGCGAGAGTGACCACTGCTGGCCACCATCTTCTAGCGGCTGAGAAGTAATCCCGGGTATCTGCTGAGCATGGGCAGGGCTGGCCGCCAATATGAAACAAACACCAAGCACCAATGATAGCCACAGCCAGCGCCGAACTTCTCCGTTAGAAGCCTTGTTATTCAAAATATTGCTTTGCAAAAAAATGACCTGAAAAGCATGCTGCATAGCAAAAAAGGCTTTAAAATGATCGGGCCAAGAAAAGTGCATCCGTTGCCTCATGGCGTCTGATGTGGATCGGAGGGCGCGGATGAGTCACTGCGACGGGTAGCGGCCAGCGCTTTTGATAGACGCTGGGAAAAGCGAGATGAATGGGGCGTCGTTGGCGTGCGGTTTTCGGGGGCTGGACGCTCGTGCAATTTAGTAATTTGGCCGCCTCCCACGCCAACCACCAACCAGGTATCTTCCACCTCAACAATGACGACACGCTCACGATTGCCCACAGCAGTACTGCCCACAACGCGAAGGTGTGCGCCATGGCGAGTGGTATGGTTGCTCCAGCGCTTTAAAAGCGCCGTGCAGATTAAAATAATCGCAACAACGAGAGCCAAAGCCGCGGCTGTTTTGCCTAAAACGGCCATGCCTATCAATGCTTCACCACCGTTATTTAGTGCATCGATTGAACCGTTCTGCGTGGAAGAGGTTGCAACGCTCATCGGTTCAATTTATGAATACGTTCAGAAGGTGTGATGATTTCAGTAATACGAATACCGTACTTATCTTCGATGACGACGACTTCGCCTTGAGCAATCAAGTAGCCATTAATTAATATATCCATCGGCTCACCGGCGAGGCCTTCAAGCTCAATGACGGAGCCTTGGGCTAACTCCAGCAGCTGCTTAATGGTTAGCTTTGTACGGCCTAGCTCCACGGTGAGTTTCACCGGGATATCCATAATCATTTCTAGTTCGCGTGCCTGCGCGGAGCCACTGTCCGGGCTTAATGGGCGGAAGACATCGTCACTCGCCGCTTTAGCGGTTGGTGCCTTACGCTCTGGCTCTGATGCTTGTTGTTCACTTTCTTCAACGGCCTCTTGCTCGGCCATAGCAGATGCCCAGGGATCTTCCTCTTCGCCAGCATCAATATCTGAAGAAGCCTCTTCTTGCTCCGCCATAGCGGCTGCCCAGGGATCTTCCTCGTCACTAGCGGCATCGGCACTTGAAGAAGTTTCTTCCTGCTCAGACATGGCATCCGCTGAATCATCGTCATTGACGTTATGATCAGGCTTGTTGGGATCAGTCATGCTTTGGATTCCTTTGCTTTCTGTCGCGTAGACCCTTTAGTAAAGTCCTTGGACGATGCGTTATTCATAGCGGCATGGTCAATCATGTGTAACACACGCAGTGCATGCTGCTGGCGTTGACTACCGTATTCACACTCCATGACTGGCACTCCGTCAACGCTTGCTGTGATAGAGCTCGGAATGTCTAACGGTAGCACGTCGCCTTTCTTTAACCCCATGACATGGGCGATACGACTAGGTATTTGCGCAAATTCAGCGATTAACTCAACTTCTGATTGACGCAACTCACTCGCCATACGGCGTGACCAACTGCCGTCCTGATCGTGGTTGCTATCATTGATCGGGTTAGCCAGTAAATCGCGCAACGGCTCGATCATGGCGTAAGGCATGCATATCTGAAAATTGCTTGATAGGTTGCCAACCTCGATATTGAACTTGGTATTCACCACAATCTCATTGGGCGAATTGGTGATGTTGGCGAACTTTGACTGCACCTCTGAGCGCAAAAAGCTAATATCCAGAGGATAAACGACTTTCCAGGCCTCTTGGTAAGCATCAATGGCGAGATTAAGCAGGCGCTGGATAATACGCTGTTCAGTATTCGTGAACTCTCGACCGTCCGATTTAGTGACAAAGCGACCGTCTCCACCAAAAAGATTATCAACTACCATAAACACGAGATTGGGGGGAAATACTACGAGCGCTGAACCACGCAGTGGCTTCATTGACACGATATTTAGGTTTGTCGGCACGGGGACATTCCGTGAGAATTCGCTAAAGCTTTGATAGCGAACTGACTCGACGGTAATGTCCGCGCTACGCCGTAACAGGTTGAATAGACCATTACGAAAATAGCGTGCGAAGCGCTCGTTGATAAAATCCAGTGCATGAAGACGCTCGCGAATAACGCGATGCTGTGTCGACGGATCGTATGGCCGAATCCGTACTTCTTCTGACGTTTGGGAAGATGAAGCCGATGGTTCATCGTCTCCGCTAACACCCTTTAGCAGGGCATCAATTTCTTCCTGGGACAGTAGATCGTCCTGTGACATGAACGGCTCCAGTTCCCGGGGTTATTGCACGATAAATTCGGTGAATAAAACTTCACGTAAATCAAGTGGCGGCTGATTTTCTGTCAGTGGTACGCTCAGGCGATCAACGATCGCTCGGGCAAGCTGCTGCTTACCTTCAGAGGAGGTAAGCTCATCAGCCTGCTTGCCAGATAGCAGCATCAGCAAACGGCTGCGCACCTGGGGCATGTGCTCTTCTAGAATCGCTTTACTTTCCTCATCTCCCACACGTAAAGTCAAGCCGGTATAAAGTAATCGCGAGCCATAACTGTCATCGGCAAGATTGACAGTAAAGGGTTCAATTCGCATGAAAATAGGCGATTCGCGCTCCATTGTCTGCTGTATTTCTGCATCTTCTGAACCGTCATCACGTTGATCCATTACCATATAAATAGCTGCCGCTGCGCCTGCTGATGACAGCAAGACTAGGATAATCATTATCCAGAGCAGTTTTTTTGACCCGCCACTTTTTTCTGCCATTTGCGATTCCTGTGAACTCCATGCGTATCACTAGCAAGGTATTATGCCTAAAGCGCATGCTGGTGATGAAATGAACAGGCTTATTTGGCAAGCCTATCTTTTGGTTTAGCGATCTTATGTGCGTATTTATTTGCTGAGTTCTGTCGTTGTACCAGAATGATCAGGCAAATTCAGGCGCCACGGCTAAGCATAAAGGTCGACTCTTCCGTCCAGTAGCAGCGAGCTGCTTTCAGTGCGCTGAGCTGGTACTTCACCCGAATCGATTCCACCGTTGTCACTACCGCTACCAGTACCTTGTTTGCCACCTGATTGGGCAAACGCCTGAGCATTAGGGTCGCCTTGTTCGCCAACCGATGTCTCACCTAGCGATATGCCTTGCTCAGCCAGCGCTTCCCTTAGCTGGGGAATTGCTTGTTCGAGTACTTGCCTCACCTGTGCATGAGCTGACAAAAAGTGAGCCTGGGCCCCTTGCTCGCCAAATTTCAATGAGATAGAGAGAGGGCCCAACTCCGCCGGATTAAGCTGCATCTGGACATGCTGCTCGCCACCGCGCTGAGAAATCTGCACCAGCTGTTGGCTTAGCTGTTGTGGCCAGGCGGGGTTTGTCAAGGGCGTTGATAAGGTCGCTGGTGTCGGTGTGACGGTCGGAGCAAAATTTTGACCTTGTGAGGATTGTGTCAATGAACCGCTGTTGCTTAACGAGAAACCTGTGATCAAGTGCTCACTGGTCGGATTACCTTTAGAAGATGCCTCTGAAGTCAGTAAAGCACCGATAAGTGCCTCACTGCTAATCTGTGATGCTGCTCCGACGGGATTAATCTGTGGAGTTGCAGCAGTGGTGTTAACTTGAGCAATGAAATTGTCAGGCTGTGGCCTTGTGGCTGTCTGGAGCTCGAGGGCAGGCGAACGGGCATTGGCTAGATTGGCCGTATTAATAGGCAAACTCTGAGCCCCCTGTTGCTGTACTACCACGGTATTGAGCGCGGAAACAAGTTGCGCTGCTTCCGTTTGATCAATATTTAGTTGTTCAGCAAGAGCTTCCAATGTTGCTGAGTCGATAGGCTGCGCAGACCCGCTCGTATTCATGCTTAGCTGTTGGGTGATCGCCTTGAGTGCAGTCGTATCGACCAGCTTTGCGGCTTCTGGCTGGGTAATATTCAGCTGTCCAGCAGGAGCTTCCAGTGCCCCTGAGTCGATAGGCTGCGTGGCCCCGTTCTTATTCACGCTTAGCTGTTGGCCGATTGCCTCGAGAGCCGTCGTATCGACTAGCTGTGCAGCTTCTGGTTGAGTAATACCTAGCTGTTCAGCGATAGCTTTCAGCGCGGCTGGATCGATAGGTTGCAATAACCCACTCCGATTTATGCTTAGATGTTGTGCGATCGCCTTGAGTGCAGTCGTATCGACCAGCTTTGCGGCTTCTGGCTGGGTAATATTCAGCTGTCCAGCAGGAGCTTCCAGTGCCCCTGAGTCGATAGGCTGCGTGGCCCCGTTCTTATTCACGCTTAGCTGTTGGCCGATTGCCTCGAGAGCCGTCGTATCGACTAGCTGTGCAGCTTCTGGTTGAGTAATACCTAGCTGTTCAGCGATAGCTTTCAGCGCGGCTGGATCGATAGGTTGCAATAACCCACTCCGATTTATGCTTAGATGTTGTGCGATCGCCTTGAGTGCAGTCGTATCGACCAGCTTTGCGGCTTCTGGCTGGGTAATATTCAGCTGTCCAGCAGGAGCTTCCAGTGCCCCTGAGTCGATAGGCTGCGTGGCCCCGTTCTTATTCACGCTTAGCTGTTGGCCGATTGCCTCGAGAGCCGTCGTATCGACTAGCTGTGCAGCTTCTGGTTGAGTAATACCTAGCTGTTCAGCGATAGCTTTCAGCGCGGCTGGATCGATAGGTTGCTCTGGATAGTTCGTTCTGATATCCAACTGCTCCGAAATCAACCGCAGTGAATCTGAATCGGTTAGCTGTTCTGCTTTTAGTGACGTTTTGCTATCAGAAAAGGAAGCCATAAGTGCAAGACGGCCAGCAATTTCGGCAAGAGGCGTTGAGGCCTCTTCTCCATTAAGTTCTGGCGTGTCCGCATTGATGTCTGAGTTCGGCAGTTGCAGCTGAGCCAATAGTTCAGATAAGTCGCTCTCACTGACATCAAGTCTCAGTGTTTCGAGGGCGGCGCTCAAATTTTCAACGTCGACTTCGTGTGATAAAAGAGTGCCGAGCGCATTGAACTGTGCTTGCGGCAAGGGTGCCTGGGAGGCACTAGCTTGACTTAACGCTGGTACGGGCAAGCGCTGAGTATCAGACGCTTGTAGCAGCGTTTGATGAAATAAGCCGTTGGCTGAGTCTTGTCGGCTAAAAGCACCTTGAGACTGCGTCTGAGGTGAACTTTGGCTTACCGAAAGCAACTGGTGAATATTCATATTCAGTTTCCTGGCACCGCTAACGCGGAGCGTCTTTATGCTGACGAGCCAAGCGGCTTGTCACTAGATCATCATTGGTTTTTTGTTCCTGACGCTCACTGCGGCGGTGTTCTTCTAACAGGCGACGCGATGTCAGTGTATCGTAGGAAGATAGCTTTCGCTGTTCTTGTTGCCAGTTCTTTTTACTCTGTTCAACGCTTGCCTTTTGAGACGCTAGCGCTTGACGTGCTCGGCTTAGGGCCGCGTCCAAAGAGGCTAAGAACTGCTGATAGTTGTACATAGTGGCAGGGTCAATGCCATCACGCATCGCTTTCTGCAAGCGCTCGGCGTACTCCGCCCGATAGCTCAGTAGCGACTGTAACTGAGCAGTCGTTTGTTGCTCCGTTTGTCGCTCTTGCGCCAGTACTTTACCTGCTTGGTCGCGGGCGCCTCTGGCTAAGTCGGTTAACATTTCGAGTTGGGAAGTACTCATGCGCGTCCTCCTACCAGTGCATGCAGCGCTTGGCGAGCATCGGCAAGCGTTGCACACTCTTCAATATTCTGTTGCAGGAAGTTTTCTAACGATGGAAAGCGTTTCACTGCCTCATCAAGCTGTGGGTCATGACCTGGGCTGTAGGCCCCCACGCTGATAAGGTCCCGGTTACGCTGATAGCGCGAGAACAGCTGCTTGAAGACCCGTGCTTCCTGAAGCTGCTCGGATGAGGTAATGGATGTCATCGCACGGCTAATCGAGGCTTCAATATCGATGGCCGGATAATGTCCGGCTTCCGCTAATGTTCTCGACAGTACGATGTGCCCATCTAGAATGGCGCGAGCAGAGTCGGCAATAGGATCCTGTTGGTCATCGCCTTCTGTTAGCACGGTATAAAACGCCGTAATGGAGCCTCCGCCACGCTCGGCGTTACCTGCTCGCTCCACAAGGCCAGGCAGTTTAGCAAACACCGAGGGTGGATAGCCTTTTGTAGCGGGTGGTTCACCAATCGCTAGGGCAATTTCGCGCTGCGCCATGGCATAGCGTGTCAGTGAGTCCATAATCAGCAGGACATCGCGACCTTCGTCACGGAAGCCTTCCGCCAGACGTGTCGCATAAGCGGCACCCTGCAGACGCTGTAGCGGTGACGTGTCAGCGGGAGCAGCGACGACAACAGCACGACGTCGACCCTCAGGGCCCAAAATGTTATCGATAAAGTCCTGTACTTCACGGCCCCGCTCACCAATTAAGCCAACCACAATCACGTCGGCTTTGGTGTAACGTGCCATCATGCCTAGCAGCACTGATTTACCTACCCCTGAGCCTGCAAACAGCCCCATTCGCTGACCTCGCCCCACGCAAAGCAGGGCATTAATCGCGCGAATGCCGACGTCAATTTGTGAATCGATCGGCGCGCGTGAAAGCGGGTTAAGTGGCGGTGAGCTAAGTGTTGCCCGGGGTATCTCATCAATACTTTCACGATCATCAAGCGGGTTGCCGTTGCCATCCAGCACCCGACCTAGCAGGCTTTCACCCATAGGGAAGCGACGAGCACTGTTGCTGCCGCTTTCATCCAGTGGTGCAACGCGAGCACCAGGCATGAGTCCTACGACCTCTTCCAGGGGCATCAGAAATAATTTGTCGCCAGAAAAACCCACGACCTCCGCTTCGGCATGTTTGCCGCCGTCGGATAAGCGGCCGTCGCTGCCCGGTAACTCAATTCGACAGGCGCTACCCACGGCAACGCGCAGCCCTACCACCTCAATGACCATCCCCGTCGCGCGAATGACGCGGCCGCTGTTGCGGTAGCGCGGCAGGTGGCTGACACGCTGCTGCGTGCGTCGCAATGCCTTATTCCAGCGATGTCGATGAGGACAGGTGGTATCTGCCATAGCGTATCCGCCTAGGATGAAGGAACGTTAGAAGAGGGAGGGGAGTTAAGGCCGCGTTTGCGTGATTGGGCTTGAATGGCATGCCACCGGCTTTCGAAGGTCGCGTCAATTTCACCCTGGGCACTGGTTACCCGACAGCCTCCGCGGGCAAGCTGATCATCAGGCTGCAGTTTCCAGTTGGCGGCTCTAAGCTCATTGCCTAAGTGCTCTTCTACCAGCGTGTGGTCATCGGGGTTGAGCCAAAGACGCTGCTGTCCCACCAAAGGAGGCTCGGTGTGCAAAAGTTCTCGAACAATCACCAAAATTTGTTCAGGCGTGTCCTGCAAGGCATCGCTAGCAAGCTGTCGGCCGGTGGCTAGTGCTAGCTCAACAAGGTCATAGGCGATGGTGTCATCAATACGTTCAAGTGCATCTGAAAACTGCTTGCCTAATGTTTCCAACGGCGCAATGGTCTTGCGAATTTGTGCTTCTAGCTCGGTTTTTGCCTGCTCAGCAGCTTCCGCTAAACCCTTTTCGAGTCCCTCTTTGCGGCCCTGCTCAAAGCCTGCGTTATACCCCTCTTTTTCGGCTTGCTGACGAATACGTTCGTGCAGCGCCTGGCGCTCACTCTCTTCACGCTTGCGAGCTTGATCGGCAGCTTTTTGTGCCGCCTGCACCTTGCGCTGGTGGGCCGTAGATACTTCGCCATCAGCGGCGTGGCTGCTCTGCGTGGTTGCTAGCTCTTCCATTTGCCAGCGACGCCAATCCCCATGGCGATCAAATTTAGGTGAATGATGAGTACTAGACATACTCGTCGTCTCCACCCGCCAAGACGATTTCACCTGAATCAGCTAAACGCCTTACAACCTGCAAGATAGCCTTCTGCTCGGTTTCAACTTGAGAGACACGGATAGGGCCGCGGGCTTCCATATCTTCGCGAACTAAATCGGCAGCACGCTGTGACATATTGCGTAGGAACTTGTCCACCAAGGCGTCCTGCGCCCCTTTGAGAGCCACCACCAGAGAATTGGTCTCGACTTCTTGCAGCACCATTTGAATGGCGCGGTTGTCGAGGTCCAGCAGATTCTCGAACAAGAACATTTCGTCGATAATTTTCTGGGCCAAATCTTCGCTATGCGCACGCACGGTCTCAATGGCGGTTTCCTCCTGGGAGGAGTTCATCAAGTTGAGAATCTCGGCAGCCGTTCTTACGCCGCCCATTTTGCTGCGTTTAAGGTTCTGACCGTCCAGCATGCTGGTCAGTACTTCGGTCAACTCTTGTAGCGCGGCAGGCTGAACGCCGCTGAAAGTAGCGATGCGCAGCACCACATCATTACGCAGCTTTTCTTCAAATAGTTCCAGAATATCGGACGCTTGATGACGATCCAGGTGAACCAGGATCGTCGCAATAATTTGCGGGTGTTCGTCGCGAATGAGCTCGGACACCATGGAGGCTTCCATGAGGTTGAGGGCATCGATACCTGAGTTATTACCCGTTGTTTCGAGAATATCTTCAATCAGGCTGGTCGCGCGTTCGCTGCCCAGCGCTTTGGTTAACACCGAGCGAATGTGATCGCTGGAGTTAAGATTCAGCGCTACAAACTCTTCGGTCTCTTTATGGAACGCTTCGAGCACCGCCTTCATATCGTCATGGGAGACCTGGTTCAGCCGAGCCATCTCCATACTAATTTCTTGCACCTCAGCGGCGCCGAGGTATTTAAACACCTCAGCGGCACTGTCTTCATCGAGTGCAAGCAATAAGACAGCGCTCTTGCGAGCACCGCTCATTTCAGCAATTGAACTACTCATTAGCATTCATCCAGCTACGAATGATCATGGCGACCATGCGTGGGTCTTCCTGAGCCATTTCACGCAGGTCGTTGAGGTTATGTTCGTAAAGTGATGTTTTACGTTTCCGCTTCGGTTTGGCGTAGGTTTCATCGCTCTCGTCACCCGCTTCTTCACCTTCCTCGTCTTCATCGCCCCCGACGCTAGCGGCCAGCGTGCCACCGGGCGTGGCTGCGGCCATAACCGGTGTTTGGGTGTAGCGCTTAATTAGCGGGCGCAAAATCAGCAGGTAGAGTAAGAGAATAGCCAGGGCAACCAGTAGGTAGCGACCCACAGTGGCAGCCATTGAAAGAATGCTGGGGTCTTTCCACCACTCGACATCCGAGGTTTCCTCAGCGCTGCGTGCGAAGGGAGAGTTGACGACTTCAACTTCATCGCCGCGCAGCTGTGAGAACCCCATTGCTTGGCGAACGAGGCGCTCAATTTGAGCCACTTCATTGTCCGTTAGAGCGACATCAACCCATTCGCCTTCATCGTTCATTTCCGTTCGGTAGTTCACAACTACCGCAGCGGATAGCCTTTCTATCTGGCCAAGACGGTGTTGCACATGCTCGATGCTACGGTCAACTTCGTAGTTGATAACGTCGTCTTGACGCAAGTTGCGTAACGCTTCAGGAGTCGCATCTTCTTGCTGGTCAGCATCCTCTTCATCACCTTCCGGCTGGTTGATAGGAGAGGGCATCGTGCCCGGTGGCGTATTGCTTAACGCGCCTGGAATGCCTGTGGCCAATGGGTCTTCACCGTCAAACGCAAGGCTTAGCTGGCGGCTACGTACGGCGGCTTCGTTAGGCGGCTGGTTGGGCCCGTAACGCTCAGAGGTTTGCTCGCGCCGCGAGAAATCGATCTGTGCAGCAACTTGGGCACGCACGTTATCGCGACCCAAAATGGGCGTTAGAATATGCTCGATGCGTTGCTGGTAAGAGCGCTCAACCTCGGCAATATAATCAAGCTGCGAGCCATCCAGGTCATTGCCGTTGCTTGTCTCGGCAGACAGCAGTCGACCATCCTGATTAACCACGGTGACATCTTCAGCGGCTAGGTCAGGCACGCTGCCCGAAACCATATGGACGATCGCGCTGACCTGCCCTTCACCCAAAACACGGCCAGGTAAAAGAGTCAGCACAACGGACGCTTTGGCTGGTTCACGATCACGAATAAAAACCGATGGCTTGGCCATGGATAGGTGAACTCTCACCCCTTCCACTGGTCCCAGCGATTCAATTGAGCGCGCAAGCTCACCTTCCAAGCCCCGCTGATAATTAATCTGCTCAGCAAACTGGCTAATCCCAAACGCTTGGCTATCCATTAACTCCAGACCAAGATTACCGCCGCGAGGGAGGCCTTGCTCAGCAAGCTGTAGGCGCAGGGTGTGGACTTGGTTGCTAGGCACCATTAACGCATGGCCACCTTCACTGAACTGATAAGGGATGCCGCGGGTATCCAGTTCATTGATAATGCTGCCACCATCAGCTTCACTTAGGTTGCTGTAAAGCACACGGTACTCAGGGCTGCTGGCCCACATAAAGAGAGCCGCCACAATAGCAATTGAGGCGGCACCAGCGATAAGCAGTGCAACGAGAGGGTTGCTACGCAGCTGCTTCAGCGTTCGCTCGAACGTCGAGCCGTTGGCGGTATCGCGTTCAGCATTTCCACTACCTGTGCTTCCACTATTGATATTTCCACTGCGGGGAGCGGCTTGATTCGTACTGTTTTGACGGCCTGCCGTTGCACCAGTTTCGCTCATGCGACCCTCCAGAGGGGCAGGCTAAGCTGGCGTCGGCCCAGGCGCATCACCAAAGAAGGCATAGGCTATATCCGTCAATCGCGGTTATCCGCCTAAAAGATGAGGCGGAATTGTGATGACCGCCATTATCCGGTGACTAGTCGAGCCTAAAGGAACGATAAGCTTCGCTTTTTATGCGCATTTGTCCGTATGAGGCGGGCTACTTTGGTGTTAGGCTTTTCATATTAGATATTTTTTGTTAATTGAGGTGAGCGTATGAGTACTCCCGCAATACAGGCTGCGCTACAGCAAATGCAAGGCATGGCAACCCAGGCGGCATCCACCCAGCCCCTTAGCGGTGCCCAGGCGTCAGCAGCAGTCGGTCAGGGAGGTTTTGGGAGTGAGCTTCAGGCCTCGATTCAGCGTATTAACCGGCTTCAACAAACGGCTAATAGTCAGGCGATGGCCTTTCAGGCAGGTGATCCCAATTTGCAGCTCAATGACGTGATGGTCGACATGCAGAAGGCTAGCGTTGCTTTTCAAATGGGGCTTCAGGTTCGCAACCGCTTAGTTTCTGCATATCGTGATGTTATGAACATGCAGGTTTAGACTTTTCGGCCTCAAGCCTCAAGCCTCAAGCCTCAATGGAAATTATTCGTCCGTTCATTTCTTCTAGTCGCTCGGCAATGTCGATTATTTCTTCTGCTGGTATCTGGCGTATGACCTCTCCAGACTCTCTATCAATAACCCGCGTAATCACGCGTGAGGTTGCTTCGCTTAATTCGAATTCTAAACCATGTGGGCGCATTATCTCATTAATACGATGAATGGGTTGAACGAGCTCGTTAGCAGAGGTTTCCCGCTCGGTGGTATCTGTGCTTTTAAGCTGAGTGTTCGTTGGGGCTAGCTGAGCCAGTGTGTTGTCTAGCCGCTGACGTGGGTTTAAGTGGGTTAGAGCCGATGACAGCGTTGGTATTACTTCGGTGGGTAGTGAGCTCATGGGGCACGTTCCTCTTTGTAAAGTATAAATAGCTCTGGCAGCCAATTGTGGTGCAACAGCGTGGGACGGCAGCCATAACTCGGATTTTTACTTATCAACAAATACCTCTAAGTCATTATCGGCAGGATGTGACAAAACTTTACTCTTACAGTTGTGGCGTTACTTTTATCGTTGGTGACACTGGCACTAAAACCTCTGATCCCCGTCTACTCTTTACTATAGCCCGCCTAATAAGAATGAGAATAGTGTATTTTTGTGCATACGCCGCGCTGTTGGTATCTGATATGCTTCTACGCTTTGCGGTGAACCAATTAACGCATAAGAGTAAGTGAGGCGAGAATGGTAGTGCAGCAGGATGAGTTTGAAACAATAGCAAGTACAACGGTGATCGAGTCTCTGCTGAACACCCTGATCGAAACGGGGGGTGTGTCGCTCTGCCTTGACACGGCTGAGGCGCGTCCGGAGCCGATTGTCTTGATGGAACAGCACCTGGGTCAAACGCTGGTGATGGATCTCTCCTCTATTGACTATTTGCTCCACCGCTTGCAAGACGGCGCTGCGTTCTACTTGCGTGGTCAGGCGCAGGGCAAAGTGGTGCAAACGCCGCTACTGCACCTCACTGAGACGCGTCAGGCTGGTGGACGCTTTTTGTGTTGCAGTGACTATCCCCAATCTCTGGAGGTGCTGCAGCGCCGTGAGTCTTTTCGTGCTGAGCTGCGCATGGGGATGGTGGTGTCAGCAGGCCTCTATAATGGCGATACTGAGATTGAGGGTGAGTTGCGGGATCTTTCCCAGGACGGCTGCCAGCTTGAATTGCCATTGGCGGCAAGCGGCCTATTGGCAGCGACCTCTAGTTCCCTGAAGTTAGTATTTACCTTCCCCGATGGCACTTACTTTGAAGTGCTTGGGGACGCTCGCCATCAAAAAACTGACGCTGAGCGCCATCTGCTGCGCGTCGGCTTTAGCTTTGTTGGGTGTAGTGCGGAGCAAGAGCGGCAGATTTGGTATTTCGTGTGTGAGATAGAGCGTGAAGCGGCCCGCTATAAAAAAGAAGAGCAGGGAGAGCGCCAGCCCTCACCGCTATTTGCGTTGGCCAATAAGCGTTCTGGTGCCGGAGAGCTACTTGGCCGACGTGATATCAAGCGCTATGCGACCCCCATGGCGCGTCGATTGGTAAAAGTGGCCGCCTACCTGGATGCACAGCTACTGTCGTTACAGCAAGGTAGCGATATCGAAGGGCGTCAGCTCTCCCGCTATGCTGATCGTATATTGGAGCTTCACGAAGAGGATCGTGAATCGCTGCTATTCGCATCACGCTGCTTATCCCCAGAGCCTTTGATAGTGCGCCACGGTATTGCCGTTGCCGTTCATTTACTTGATTTTGTGGGTGCCAGCATGCCCCGGGATTTGCGTAAGGCGATAGTGGCTAGCGGTCTCATTCATGATCTTGGCAAAGCGCTAGTTCCTCAAGTGCTGTTTAAGGCGCCGCATTTTGAAGCGAGTCATCGCCAAGCTATCAGTGAGCATGTTCAATTGCTGCTTGATCGTTTGCATGGCTGCCAGTGGTTGTCGGCGGGTGTTGTTCAGGCAGTGATTGGCGGTATTAATGAGCGTATGGATGGCAGCGGTTATCCTGGAGGCTTGAGTGGAGCTGATCTTAACGAGTTAGCCAAAGCCAGTGCTATTGTCGATGTGGTCGAGGCAATGCGTCGCGATCGCGCTGACCGTCCAGCGAAAACCGTCCAGCAAATTTACCGCCATTTATTACAGAATCCACACCAATTTGATATGCGCTGGATTAAGCGTTATATCGAGCACTTTAAAGGCCTGCCGGTGGGCTCGCTGGCGCGTTTTTCCAGCCAGCAGCAGGGCTGGGTGTTGCGCATCGACGCTAAAGGCAATCCTATCGAGGTACTGCTTGCGCCGCAGGTAGAGCCGCCTATGCGTGACAATGTGGGAGTGATCGTGCGCAATAATATTACTGAACGGCTTGGGCGAACTGTTAGCGAGATTGCCGTGTCTACTTGAGGAGAGGGTGTTAATGCGTGATAAGCCGCTAGTGAATACCATCACTAGCGCTGAAAAAAAGCGCTGTAAGCCATTAAAGTCCCCTAGGATCGCGCCGATAGATACTGATAGTGCAGTTTGTTTTTGTCTTTTAATATTCGTGGTTTCACCCTGCTTAGGGTGAGCATAAAGCCACGCAAAGGAGTTCCGCTTATGACTTACTCTCGCGGTGGCGCCGCTTATGGGCGGGGAGCTAACGCTTATGCGCGTGTCGGCGTAGAAAGCGGGGTGATGTCGGCAGACCCTCATCAGCTTATTGTGATGTTGTTTGAGGGCGCTCAGGCCGCTATACGTGCTGCGCGTATTCATATCCAAGCGGGCAATACGGCCGAGAAAGGCAAGTCGATATCGAAAGCGCTGGATATCGTTAATAACGGCCTCGCCGCTGCTCTTGATCAAGAGCAGGGCGGTGAGATTGCCGAGCGCTTAGCATCGCTTTATGACTATATTGCCCGTCTGCTATTGACGGCGAATCTGCGTAACGATGAAGAAAGCTTAACTCAGGCCGAGCACTTGCTCGAAGATATCGCCTCTGCGTGGCGTGATATTGGCCAACAGCAGAGCGCGTGAGGCAATAATGTCATCTACATCTGCTCATAATAAAAGTGCTCAACAGGCGCTGCTTACTAGCTATGAAACGCTATTAAGTCGCGTCGAATACATACACGAACTTGCTAATGCCGAGCAGTGGGCAGAGCTGATCGATCAGCGTACAAGCTATGTGGTACTGGTTGAGCAGTTGCGTGAACTGGATACGACCGTTGTACTAGATACCGCAGGGCAGCAGCGTAAAGCAGAACTGCTTGAGCGCATTCTTGAGCACGATGTGGATATTCGGCGTCGCTTAGTATCGCGTCGCGATGAACTCGGTAAGCTCATTGAGGTTTCGCAACGACAGCGAGATCTGCATCGCGCTTATGCGCCCCATCAAGGCGCAGAGGTCGCTTATGAAACAGATGATGCTGGTTCCACGAGGTCGTCGTGAGCGGTATTACCCCGCTTATTGATACGCTCTTGCACCAAGTGCTGGGGCGGCAAGGGGAGCTGTCGTTGCAGCGGTCGCTGGATCAACCCGTAAAGCCTATTCCTCCAGGCCAAGGGCCGCGGGCAGTGATGGGCGATGCGAATTTGGATGGGCGAGCTTCGACGTCACCGTTAAGCGATTTAAAACGGTTGCCACTTCCTGCAGATGGGGGAAGGACGTTACCCCGCGGTGATACGCCGCCCTCTCCGCCAGGGTCAACGCAGACCCACTTTAGCCCTGCCGCAAGGACTATTGCTGATGTTTTATTACGATTTCCTGCGCCCCCCTCGGTGATGCGACCAGAAGCGCCGCTAATCACCAGCCAAGAAACGCCAACAGCTAGTGCAGTTGCAACGCGTTTAGAGGCAAGTATTCGCGATAGTGGTTTGTTTTATGAGTCGCATCTAAAGCGTTGGTTTCAGGGTGAGGGAACTCGCCAGCAGCTAATGAACCAACCGCAAATGCAATCTGGCCCTCGTCCGCTTACGCCCCTTATACCGACAGGTCTCAGTGTGCCGCCCCCGGCTGCAGCGCCTTCATCGGTGTTTACAGGAAGCTCAGTTGGAGTGCCTATGCAGTCAGCTGGGGCACCCTTGACAGCGCAGGCGCTTACGCAGTTGGGAGCGGGTGCGCCTTTGGCAGCTCCGCCAGTGGGGCAGGGGGGAGTGGCTATTTTGCCTAACGTCCCGCTAGTGCCAGTAGCTCATGAACAAGGCTTAGCTGCTCGGTTGGCGGGTGCTTCCCATTTTTTAGCAACTGGCTCGACGGCTGCTACTCCTGCACAGGCGGCTGCTTCGCCGGTATCGAATAATCCTGCCCAGCCTGCCCCGCTTTCCACACCTGGCGAGGCGCGAGACAGTGTTCAGGCTCGGGCAGAGTTAGGCCATGCTAGGGAGATCACCGAGCTGATCGCTAATCGCCCCGCTCGCGAGGTTGTTCACGAAAGCCTACAGAGTCTCGTGCGCCAGCAACTCGAAATGCTGGTAATGCCGACTATTCGCTGGGAGGGCGATGTTTGGGCCGGTATTTTTATGGCCTTAGTGATCAACCTGCCTGCTCGCGGAGAGGAGCAGGAGGGGCAGCAACAAGAGGGCGAGCCGGATGGCGGGTGGCGTTCGGATATGCAGTTAGAAGTGCCCAACTTAGGGTCATTCAACGCTTCGCTGTGGCTCTATCGAAACGTGTTGAGTATCGACTTTACCACTGAAAGCACCCAGGCCTATCAGCGCATCGACGCGGGTCTGCCCGCATTAGAGAAACGGCTAAGCGCTTTGGACTTACACAAAGTTCAGCTGCGCGCACGCTATGTTGAAGCGGAGGCCACTTATGGCAACGCCGGGTGAGCGCCGTCGCCAAGCGGTGGCATTGGCTTATCAAGAGAACGACCGTGCGCCCCGGGTGGTGGCTAAAGGCTATGGGGACTTGGCCGAGCGCATTATGGCGGAAGCCCAGCGACAGGGTATTTATGTGCACGACGCGCCTGAGCTGGTAGCACTTTTGATGCAATTAGACCTGGACGCAGAAATCCCGGCAGGCCTGTATCAAATCGTTGCGGAACTCCTGGTGTGGGTGTTCGAACTGTCAGAAGAAGGGCTGACTCATCGTGAGTTGACTGAGTAGCCATTTACAGACGTTGTATGTAACCATGAGGGTTGGTAACAAAAAGTCATTAATGGCGCCAGTACGATGGTCATAACGTCGCGCCTGAGTCGCTTAATGGGACATCATGAGTCAAACCAACTTTCTCGATGAAATTCAGGAAATAAATCTAGCTTATTTGCTCCTGGCGCAGCGCTTGCTTGATGAAGATCGTGAGGCTGCTATGTTTCGCTTAAAAATAGACAGGGATGTCGCCGACCTGATTGTGTCACTGAGTGCTCGCCAACTGACAAAGTTGGCGCGAACAAGCCAGCTGTTGTGCCGGTTTAGCCAAATGAGCGCTGAGCGCCTTGGTCAACTCACTGATAACCCTCGCGATCAGGGATTGGCTGGCTTGCACGCTTCACTGCTGTTGGCCGGAGAAGCCTTTGAGCCAATGCCATCAGGGGAAGCGAAGTGAGCCAGAAAAGCTTGATCGACGAAATGCACCAAGTGCAGTTGGCAATCGAATTGATTGAGCTGGGCGCGCGCTTACAGGTGCTGGAAACAGAAACGGAATTAAGTCGTACGCGTTTGATCAAGCTGTATAAGAAAGTGCGTGGCATGTCGCCGCCAAAGGGGATGCTGCCTTTTTCCACTGACTGGTTTATTACCTGGCTTCCCAATGTTCATTCGTCACTGTTTTACAATATTTATTTAAGCCTGAAAGAGGCGGCGGGTTGTGATCGAATTGATGCCTTCGTTAAAGCGTATCGGCTCTATGACGAGCAAATGTCGCTGGAAAAGGTGGAGCCGGTTCTTGGGCTAACGCGCGCCTGGACGCTAATACGTTTTTTTGAGAGTGATTTGCTTCAACTCAATCAGTGTACGCGCTGTGGTGGGCGGTTTGTGGCGCATGCGCACAGCCCTGCCCAGCACTACGTTTGCGGCATATGTCAGCCTCCTTCACGGGCGGGGAAAACACGCAAAGCACGACAGGAGAATAGTGAAAAAATGTAACAATTTCAGCTCCTTTGCCACTAATAGCAAAAATTAGGGTATAACACCTAATGATGAGTGCTTAGCCATAAAATTTCAGCGTATCGACGTAGATAGCCGCAAAAGTCAGCGATACTTTTTAATTAGACAATAGCTTAGCCCTAGTATGATGGGCGTAAGTAATGCTTGGGATGGAACAACGCTTAAACATCAGAATAGGTGGTTAAGTTTTGATTCCCTTACATTAATACTGAATACCGCAAGGATCCTGCTTGTGCTGATACCTCTAGGCTATGTAATCGTATTGCTATCTGTGTTTGGTGGCTATGTGCTGGCAGGCGGCAGCTTAGGCCCCCTGTACCAACCCCTCGAGCTGCTGATCATCGGCGGCGCGGGCGTTGGCGCATTTATTGCCGCGAACAATGGCAAGGCGATTAAAGCAACATTTAAAATTCTGCCCCGGCTCAAGCGCGCAAAGAAATATAACAAAGCCCTCTATATGGAGCTGATGGCACTACAGTTTAAATTGCTATCCAAAATTCGCCGTGAGGGAATGTTAGGCATTGAGCGGGATATTGATAACCCGCAAGAGAGCCCTATGTTTCAGGAGCACCCAACGGTGTTGGCTGATCCGCATATCATGAATTTCCTGACCGATTATCTGCGCTTAATGGTAAGCGGCGGCATGGAACCTATGGAAATTGATGAGCTGATGCTGCATGAGATTGAGGTCTTTGAGCAGGAAGCCCACGTACCCATTGATGCGATCGCCAAGGTTGGCGATGCAATGCCTGCCTTCGGCATTGTGGCAGCAGTCATGGGGGTGGTTAAAACACTCACCTATGCCGATGCCTCACCGAGCCAGATGGGTGAAATGATCGCTCACGCGCTGGTGGGAACTTTCCTGGGTATTTTGTTGGGCTATGGTTTTGTCAGTCCCCTTGCAAGCTACATTGACCGTCAGGCTAAAGAAGCCGAAAAAATGCTTCAGTGCATTCGCATAACCCTGTTGGCAAGTTTGCACGGATACGCGCCGCAGTTAGCCGTTGAGTTTGGCCGCAAAGCGCTCTTTGCCGCAGAGCGCCCGAGCTTTACAGAGCTTGAAGAGTATGTGAAGGATGCCAAAAAGGCCGGTAACGCATGAGTAAGGGTGGTGACAAGCGTCCGATTGTCATTCGGCGCAAAAAAGTCGTTCATGCCCATCACGGTGGCGCTTGGAAAATTGCCCTAGCGGATTTTATGACCGCTTTGATGGCCTTCTTTTTAGTGTTATGGATTTTAAGTATTGCCAGTGAGGAAGAGCGGCGTGGTGTGGCGGAGTACTTTAGCACTCCGCTTGTTAACGCCATCACCGGGGGGGATCGGTCGGGCAGTACCAGCGCGATTCCTGGTGGCGGGCCGGACCCCACCCATAGCGATGGGGAGCGAGCGCGAATTGATAGCTTTCAGCGTACTCGCCCAAGCATGCAGGAGCGAAACTTCTTCCGGAATTTGCAACAGCGTATTGAACGGGCCATTGAGCAAGATCCCGAGCTACGCCAATTACGCAGTCAGATGCGTTTTGACTTAACCCGCGAAGGGCTACGTATACAGTTACTAGATACCGATAAACGGCCCATGTTTGAGTTAGGTAGCGACCAGGTCGCCCCTTATATGCGTAGCCTGTTACGGACTATTGCACCACTGTTAAACGAGCTGCCCAATGAGCTAAGTATCAGTGGGCATACCGATAGCGTTCCCTATGCGGGTGGCTATCGCGGTTATAGTAACTGGGAGCTTTCCAATGACCGCGCTAACGCGTCCCGTCGCGAGCTTATTGCGGGAGGATTTGATCCAGGTCAATTGCTGCGCGTGTCGGGCTTTGCGGATCGCGTATTGTTACCGGAGACTGACCCAACGGATCCTATCAACCGACGCATAGAACTGGTGGTGCTCTTTCCAGAGATTGCTGATGCGATTCGCAATCCTGCATTGATGGATTCGGGAGCTGCTACGACGGAAGCTTCAATCGAGGCGCTAGAAGCTTCAGCAGAAGCGCAAGTTGAATCAACACAACAAGACGAGCCTCAGGTGCAAGCGCCAGAGTGATCTGAGCCTGTCATAGCCTTTCACATAAAAGCGACGTTAAGGTGGAGCGGTGCATGGATATAGCGGATTTTTTTGACACCTTTTTTGAAGAGGCTGAAGAGCTGTTGTCGGATATGGAACAGCATTTGTTGGAATTGGATGTTGATGATCCCGACAGTGAACAGCTCAATGCTATTTTCCGTGCCGCCCACTCGATTAAGGGGGGAGCGGGAACCTTTGGTTTTACCGTACTACAGAAAACCACACATATTTTGGAAAACCTCCTCGATTACGCACGTAAAGGCGAACTGACGCTGCGAGCCGATCTCGTGGATACCTTTTTAGAGGCTAAAGACATCATGCATGAGCAACTCGATGCCTACCGCAGCGAAGAGGAGCCAAACCAAGAGGCATTTGAGCGTATTTGCCAAACGCTGCAACAAATTGCCCTGGATGAAATTGGCCAGCAGCTAGATGGTCCGGCTACCCCAGCAGCTCAGCCAAAGGCTTCACCAGCGCCTGACGCCAGTTCAGAAAAAAGCGACGAAGCAAAAAGTGGCGCAGGTGGCCATCTGCTAGTGGCGCTGCTTAATGTTGCAGATAAAGACCGCATCTTGCTGGTTGAAGAGTTAGAGCAGCTTGGTGAAGTGCAGTCCCAATCCGGCGACTCAAAGCGTTACGAGGTGGTGCTCAAAAGCAGCGACAGTGCTGACGATATTGAAGCCGTCATGTGCTTTATCATCGAGCCGGATCAGATTGAGATTACGGCCGTTGAGGGTGCAGTTGATACCAAGGTGACGACCGAGCCGGCAGCTCCGGCTCCAGCGCCATCTGGACCAGAAACACAAGTGGGAAAACCGGCTGCGAAGCAAGCTCCAGCGAAAGAAGCGGCTAAAGAAAAGCCTAAAAAAGCCGCCGCTGAGTCGTCGTCAATTCGCGTATCTGTCGATAAAGTTGACCAAATTATCAACTTGGTGGGTGAGCTAATCATCACTCAATCCATGCTCGATCAAACAGTGAGCGATTTAGAGGATCAGTCGGTTGGCAACGCCTCATTGCAAAATGGCATGAGCCTGCTGCAGCGGAACGCCCGCGATCTCCAAGAAGCGGTCATGTCTATTCGAATGATTCCCATGGAGTTTGTGTTCAGCCGCTTCCCGCGCGTGGTACGTGACACGGCCGGTAAGCTGGGTAAAGAGATCGAGCTAATTACCGAAGGCAAGTCGACCGAGCTGGATAAGAGCTTGGTGGAACGGATCACTGACCCGTTAACGCACTTGGTGCGTAATAGCCTGGATCACGGCGTCGAGATGCCTGATGTGCGCGAAGCCATCGGTAAGCAGCGCATTGGTAAACTAACCTTATCGGCGCGTCATCAGGGCGGCAATATTTTGATTGAAGTGCGCGATGATGGTGCCGGTATGGATCGTGATCGTCTGCTTGCCAAAGCGCGTGAAAACGGCCTTAACGTGTCCGACACCATGTCCGATGAAGAGGTCTTTCAGCTTATCTTCGCCCCGGGTTTCTCAACCGCTAACGAAGTCACCGACGTATCCGGCCGTGGCGTGGGCATGGATGTGGTGAAGCGCAACATTCAGAGCATGGGCGGTCGCGTTGAAATTCAGTCGAAGCTGGGCGAAGGCACCAATACGCGTATCGTACTGCCGCTCACGCTGGCTATTTTGGACGGAATGTCGATTAAAGTTGGCGGCGAGACGTTTATCCTGCCACTTTCCACCGTGCTTGAATCGCTTCAGCCCGCTAAAGAAGATATGTACGCGATGGCCGGTGACGACGTAGTGATCAAGGTGCGTGACGAATATCTGCCAGTGATCGCCATTCACGAAGTGCTGAACGTCGAGAATGCGATTACCGACCCCACTAAAAGTATTGCCGTTATTGTGCAGGGTGAAGGGCGTCGCTACGCCATGCTAGTCGATGAGTTAATCGGCCAACAGCAGGTGGTGGTCAAGAATTTGGAAGACAACTACCGCAAAGTACCCGGAATCTCGGCCGCCACCATTCTAGGTGACGGTAGCGTTGCGTTGATTCTGGATATTACCGGTTTACACCGCCTGAGCCGATATAAAAAAGAGGCGGGCAGAAAAGTAGTAAACAATCAAAACCTTTCATCTTTTAAGGAGGCTGAGCCGTCATGAGTCAAGCCAACAGTGGTGCGGTGCTAGCCGCAGAAGCCGAAAGCCGTGAATTTCTAGTGTTCTCACTAGGCGACGAAGAGTACGCCATTGATATTTTGAAAGTGCAGGAGATCCGTGGTTACGAAAACGTAACGCGAATTGCCAATGCGCCAGATTTTATCAAAGGCGTCACCAATCTACGTGGCGTTATCGTGCCGATCATTGATCTGCGCATTAAGTTTCACTTCGATAAGGTCGAATACGGTGGCCAGACAGTGGTGATCGTGGTCAATGTTGCAGACCGGGTGGTGGGCATCGTCGTAGATGGCGTTTCCGACGTGATGACATTGACCCCCGATCAGATTAAACCTGCACCGGAATTTGGCGTCACCCTCTCGTCTGACTTCCTCAGCGGACTGGGCAGTCTAGATGACCGTATGTTGGTGCTCGTGGATATCGATAAGTTGCTCACCAGCGACGAGATGGCGCTAGTCGAAAGTACCAGCAGCTAGTAAGACCATCCAAGCGTGGCACAGGGAGTGTGCCAGATCCGTTTCACCTAATGATGCATTCGTGCGCTACGGAAAGCGCTTGCGAGTGACGGTTGTGCGTGGAGAAAAGGGCGTGACACAGCGAATGCGGCAATTAATGAATAATATGACAGTGCGCTTAAGTTGGGGCTTGGTATTAGCGACGCTTTCGGTACTTGTCTTAATTGCCAGTGGTATTGGTCTTTATGCCCTGCATCACGGTGCGTCTATTGTACAGGCATCTGTCGATGTCCAGGCTCAACAAGCTGCTTTCAGCGCGTTTGCTGCGACGATTCGCTGGGCGCTGCTTGGCATTGTGTTGATGACCATCGCCACGGTGATCGTGGTTATTTGGGGGGTGACGACCAACGTGCTGCGCCCGCTAGACCGTTTGGTGGGCTATTTTGAGCGCATGGCGCAAGGGGATTTAAGCCAGGCGATCACCTCGCCGGGCAACAATGAGATCGGGCGGCTTTATAGCGCTATGGCACATATGCAGAGCTCTCTTTCGCAAACGGTAGGCACTGTGCGGACCAGTGGCACGTCGATTTATGAGCGCTCACAACAAATTGCCAGTGGCAATAACGACCTCTCTTCGCGCACGGAACAGCAGGCAACCTCGTTAGAAGAGACGGCTTCCAGTATGGAGCAGCTAGCTTCCACGGTGGGCCATAACGCTGAAAATGCGCGCCAAGCCAGTCAGCTGGCCGGGAGTGCGACTCTGACGGCCCGCCGCAGCGGTGAAGAAGTCGGTGAAATCGTCAGCACCATGCAAGATATTAGCGCGAGTTCTCATCAAGTCGCTGAGATTATTACTGTTATCGATAATATTGCGTTTCAGACCAATATTCTCGCGCTGAATGCTTCGGTGGAAGCGGCGCGCGCCGGTGAGCATGGCAGGGGGTTTGCCGTGGTGGCCCAGGAAGTGCGCAGTTTAGCCAGTCGCAGTGCTGCCGCTGCAAAAGAAATCCGGACGCTGATTGATACATCGCTCAGCAAGGTGGATACCGGCACCCAGCGCGTTAATCAAGCCGGTCAAACGATGCAAGACCTGGTGGGCGCGGTTCAGCGCGTCAGCGATATTATGGATGAAATCGCCGCCGCCTCTGAGCAGCAAAGCAGCGGTATTGGCCAGGTGAATCAAGCCGTGGCGCAAATGGATCAGGTGGTGCAGCAAAATGCTCAGCTGGTTCAGCAGGCTGCGCGCAGTGCCAATGAACTCGAAAGCGAAGCGGCCCGCTTACGTGAAGCCGTAGAGCGTTTTCGGGTCACTGAGGTGTCGACCCCGCACTCGCCGTCTGTGTTACCAGCGGCTGCAATGTCTTCGGCAGCGCCGAGTTTACCAGTAAGGCACAAGCAATCTGCGGAAGAGGCAGAAGAGTGGGCGTCATTTTAAGTTGCTTGGTAGGGCGGGCAAGCTTTTGCTAAAAAATAAAACGTTAAAAAAGGTACACCATGCGTAATAACCAGCCAGTCTCTCAGCGTGAAATCGAACTAAAAGAAGACGACTTCCTAGTCTCGCGTACCGATACCAAGGGGCGCATCACCTATGCTAACCCTGCGTTTATCGATATTAGCGGCTTTGAACACGCAGAGCTGATAGGTGCGCCGCACAACCTGATACGCCACCCGGATATGCCGCCAGCAGCCTTTGAAAACCTCTGGCAAACCGTGAAGATGGGTGAGACGTGGCGCGGGCTGGTTAAAAACCGCTGTAAAAATGGCGACCATTACTGGGTTAACGCCAGTGTGACGCCGATTATTGAAGATGGCCAAGTCGTTGGCTATACATCGGTGCGCGTGCAAGCAAGCCGCGAAGCCATAGCGCAGGCAGAGCAGGCGTACGCTGAAATACGCGAAGGCCGCAATAAACGACTCTACTTGGATAAAGGCCGGTTACGCCAGAAAGGGGTAATCAAGCGTTTGGCTCGGGTACGTCTGGATACCATTCGTGCCAAGTTGGTCGGCATGATTGTTGTGGCAGGACTACTGCTGCTAATTAGCGGTGGCCTAGGCCTGTATGGTTTGAATGTCTCTGGCGAGCGTTTGGGCCAACTGAACAACGATGGCCTGCGTGACGTTATTCGCCTGCAGCAAATCGACCAAACCATCGCCCAAACCCGCCAAGCGATGATTGAGCCGGAGCGTATGGAGCTGATCAATCAACGCTTTGAAATGGGCGAAAGCATAGAAGAAAGCACCGCTGAGGTTGCCGAAGTGTGGCAGGAGTACTACTCCCGGGAAGTCAACGCGACGGAGCTTGCCGCCGAATTTGATCAGCAGTTACAGACGTTCTTGCAAAACGGTATGGGGCAAGCGGCCAGCGTTCTTCAAGCCGAAGAGACCTATCAAGCCTTTACCGGCCTGGATGCGGTGATCAGCGTGATGACCAACGAAGGCCGTGTCCTTTCAGGCATGGTTAACCAGCTGATTGCCCAGAAACAGCAGGCAGCTGAAGCCATGGCCGTTGATGCGCAGCAGGGTCAAACCACGATGCTGGGGGCTCAGGCCATCGTCCTTGGGATTGGTTTACTGCTCCTTATTTTGATTGGCGTGGTTACCTCGCGTGCGATTACTAGGCCGCTAAAAAGTGCCGCAGGATTTACGCTACAAATTGCAGGCGGTAATTTGGCCGCTAAAGTGCCTGCCCAGCGGCGTGATGAAGTGGGCCAACTGATGGACTCGCTAAACACCATGCGCAAAAGCCTTAGCAGCATCATCGGCGACGTTAAAAGCGGCATTGACGTTGTCACCCCCGCTGCCCAGGACATCGCTAGCGGTAACGAGGAGCTATCGTCGCGCACTGAGCAGCAGGCGGCCTCTTTGCAGCAAACCGCTTCCAGCATGGAAGAAATGACCGCTACCGTGCGGCAAAACAGCGAAAACGCTCAAGAAGCTCGCCGTCTAGCCGATAACAATGCTATCCAGGTAACGAATACCGGTGAGCTGATGGCACAGTTGGTCGACAATATGCAGCGGATTACCCAAAGCTCTCATCAGATGGCCGATATTATCAATGTGATCGATTCGATCGCCTTTCAGACCAATATTCTGGCCTTGAATGCATCGGTAGAAGCGGCGCGGGCAGGTGAACATGGGCGTGGTTTTGCCGTGGTGGCCGAAGAGGTGCGTAATCTAGCGGGCCGCAGCGCTGGCGCCGCTCAAGAAATCCGGGGCCTGATTGATGGTTCCAACCGTGAGGTTGGCGAGGGTGCCAGTTTGGTGGCCAAAGCCGAAGCGGCGATTAGCGAAGTGGCAGAAGCGGCGCGAAGCGTGACGCAAATCATGCACGAGATTTCGGCCGCCTCCGAAGAGCAGAGCCATGGCATTGCTCAGGTTAATCAAGCAGTCGCAGAGATGGATCAAGGTACCCAGCGCAATGCCGTGCGGGTGCAAGAAACCGCACGTGCGGCGGTCTCGCTAGAGAAACAGGCGGGGCTATTAGCGCTATCAGTGGAAGCGTTTCGCTTAAACAGTCAGGGGGCATTGCGTCCCCCAGCAGTATCAGCACCTAAACCCGCTGCTCAACTGCCTAGCGGAACCTCGCCAAATTCGCCCGTTAAACGGCAAACATCCTCAACAGAGGAGTGGGAAGCGTTTTGACCGAACAACGTGAACGGGCTGTAGATGCTGGACAGTGGACGTCGGGCAGTCAGATTGAGCGCGATCTGGTGCTGACAGATGCGGATTTTACCCGCATCCGTGAGCTGATCTATCAGCGCGCCGGTATCGTGCTGGCTGAGCATAAGCGTGAGATGGTCTATAGCCGCTTAGCCAAGCGGCTACGCCACCACGGCATGACGCGCTTTACCGATTATTTGGTGCGCCTGGAGCGTCAGCCAGAAGCTAAAGAGTGGGAGGCATTTACCAATGCACTGACCACTAACCTCACAGCCTTTTTTCGTGAAGCTCACCATTTTCCGCTGTTGGCAGAGCACATAAAGAACAAGCCAGACCCGGTCACTATTTGGTGTTCGGCCGCCTCTACTGGGGAGGAGCCTTACTCACTGGCCATGACGTTGCTGGAAACGCTAGGCGCTAAAGCGTCGCAAGCCAAAGTGATCGCCACCGATATTGATACCGATGCACTGGCCAGGGCCCGAGCTGGCGTTTATCCCTTGGAGCAGGTGCGTAAGCTTGATGAGACGCGGGTCAAACGCTTTTTTCAAAAAGGTACCGGTAACCATGCGGGCTTTGCACGGGTGCGCCCGGAAGTATCCGCCTTGGTCGAGTTTCTGCCGCTTAACTTACTAGCGCCGCAATGGTCAATTAAAGGCCCTTTTGATGCGGTGTTCTGTCGAAACATCATGATTTATTTTGATAAAGATACTCAATCAAAAATTCTTAAACGGTTTGCGCCACTGATGAAACCCGATGGCTTGCTGTTTGCAGGTCACTCAGAAAACTTCTCGTACATCAGTGACGCCTTCAAACTGCGTGGTCAGACCGTCTACAACCTGGCTAAGAAATGAACAATTATCGTGTCTTTATGATCGCTTTAGGCGCTGTGGCTCCGGCGGTTGCAATCACACATCAGGCGTCTACAGCAAGAGGAGGCGTGCTTTGAGCGCAGCCAAGATCAAAGTTTTGTGTGTCGATGATTCGGCACTAATTCGCGATTTGTTAACAGAAATTATTAACTCCCAGCCCGATATGGAAGTCGTTGCCGTCGCGCCAGACCCCATCGCCGCCAGGGATTTGATCAAGCAGCACAATCCTGATGTGTTAACGCTCGACGTGGAAATGCCGCGTATGGACGGCTTGGATTTTCTTGAGCGTTTAATGCGGCTGCGCCCCATGCCCGTACTGATGGTGTCGTCGCTCACCCAAAGCGGCTCGGAGATCACTCTGCGCGCTCTTGAACTCGGCGCGCTGGATTTCGTCGCCAAGCCGAGTCTGGGAATCCGTAATGGGATGATGGAGTATGCTGACGAGATCGCCGAAAAGCTGCGCGCTGCGGCGCGCTCACGCCCCCGCCAGGCGCGGCATAAAAACACCCCGCCGCCTGAGGCCCTGAAAGCCCCGTTAGTATCGAGTGAGAAGCTCATCATTATTGGCGCATCCACGGGTGGCACCGAAGCGATTCGAGCGGTATTGGAACCGCTACCCGCCAACGCTCCAGCGATTTTGATTACCCAGCATATGCCCGGCGGTTTTACCCGCTCGTTTGCCGAGCGCTTAGACCGGCTGTGTCGGATTACCGTTAAAGAAGCAAGTGATGGCGAGCGGATTCTACCGGGGCACGCTTATATTGCCCCAGGTGATCAGCACCTCAAGTTGGCGCGTAGTGGAGCTAACTACGTGGCGCGATTAGATGATGGCCCGCCGGTCAATCGCCATCGGCCGTCGGTAGACGTGCTGTTTCACTCAGCGGCGCAGCACGCCGGTAAAAATTCCATCGGCGTAATTCTGACCGGTATGGGTAAGGACGGCGCGGCAGGGCTGCTTGAGATGCGTCAAGCGGGCGCGCCCACCATCGCTCAAAATGAGCAGTCCTGCGTGGTCTTCGGTATGCCGCGAGAAGCCATCGCGGTGGGTGGGGCAGTCGAAGTGGTGGCTCTGGACGATATCCCCGCGCGGATGATGGCGCTGATTGCTGCCTCCGGCCGCGCCCAGCGTGTGTAATGCAATTCATAAGTTAGCATAAGAACTAATCATAAAAACTTAATAAGCTCGCAAGGGAAATCGTAATGAATCGTTTACTGCGCAATTTGAGTATTCACGCCGCTGTAGTGGCGGCGCTTAGCTGCTTTGTCGCTCTAATTTTAGTGATTGCGGGTTTGGGCGTTGTGGCCGACCGCAATTCACAAGGTAATTTAGCGACGCTGAGCAGCATCAGCGATGCGCAGCTAAATGAGCTTAATCGTGCCGATTCGTTGTTAAATCAGGCCATGCTGGCGATGGAAACTGCCTCGAACTATTTAATGGTGGGCCAGACGCGGCAATCCAATGAACAGGTCGATATCGCTGGCGATCGCATTGCGCGGGCGGAAGCACGTTTTGAGCGCTTTATGTCAAACTCATTCTCTCCGCAAGGCGAGGCACTGGCAAACTCCCTGATTGAAGATTTTAATACGGTCATAGAGCTGGTTAAACAGCAGCATGAAACCTTCGAGTATATGGATTTAACCAGCTACAACAATCTACGCGATGAGTTGGTTGAGCCCTTGAGTAGCATGGCCACCAGTATAACTGCGTTTGTCACTTACGGTTTCCAGCGCGTCGATGGGATTCGCGCTGATGCGGTTGAGCAGGGTGAAATGTTTACCATGATCAATGCCGCAGTGGTTCTCTTTGCCCTGTTGATGACCTTAGTGATCTACTTTGGTTTACGCCGTACGGTGATAGCGCCGCTACGAGGCGCCGTTCAGCGCCTGGACGCGATTGCCGAAGCCGATTTAACCAATCCGTTGCCGGAAGCGGGTAAAAATGAAATCGGTCGTCTGTTTGGCGCCATGGGGACCATGCAGCAGAACCTCACCACTATCGTTAGGCGGGTGCGCGAAGGCAGTAACGAGATTCATCACGGTACCCGCGAAATTGCTAGCGGAAATGCGGATCTTTCCTCGCGCACGGAGCAGCAGGCGGCGTCGATCCAACAAACTGCGGCCAGCATGGAAGAGATGACCGCAACGGTAAAGCAAAACGCCGACAACGCCCGCCAGGCCAGCACTCTGGCAGCAGATGCCTCCACCACGGCAGAGCGCGGCGGGGATGTCGTTGCGCAGGTGGTGCAGACTATGCACGGCATTTCCACCAGTTCGAAAAAAGTTGCCGATATCACCAGCGTGATTGATTCAATTGCCTTTCAAACCAATATCTTGGCGCTCAACGCCTCGGTAGAAGCCGCGCGTGCTGGCGAACAAGGCCGAGGTTTTGCGGTGGTGGCAGGAGAAGTGCGCAATTTGGCTAGCCGTAGCGCGGATGCGGCCAAAGAGATTAAAACTCTGATTGATGCCTCGGTAACGCAAATTCAGCAAGGCTCCACCCTGGTTGAGCAGGCGGGTACCACAATGTCAGATGTGGTCACTGCGGTGCGCCGAGTCACCGATATCATGGATGAAATTTCTGCTGCCTCCCAAGAGCAGAGTGACGGCATTGAGCAGGTCAGTCAGGCCGTGGGCCAGATGGATCAAGTCACCCAGCAAAACGCCGCGCTGGTTCAGCAAGCCACTGCGGCGGCTGCCTCGCTTGAGGAGCAAGCTAACCGGTTGGAGCAAGCCGTCGCCGTGTTTAAACTGTTAGGTATGCAGGAAGCGTCGCATCAGGCGCTCCCTGCCGCATCGCCAACTACCCATGCTATGCCTGCGCCCAGAAGCGTCCAGCAGCAAGCGAGTCGCCCTGTCGCTAAGCGTAGCGACCACGAAGAGTGGGAAGAATTTTGAAGACCGGTTTTAGGAACAGTTTTAAGCAACAGTGCTAAGCAACAGTTTTAACCCCCTGACTGTATTTTTCAGTCACCCCGTGCCATATACGGATTGATTAGAGGATGACCCATGGCAGATAAGAATATGAGTTTCCTGGTTGTAGACGACTTTCCCACCATGCGTCGGATCGTACGTAGTCTGCTGAAGGAACTGGGCTTTACCAATGTGGATGAAGCGGAAGATGGCCAGGATGCGCTCAATAAGCTGCGTGCTGGCAAATTCGAATTCGTCGTTTCCGATTGGAATATGCCGAATCTGGACGGCTTGGAGATGCTCAAGGAGATCCGTCAAGATGACGCCTTGAAAGACCTCCCTGTGCTGATGGTGACAGCAGAAGCGAAGAAAGAAAACATTATTGCGGCCGCTCAGGCGGGCGCTAACGGCTATGTCGTCAAGCCGTTCACTGCCGCTACCCTGGAAGAGAAGCTCAATAAGATCTTCGATAAATTGGGTATGTGAGTGACTGAGCCATGTGCTTGGTTAACGAGGAGACAACATTATGAGCCAGAATGAGCAGTCCGATTCTGCCCAATCGTCCGAATCCGAACAAGCCGCTGAAGACCTAATTCATCGCATCGGTAAGTTAACGCGCATGTTGCGCGAAAACATGCGCGAGTTGGGGCTAGATAAAGAAATCGAAAAAGCGGCTGAAGCCATCCCCGATGCACGCGACCGCCTGCACTATGTCGCCACCATGACGGAGCAGGCTGCAGATCGAGCGCTCAATGCCGTTGACCGTGCGCAGCCGCTGCAGGATCAATTGTCAGACCGAGCGGAAGCGCTGGATAAGCGCTGGGCCGAGTGGTTTGAAGCGCCGAAAGAGCTGGATGAGGCCAAAGCACTCGTCGTTGAGACACGTACTTATCTCAGTGATGTGCCCGATGTGGTGTCAGCCACAAATAAAGAACTGATGGAAATCATGATGGCTCAGGACTTTCAAGACCTGACCGGCCAGGTGATTAAGAAAATGATGGACGTGATCCACGAGATCGAACATCAGTTGGTACAGGTACTCATTGATAACGCGCCGGGCGACCATGCACGAGAAACGCTGCAGCGCAAGGCCGAGGATCAGTGGAAAAGCGACAGTGCACGACGTAACGAAGAGCTTTTGAATGGGCCGCAAGTGAGGGATAATGTACCTGAAACCGTCTCTGGGCAGGATCAAGTAGACGATTTATTGGACGAGTTAGGCTTTTAAAGCACTCTCCTCAAAAGCCTTATAGGTTAGTAAGTACGCCATTCAGCCGTCCCTAAGGACGGCTGAATACGTGATAAGCTTCGCTCCACCTGGCCGGATAACCGTATGGCAGATAACGATAGCGACCAGGAAAAAACCGAAGAAGCCACGCCCAGGCGGAAAGAAAAAGCCCGTGAAGAGGGTCAAGTTCCCCGTTCCCGCGAGTTAAATACCTTCTTACTTCTGCTGGGTGGGGTGATTGGCCTCTATAGCATGGGCGGCATGCTCTATGACCAGTTAGGCGCGATGATGGAGCAGGCCTTTCTGTTTGAGCGTCGCCAAGCAATGGAAAGCACGCCAATGCTAGTCAATGCATTGGATCTTGGCCAACGCACGCTATTTGCCATGATACCGCTGTTTTTACTGTTAGCGGTGATTGCATTAGTCGCCCCCGGGCTGATGGGGGGCTGGCTGATATCGGGTAAATCGATGCAGCCCAAGTTTTCCAAGCTAAACCCTATTAAGGGCGTAAAACGCATTTTATCAACCCAGGCGCTGATTGAGTTGGCCAAAGCTATCGCCAAGTCAGTCCTGGTGGGCGGCGTCGCCGCGACGTTTTTGTATTACAACATCGGCAAATTTATGGCGCTAATGGATCAGCCTATCCAGCAAGCGCTTACCAACGCTCTAAGCATGGCCGCTCAGGCGGCTGGGCTCATGGTGCTGGTGTTGATCGTGGTCATTTTGATCGATGTGCCTTTCCAGCTCTGGGACAATGCCAAGAAATTGCGCATGAGTCAGGAAGAGGTCAAGCGTGAGCATAAAGAGTCCGAAGGTGACCCGCATGTGAAAGCACGCATTCGCCAGCAGCAGCAGGCTATGGCGCGGGGTAGGATGATGAGCAAGGTGCCTGAGGCGGACGTTATCATTACCAACCCCACGCACTACGCGATCGCGCTGGTCTACCAAGAAGGTAGCATGGGCGCGCCGCGGCTGGTGGCAAAAGGCGCCGATGCGGTGGCTGCGCGCATTCGCGAAATCGGTGAAGAGGCCGGCGTGCCACGATTACAGGCAGCGCCATTGGCCCGCGCCCTGTATCATCACGTCGATCTAGAGGCGGAGGTGCCCACTGAGCTGTATACCGCAGTGGCGGAAGTCATGGCCTGGGCCTACCGACTCAAGCAAGTCGCACAACAAGGAGGCGAGGTGCCCCCAACCCCCGATAACCTGCCGGTACCACCGGAGATGGAAAACCCCGGGCATGGCGCCGGTGGTAATGAGGCGCAACCATGAAAGGCTTAAACCAACTAGTGGGTAAGCGCGACTGGATGGGCGATGTGCGCATGAAGCTGCTGGTCGGACCGCTGCTCATTCTGATGATTTTGGGCATGATGATTGTGCCCTTGCCCCCTTTCGCGCTCGATTTACTCTTCACCTTCAATATTGCCCTGGCCATTATGGTGTTAATGGTCAGCATGTTTACCCAGAAGCCGCTGGATTTTGCGGCATTTCCTGCTGTGTTGCTGTTTACCACGCTATTGCGCCTGTCGCTCAACGTCGCCTCTACCCGTGTGGTGTTAATGGAAGGGCACCAAGGCGGTGCATCCGCGGGCAAGGTCATTGAAGCATTCGGGGCGTTCCTGGTCGGCGGTAATTTTGCTGTGGGTCTAGTGGTCTTCCTGATTCTGGTCATCATCAACTTCATGGTTATCACCAAAGGTGCTGGCCGTATTGCAGAAGTGGGTGCGCGCTTCACCCTGGATGCGATGCCCGGTAAGCAGATGGCCATCGATGCCGACCTCAATGCCGGCTTAATCGGCGAAGACGATGCCAAAAAGCGTCGCGCAGAGGTCTCACAAGAGGCTGATTTCTTTGGTTCGATGGACGGCGCGAGTAAGTTTGTCCGCGGTGATGCCATTGCCGGTTTGGTGATTATGGTGGTCAATATCATCGGCGGGCTGATGATTGGTATGCTGCAGCACGATATGAGCTTTGGCGCGGCAGGCCAAACCTATATGCTGCTGGCGATCGGTGACGGTCTGGTGGCGCAAATTCCTGCTTTGGTAATCTCCACCGCAGCGGGTGTCACGGTATCCCGGGTCAGTATGGATACGAACGAAGATATTGGCCAGCAAATGCTCAGCCAACTGTTCGTTAATCCTCAGGTACTGGTGTTGGCTGCCGTGGTGATGGGCATGCTGGGTATGGTGCCCGGCATGCCCAATTTCGTCTTCCTCTTCTTTACTGCGCTGCTGGCTGGCCTAGCGTGGCTGTTATCGCGCCAAAAAGAAAAAGCGTTGGTCAAGGAGGAGATTGCCGCGGCACCGGTACCTACACAAGAGACCCCCGAAGCGAGTTGGGAAGACGTGCAACTGGTCGATACCCTGGGCCTGGAAGTGGGCCATCGCTTAATCCCGCTGGTCGACTCACGCCAAAAAGGGGAGCTGCTGGGGCGCATTAAGAGTGTACGTAAAAAGTTTGCCCAAGAAGTGGGCTTCCTGCCGCCGGTGGTGCATATCCGCGATAATCTCGAGCTGCCGCCTAACGCCTATGTGCTCTCCATGAAAGGCGCTGAAATTGGCCGCGCCGAGGCACAGCCCGGCAAGTGGTTGGCGATCAATCCGGGTCAGGTCTCCGGCGAGCTGCAGGGCACCCATACACAGGATCCTGCTTTTGGCCTGCCCGCCGTCTGGATTGATAGCAGCCAGCGCGAACACGCTCAGGTGTATGGCTACACCGTGGTGGATGCCAGCACCGTCATCGCAACCCATTTGAACCATCTGTTACACCGCCACTCACCCGAAATGCTGGGGCGTCAGGAAGTGCAGAAACTGCTGGATAAAATGGGCGATGATCAAAAAGCGTTGGTTGAAGAGGTGATTCCCAAAGCTATTTCGCTGACGGTGTTGCAGCGTATCTTGCAAAACCTGCTTGACGAAGATGTCTCGATCCGCGATATGCGCACTATTCTGGATACCCTGGCGGAATACGCCGCCCAGCAAAAAGATCCTAACGAGCTGACAGCGCTGGTGCGTGTCTCGCTGGGGCGTGCCATTGTCCAGCAGTGGTTTGCGGGGCAGGAGACGCTTAATGTCATGGGGCTGGATGCCCAGCTGGAACAAGTGCTGGTTCAGGCCATGAACGGCAACGGCGCCATGGAGCCTGGCTTGGCAGAAACGCTGATGACCCAGGCCCAGCAAGCACTGGAGCGCCACGAAAGTTCCGGCGAGCCGCCGGTACTGGTCGTGCAGCACTCGCTGCGCGCGGTGCTGTCGCGCTTTTTGCGCCGCCGTTTACGCCATATGTCAGTGTTGTCCCAGGCTGAAATTCCCGATGACCGCACATTAAGAGTGACCACAATAGTTGGCGGACGTTAATGATGGCCCGCCGTGATAGGCTAGCGTCGACCATTTCCAGAACAGACAAAAGGTAAATCATGAGCGTTAGACGTTTCGTGGGAGCCAACAGTCGTGATGTGATGCGCCAAGTGCGCGAAACGCTCGGTGAAGACGCCTTGATTGTGGCTAATCGGCGTACCGAAGGGGGCGTTGAAATTTTGGCCATGGCGGATGAAGCCATCGACCACTTCGAACCTTCACCGGAACCCGGACCTCTCGAAACGCCGACAGCACCTCCACCGCAAGACCCGATGCAGGCGATGAGCGAGCGCTTACTGCGCGAAATGCAGGACATGCGTGCGCTGCTGGCAAACAACCAGTCAGCCCATGCCGCCTCACCCATGCCAGCAGCGCCCACCGGAACGGCTGCGCGGCTGCGCCAACTGCTATGGAACGTCGGTTTTGGCAGCGAGCTCGCCGATGAACTGCTGGCAGGGTTGCCCGAACCATTAACCCGCGTCGATAGCAATAGCGAAGCGCCGCTGCAGTGGCTGCGTCAGCAGTTAATGGATCGGCTCTGCGTGCTGAGCGATGAGCCAAGCTTCTTTGATCAAACCGGCATTGTCGCCCTGGTGGGGCCGACAGGGGTGGGCAAAACCACCACCACCGCCAAGCTGGCGGCACGTTTTGTGATGCGCCACGGTACGCGCCCGGTGGCGCTGGTGACCACCGACAGCTTCCGGATTGGCGCCCACGAGCAGTTGCGCATCTATGCGCGTCTGCTGGATACGCCGATGTACGCGCTGGATGCCGAGCAACCCATCGACGACTTGCTGGGGCGCCTGCAGGGCAAACAGTGGGTGATTATCGATACCGTGGGTATGAGTCAGCGTGACCAGCGGGTGATTGAACAGATCGCCCACCTACAGGGCGGACGCTCACGGGTACGCTTGGTATTGCTGCTGAATGCCGCCAGCCAGCCGGAAACCCTCGAAGAAGTCGTGCTGCGCTATCGTCAAGCCGCGCGAGCAGCGGGGGCAGAGCTCGATGACTGTATTATTACCAAGCAGGATGAGGCGGGGCGGCTGGCGCCGGTATTAGACATTATTATGCGCCACGGGATGCGTGTGCTGTTTGGTTCAAATGGCCAGCAGGTGCCTGAAGATATGGCCATAGCTGCCCCCGACGCTTTAGTCGACCAGGCGCTTAGCACGGCAACGCCGCAGCGTGAACGAGCACACAGTGCTGAAGCCCCGATGGCAATGCCACGTTGGTCCCGGGATGTACTGGGTCAGGGGCGTCGCTTGTCGTCGCTACTGGCGAGGCTGCGCCAACGCGTCACCGGTTTTGCGGAACTAGAAGAGACCTGGGACCTCGCCGCGTTGCCGAGCCGTGTGCAAGAGCAGCGTTTAGACGCACTGCTCGCCGGCTATCCCGCGGTGGAAACCACCTTAGGTATGGCGTGGTCAGCGCGGCGCAATGAGCGCGGCTGCGACTGGGCAATGCCGGACATCGGGCTGGATAGAGATGGCGCCTGGCTGGCGTTACCCTGGTTGCAGCATCGCCACGTCGCAGGATGGCAGCCGCGCTTAGCCGCGCTGACTGAATCAACCGGTGTCGCGGTACACCTACTGCCGCGCTTTCCCGAACCGGAGGCACTCGTCTGGCTGGAAGCCGAGCATTTGACCTGGGTCAGCCAAGTAGCCCCCAGTCATAGAGTACTCTTTCACCATGAGCGCCAGACCCTCCGTCAGTTGTTTAATGACAGTGTGCTAACACACCATGTAGGTGTGCGCTTTCGTGGCCAAGCGGTGCAACTGTGGACTGCCTACGCCGAGGTGGAGGACGCCAGTGGCACTGCGCTGCTCGCCTGGTACGGGGAAGTGCGCGACCCGGAAAGTGCCAAAGTGGTGGCGCGTCGCTACTGGCTAACCCCAGCACGGCTGGGGGCCGAAGTGCTCTCGCTGTTGTTAACACAGCTGCAAAGCGAAGGCTTGGCCGCCTTGACGCGGCGCGCGTGGCAGCAGTTAAAAGAGGCCGATAGCGGTGATCTCAATGCCGAAGTCCGGCTTTTGATGGCCAGCGGTGTGGCGTCGGTTGCCGGACATCTTGATGTGGCCGATGACGAGGAAGCGCAGACGCTGCGCGGCGATCTTCTTAACCTGCTGGGCACCAGTCGGCGCCGCCGCGATACCGGTATGCTTGATGCGCTGGTCTACGCCTTTATGGCGCGGGATGCGATTCGTCAAATGGGCAGTGTGAGTCGAGAGGGTGTGGCGTGAGCGAACAAGATCAAGCCTCGGGACTGCGCAAGTGGGCAAACCTGCAGCGCCAACAGCAGCAGGCTGAGGGGGCTGTGGATGTTGCGGCGGCCGAGCCTGTGAACGAACACACTTCACCTCTATTAACGCCGACGCTAGCGGCAGTGGAAGAGCCAAAGACAGTGGCGCCGCCCAGGCCCAAAATTCCGCTTATAGTGGTGGGGCTACCCGGTAGCGGCGCATCCCAGGTGAGTAAGGTCAAAGCACGACTGGGGCAGTGGTCATCGTTAGGTCGAAACTGGGCCGGTGACCCTGATGACTGGGATATTCGCATCGTCATGGCGGAAACGTCTGAGCTAGCTCAACTGCGCGATCAATACAGCCGCTGGGCGCTGTGGATCAGTAGCGATGCCGATGCCTTTGCTGGCATGTTCCGCACCTTGCGCCAGTTGCATGAGCGTGGTGGGCCGCGTCGTTTGCTGGCGCTCCATGAACCGCACTTGCCGCGCCAGGGGCTACTCGATAACTTGCGTGAGGCTGCTGATTACTACTTAAATACGGAGTTACTGGTACTTGCACGATGAACGCACTCTGCCAAGGAGACCAAGCATGCTAAGCTGGCCATTAAGAGGGAAACTGCTACTGAGCATAGTACTGCTGGCAGGGTGTCTACTAGCAGGGGTAACGGGAAACGCCCAGGCGACACCCGGTAGCTGGAGCAGTCAGATACCAGGATTGATGGTGGCGATGAGCGATCGGGCAAGCGCTAGTCAAAACGCAACCCCGCCCGCTACCGCTAACAATGTGCAGTCGGCGCAGCTCGGGCGCATTCATTGGCAGTTTCAATACCCCCCAGGTGCGCATTTAAACGCTTGGCTGTGCCATCCTGAGCAGTGCATTGCGTTAACCGGTATGCGGGGTTCTACCACCGCACTAGCGGGGCGAGATGCCAATGCACCGTTGCATTTTCGCTTCGCCTTACGTCCAGGTCAGCGGCCTGTTCGGGTGCAGGGATTGCAAATGATTGTGAATTATCAGTGAAGACTGGATAGCCGCGAGGCGAGAGCATGTACACAGCACAAGGCAGAATTAAACAGAGTGAGCTGTTGACGCAATACATGCCGCTGGTGCGACGTCAGGCCTTGACGCTTCAGGTCCGTTTACCCGCTAGCATTGAGCTCGACGACCTTATTCAAGCCGGGATGGTGGGGCTGCTGGAAGCGCTGGGGCGCTTCGACGCCACCCAGGGCGCCACCTTCGCGACCTTTGCCAGTCAACGTATTCGCGGCGCAATGATGGACGAGTTGCGCACCCGCGACTGGTTGCCGCGCAGCGTACGCCGCTCAGCGCGGGCGGTTGACCGCGCCGTTCGCCAATTAGAGCAACAGCTCGGGCGGGCACCGGAAGAGCACGAAATTGCTCACCACCTTGAGATGCCGCTGAGCGACTATCAGCAGCTTCTCAATGACACCAACAGCGGCCAACTGTTGCCGTTTGAAGAGCTAGTGGCCGATGGCGGCGAGCCTATTAGTCATGAACTGGGCAATTCACCCTTCGATCAGTTGCTGGATGGCCAGCAGCGGCAAACGCTGATTGACGCGATTGAAGCGCTGCCCGAGCGTGAAAAGCTGCTCATGGCGTTGTACTACCAAGAAGAACTCAATCTTAAGGAAGTAGGCGCTGTGTTGGGCGTAACGGAGTCACGCGTTTCTCAACTGCACAGCCAGGCCGTAAGTCGTTTACGCGCTCGCTTACACGACTCGGCATAACACTTCTTTTTACTCACTTGTGACCGGCAAGGAGCCGTGGATGAACCCTTCGACGCTGATAGGCATATTTGCCAGCATACTGCTGCTGGTGAGCGTGCTGTTTTTCACCGCAGAGTCCGCTGAAAGTTTTATAAACTTACCGGGGCTGGCCATAGTAGTGACCGGTACCCTGGCGGCGACCTTTATCAGCTATCCGCTGAAAGAGGTGCTCCGCGTCGTACGGCTGGTGGGCTTGGTGTTTCGGCGCGAAAATACCTATATGCGTGACGATATCCGCGAATTGGTGGATATGTCACGGCTGTGGTTTAAAGGCGATGTGCGCGCGGTTGAGCGCGAGTTGGAGCATACCCGCAACCCGTTTTTACGTACAGGGATCCAACTGGTGATTGCCAATACCAAAGAGGATGAAATTTTTGACATGCTGCGCTGGCGGATCGCCCGCCTTAAAGCCCGTGAGCATGCCGAGGCACAAATATTTCGCACCATGGCCACCTATGCTCCCGCGTTTGGCATGATCGGTACCCTGGTAGGGCTGGTCAATATGCTGGAAGTCATGGATGCAGGCGACTTGCAGGTGATTGGACCGCGCATGGCGGTGGCCCTGCTGACGACCTTTTATGGCATTTTACTCGCTAACTTAGTGTTTAAACCGATTGCGGTGAAGTTAGAGCGCCGCACCGAAGAGCGGCTGATTACCATGAACATGGTGTTGGAAGGTATTTCGCTGATTACCAAGCGTCGCCTACCGTCGTTTATCGAAGAGACACTCAACTCCTTTGTGGCTAACTACCACGATGAAATTCGTGATAACAGCGTCAAACCCAGGCCTGATTCGTCGGTGAGTTCAGCGGCCAAGGGGTAGGCCCGATGCTAGATCGCGATACACGCCATGCGCTGGAAATGACGCCGTCGCCAGGCGATGGCGAAGATGGTTGGCTTACCAGCTATTTGGATGTGCTGACGCTGCTCATCACGCTCTTTGTACTGCTGCTTTCACTGACGCCGCCGGGCGGCGGTGAAGCGGCTGATACTGCTTTCATGCGCTCGGCCAGCGCGGTATCATCATTGCCGCTGGCGTCTCTGGCCACCGGCATTCAGCCTCGACATGCGGGGGTACAGCCGCAGTTTGACGGGCTTGATATTCCTGGGGTCAGCGTTTCGCAAGGCCGCGAAGGGGTGACGCTGCGGATTGATACCAGCCTACTATTCCCCAGCGGCCAAGCGGTATTAACCCCCCAAGGGCGAGGCGTGGTCGAAAGCCTTATCGGTGTGCTGACGAATTTTGATGGCCAGATATCGGTGGAGGGCCATACCGACAGTGTGCCGATTTCAACGGCTCGCTTCCCCTCGAACTGGGAGCTTTCATCAGCCCGGGCTATCGCCGTGGTGAGGCATTTAGAGCGTCAAGGGTTCAATATTTCTCGTATGCGGGCCGTCGGATATGCCGATACCCAACCCATGGAACCGAACGCAACCGCGGATGGGCGAGCTGCCAACCGGCGCGTAGAGCTGCTGCTAAGACAGCAGGTCGAGGGTGAATAGATTGCGAGGCCACGTTTGTGTCCATGTACCACCCGCGATTGCAGTCGTTTGGTACCCTGCTGGTATTAGATGCTGATTGTCGACGCATCCAAGCCAATAGCACTAACTTAACCCGCTTAACCGGTGTTGAGCGCCCTGAAAATGGGCAGCTCACCCTTGGCTGTGTGTTGGGGAAACGGCTAAGCCAGCGGGTGCGTCGCGAAATGCACGGGCAGCAGCGGCTTTCCGGCCCGCTAGTGTTTATTCGTTCCAAGCATAGCAACGTGCGTTTTCAGCTCCATGCTTACCGGGCAGGCGAGCAGGTTATCGTCGAGATTGAACCACTGAATCCCCAGGGTAAGCGCCGCTTGCTCGGCACCGTCAATGAGCGGCTGATGCGCTTAGCGGAAGCCACCCATCAGGAAGAGCTGCTCGACTGCTTGGTTAACGCGATTCAACAACTTACCGGCCATGACCGCGTCACTGTGTGCCATTTTGATAGTGATTGGCATGGTTTGATGATCGCCGAAGCGCTAGAAAAACAGCTGCCCTCGCTGTTGGGCCAGCGCTTTCCCGCCAGTGACTTCCCTATCGCCTTACGCAAAAGTTACCAACACTACCCCGTGCGGTTAATTGAAGACGCTAACGCAGCGCCTGAAACCTTGATACCCAACTACCCAGCTAGTCTTAGCGGCAGCTTTTTACGGGCTCCTGCCCCGGAACGACAGCGCTATTTAAATCGGTTGGGGGTACGCGGCTCACTTAGTTTGGCAATGCAGGGTGATACCGGCTTATGGGGGCTGGTATTTTGCCACTCGGCCGCACCGCACTCGGTTGAGCCGTCGGCACGTGATGCCGTTCGTACCTTGGTGCAGATGGCCACCCAGCGCTTACTGCTGCTCCGGGCGCGCCAAGAAGCCCGCTACCTGCAGCGGGTTCAGGATAGCCTGGCACTGAGTGCCCGAGCGCGTAGCGAGCCACAAAGCCCCCAGCAGCTACTCCAGGAGCAGGCGGCTACCTGGATGAAGCTGTTTCGCGCCCATGGTGTAGTGCTATGGGTGAATGGCGGCGTTTATCAAGCAGGCGTGACGCCAACCCCAGAAGCCATTAGCCAGTTTGTGCTACGCCTGGAAAGAGCCCACGTGCATAGCGGGCCTTGGTGCACGCGCGAAATCGCCAAAGAGACGTTAACCTGTTCGCTGGCCATGCCGGAGCAGTGTGGAGCCCTGGCGGTGCCGCTGCCAATGAGCTCAACCCAACGCGCCTGGCTGATATTTTTTCGCCCCGAGCAGGTGGAAACGCTGTATTGGGCGATGCAGCCTGCAACCCATCCTCAAACTGTGGCGCTCGTGACCCCGTCGGTTGCCTGGCATGAGGAAGTGGTGGGTAAGAGCGAAGCCTGGCAGCGGGTTGAGCGCTTAGCGGCAGTTGACCTGGGTGAAGATCTGACGCTGGCCATTTCAGCCTATGAAATTAGCTCGCTGAATATGCACCTGGAGCACGAGCGTAAAGCCCTTGCCGAGGCCAACCAGCGGTTGGAGCAATTAGCCCATTTTGATCCCCTAACCAAGGTGTGGAACCGGTACCGCATTGAAGAGGCGATCAACGCTGAGCTAGTGGCCGCCAAGCGCTACGCGGCCGCTTTCGCCCTCTTGTTGTTTGATGTGGATAACTTTAAGCAGATCAACGATGCCCACGGCCATAGCGTGGGTGACGATGTGCTGGTGGCCCTGGCGCGTTTAGTGGAAAGCTCGCTGCGTGGCTGCGACCACCTGGGCCGCTGGGGCGGTGAAGAGTTTATTGTGCTGGCGACCCACTCTGATATTGACGCCGCTATTGGCCTGGCCGAACGACTGCGCTCACTGGTCGCAGAGCTGCGTATAGAAGGGCTTGAACAAACCATTACGGTGAGTATCGGGGTTGCCGTTTGGCGGTCTGGGGACAACTGCAAAACCATTATCTCACGGGCTGACGACGCTATGTATCGCGCTAAGCATGGCGGACGCAACCGCGTTGAAATGGCGCTAGAGCCCGTGGTGTCGATTTAATAATTCATACTTTATTGAATTATTGAGTGGCTGACCCATGGCTTTCACACTGCGTCATCATTCGGTTAATCGCGGCGTCGGCGCCTTGCAGGCTAAAGGTCATCGTCCACGGCTCGCGCTCTTGCTGGTTAAAGCCGAGAAACAGTTGTTCGCCCTGGCGCATATCGGCCATCAGGGATGCCAAGTCGCTTAAATAAAAGTGGGCATAAAATCCATCATCGCCGCGCTCGGTGATAAATTCGGCCATCGTGTCGATGACGGGCTGTTCATCGACGCGTAGTCGAGTAGGCACCAGGTCCACCGCCCGGCTCTCTCCCTGCTGCTGCTCAAGGGTGACGCGCATCTCCAGCCAGGGTAAATCGCATACTCCCGACGTGGCGTTCAGGCTTAGCGTCGCGTCCGAGTAGCTGTGGGCTTCCACCGCCCGATAGTGGTGTTCGTCTCCCAGCGATAGCGTCATGGACTGCCAATGCTCGTGGGTGGTGACGTCGTCGGTATTAAATGTGGCTGCATTAGCCATGGGCGTTGTGATCAGCAATGAGACGGCCATTGCTGTCGTTATTAAGGTAGTTGCCGTCATGATCTGAGCCATCTAACCAAAATCCTTAGACTATTAACCGAAAAAAACAGTCTATAGCGTGTGGGTGAGGGACAAAAGTGTAAGGTGCTGATTTTTCTATATATGGTAGAAAAATTTAAAAAAAGCGCCTCATATGGTGTTAAGTCGTGTCTATACTTCACCTCGTTGCCATCTATATTCGTTCCAATTGAGCGCTATATTCACCCCGCTGTGAAGGAGTTTTGCGACATGAGCACCGCTGCTAAGGCTATCAAGACCTCTAATGACGTCCCGATGCAGGCCCCCTCGCGGGAGATCTGGGATGCCAAATACCGTCTTAAGGATCGTCATAGCCAGCCCGTCGATCAGGACGTCGGGGCGACGTTTGAACGGGTTGCACGCGCTCTTGCTGCGGTGGAAGGCGATAAAGCCGAAGAGTGGCTGCCGAAATTTCGTTGGGCGCTGGAAAATGGCGCTATTCCTGCCGGGCGCATTCTCTCCAACGCAGGCGCTGAGGCCTACAAGCCGGCGGTGAGCCTGATTAACTGCACCGTCTCCCGCACTATCCGCGACTCCATGCGCGATATTCTCGACTCGGTGGTTGATGCAGGTATGACGCTGAAATCCGGCGCAGGCATCGGCTACGACTTCTCGACGCTGCGCCATAAAGGCGCGTTCGTCTTCGGCGCTGGCGCGGGCACTAACGGCCCGCTGGCGTTTATGGATATCTACGACAAGATGTGTTTCACCGTCGCCTCTGCCGGTGGCCGCCGTGGCGCCCAGATGGGCACCTTTGATGTGGGTCACCCGGATGTGCGCGAGTTTATTCAGGCTAAGCGTGAAGCCGGTCGCCTGCGGCAGTTTAACCTTAGCCTGCTGATCACCGATGAGTTTATGGAGGCGGTCAAGAACAATGCAGATTGGCCGCTGGCTTTTCCGCTGCACCCCGGTGAGAAAGACGACGTTAAAGCGCAAGACCTGATCTACCGCGACTGGCCGGTGGTTGAAGAGGGCTACACGGTAGATGCCGAAGGCCGCGTTGCCTGCCGCATTGTTGAAGTGATCAAAGCACGGGAGTTGTGGGACACCATTATGTCCTCTACCTACGACTACGCTGAACCCGGTTTTATCCTGATCGACCAAGTGAACCGCATGAACAACAACTGGTTCTGTGAGGATATCCGCGCTACCAACCCCTGTGGCGAGCAGCCGTTGCCACCTGAGGGTGCCTGTCTACTGGGTTCAGTGAACCTGACCAAGTTTGTGATTGACCCCTTTGGCGCCGAGCCGCGCTTTGATTGGGAACGCTATCGCAAAGTGGTCGCGATCTTCACCCGTATGCTCGACAACGTGGTGGAAATTGCTGGCCTGCCGCTGCCCCAGCAGCAGCGTGAAATCGAAGCGAAGCGTCGCCACGGAATGGGCTTTCTAGGCTTAGGGTCGACGCTCACCATGTTAAAGATCCCCTACGGCTCTAAGCAGTCGCTGGTATTCACTGATGAAGTCAGCCGCCATCTAGCCATTGAGGGCTGGAAACAGGCTCTGGAGCTTTCTCAAGAGAAGGGTATGGCGCCGGTGCTCGAACAGGAGCACACCATTACCCCCAAAATGCTCCGCGAACGGCCACAGTTGGCCAAAGATGGCTACGAAGTAGGCGATCAAGTGCCAGGGCGCATTCTGCACGCCCGTTACAGCCAATATATGGCCCAAGTGGCCGAGCATGAGCCGGAGTTGGTGGCACAACTGGCCGAGCACGGCGCGCGCTTTACCCACCACAGCTCGATTGCGCCGACCGGCACCATCAGCCTGTCGATGGGTAACAATGCTTCCAACGGCATTGAGCCGTCGTTCTCGCACCGCTACTTCCGCAATATTATCCAGTCGGGTAAAAAGACCAAAGAGCAGGTCGAGGTAGTGTCGTTTGAGCTGGCCGCCTACCGTCACTTTATCGCTGCAGACGCAGTAGAAAGCGACTTGCCTGACTATTTTGTCACTGCTGACGCGATCTCGCCTGAGCAGCATGTGGCGGTTCAGGCCGCTGCCCAGTACTGGGTGGATTCGGCGATCTCGAAAACGGTCAATGTGCCGACGGATTTTGCTTTTGAGCAGTTCCAGGGGCTCTATTTGCAGGCCTATGAAAGCCGCTTGAAAGGCTGCACAACCTTCCGCTTTAATCCTGAAGCCTTCCAGGGTGTGCTGGTGCGTGAAGATGACCTTAAAAACACCACCTACGTGTTTGAGCTGGAAAACGGTGAAACGCTAGAGCTAAATGGCAACGAGACGGTGATTTATGACGGTGAGGAGCATAACGCTGCCAACTTGTTTGATGGCTTAAAAGAGGGCACCTACGGCAAATGGTGATGCCGCGTTAAGCGCCATCTATTCACTAACGCACACCTTTGCTAAACGGAGATATATTCCCATGGCTGTTGAAATTACCTCGAAAATTGTTGGTTACCGTATCAAGCAGCAGGAACAGGCCGCGCCCGCTCCTGAACTCCTGGATGAAGATCCGCTAACGGTGCGTATTCCTTCCCGTCCGGAAGGCACCTTAGAGGCGGTGTCGGAAAAGATTTCATACGTAGGCGCGGAGGGGCGCAAGAAAGTCTATCTGCTAGTGTCGTTTATGCCGGTGGAAGGTGTGATTGGCGGCAAGCGCGTGGTGATTGAGCGGCCAGTAGAGTTCTTTTTCCCGTCAGGGCAGCTCTCCAGCGAGCACCAGTGGATCACCGCGACCATGCGCAGCCTGTCGTTGGCGGCGCGTGGTGGTTACGTTACCCAGGCGGTGGCGGATCTACGTAAAGTAGCCTGGGACAAAGGTTTGGTGCGCTGTGGCATGAATCGCTGGAACAAGCCGATGTTCCACGATTCGGAAGTGGCGGCGATTGCCTGGTCGATTCAGCAGATTCTCTATCGCCGCGGCTTTCTGGATAGGGACGGTAACCAAGTGCCGGTTGAACAGCTGGTGGAGCGCTATGCTCACCGTATGCAGCATGGTCATGCCTGGCAGCCGGAAGAGAGCGCAGAAGTGGATTCAGTCGAACAGGGGGCGATTGAGCCGATTGGTGGAGCGGGGGCCGCGGGAAAAAAGCCTGAAGGCAGTGGCCCCGCCATAGTGGGTAACTGCCCCGAGTGCCGCGGCGAGCTGATCATGATGGATGGCTGTCCGACCTGCTATGCCGGCTGCGGCTGGTCCAAGTGTGGCTAGTTTGTTAGGCGGAATCGCCTAGCAGTGGCCTGACGTTGTCGGTGAGATAGCAATCATCGAATTCACCTTCAGCACAAAGCGCTGGTAAGTCTGGAATGGTGACATGGTGGCGGTCGCGAAATACCAGGCCGTCTTCACTAAGCGCCGTAAAGGTGCGGCTAACGTGTACCGGGCTTAGCCCGAGCACATCGGCTAACTGTTCCTGTGAGAGCGGCAGGCGGAACTGGTTGCTAATATCCGGGTTGGTTTGGCGCAGCCTTAAATACATTTCATACAGAAAATGTGCCATTTTCTTACGGGCACTGCGTCTGGCCAGGGTGACGAGGCGCTCAGTGAGCAGCGCCTGCTGACGGCTGCCAATGGCAAACATGACCGAGGTGAGGGGCAGCGACTGGCGAAATATTTCCAGCATACGTTTATGCGGGAAATGACAAATCACGCCATCATCAATCATGCGCACATTTTCAAGCCGCTGCGAGAAGGCAAACTCGCGCAACCCGATGATATCGCCCGGCAAAAACACTTCGAGAATCTGTCGGTCACCATTCTCTAAGTGACGGTAGGAGTAAGCCCAGCCACTTTTTAGCGTGCAAAACTCATTGGCCGCATCGCCCATCTCCCAGAGTAGCGTGCCCGACTTAATATGGGTTGGGCTCTCCTCTAGCGCCATGAGCAATCCCTTCTCATCATCGCTTAATGAGCAGTAGTGATTGAAGTGCTTAATAATACAGCTGTTTTCCTGACCCACGACGACTACCTCCAGCACAGGATTGGATAATACTGCTAACGATTATCTGCCTGCCACTATAAACGATGTGGCCATCTACTGCGTCGCCCAAATAGGCTAACTAGCGTACCTATTTAGCCTGGGGTGAGCGCTGCTCACCCCTCGAAAACCAGCGTCAACGCTTCGTTGCACGCTTGCCACGTGCGAGCAGCGGCGCTAAGAAGCGGCCAGTATGCGAAACGTCCTGTTTGGCGAGCTGTTCCGGCGTGCCCTCGGCGATGATCTGCCCGCCACCTGACCCCCCTTCGGGACCAAGATCGACAATCCAGTCGGCGGTTTTGATCACATCCAGGTTGTGCTCGATCACCACGATGGTATTGCCGTGATCGCGCAGACGGTGGAGTACCGTCAGCAGCTGGCGGATATCCTCAAAGTGCAGCCCGGTGGTCGGCTCATCAAGAATATACAGCGTCTTACCGGTATCGCGTTTGGCCAATTCACGAGCAAGCTTGACCCGCTGGGCTTCCCCGCCTGAAAGGGTGGTTGCGCTTTGACCCAGGCGGATATAGGAGAGCCCCACATCGAGCAAGGTTTGCAAGCGACGGGCAATCGCCGGTACCGGGCTAAAGAACTCCAGCGCATCTTCCACCGTCATGGCCAGCACTTCGTGGATGGTTTTACCCTTGTAATGAATGTCCAGGGTTTCGCGGTTATAGCGCTTGCCCTTACACACGTCGCAGGGCACGTAGATATCGGGCAGGAAGTGCATCTCCACCTTTATCATGCCTTCGCCCTGGCACGCCTCGCAGCGCCCACCCTTGACGTTGAAGCTGAAACGACCCGGCTTATAGCCCCGTGAACGGGCTTCTTGCGTGCCCGCAAACAGCTCGCGAATGGGGGTGAAAATGCCCGTATAGGTGGCCGGGTTGGAGCGCGGCGTGCGACCAATCGGGCTCTGATCAATATCGATGACTTTATCGAGTTGGTCGAGCCCTTCGATCTTCTCATAGGGTGCGGCGGTCAGCGTGGTGGCGCGGTTTAATTCGCGCGCGGCAATCGGCATCAAGGTGCCGTTGATCAGCGTCGATTTACCCGAGCCCGAAACCCCGGTAATGGCAATAAACAGCCCCAGCGGCAGGCTCAGCGTTACGTTTTGCAGGTTGTTGCCGGTAGCCCCACGCACAATCAGCTGTTTTTCTGGATTGCCGGGAATGCGGTAGGGGGGCACCGCAATTTCCCGGGTACCCGAAAGATATTGACCGGTCAGCGAGTTGGGGTTGTCCATCACGTCCTGGGGCGTGCCTTGAGCGACAATCTCTCCACCGTGAACGCCGGCACCGGGGCCGATATCCAGCACGTGATCGGCGGCGCGAATGGCGTCTTCGTCGTGCTCTACCACGATCACGGTATTGCCCAAGTCGCGCAGTCGCTCCAGGGTTTTCAGCAGCCGGTCATTGTCGCGCTGGTGCAAGCCAATTGAGGGCTCATCAAGAATATACATCACCCCAACCAGGCCTGCGCCAATCTGGCTGGCTAAGCGGATACGCTGGGCTTCACCGCCGGAAAGGGTATCGGCGCTGCGCTCCAGATTGAGATAGTCCAAACCGACGTTAACCAAAAACTCCAGCCGCGCATGGATCTCATGGACGATTTTATCGGCGATCTCACCCTTGCGGCCGGGCAGGCTTAGATCGGCAAAATAGCGCCACGCTTCACCAATCGGGAAACGCACAATCTCGGCGATATTGTGATCGTCCACATAGACATGGCGCGACTCTTTACGCAGTCGTGAGCCGTTACAAGTGGCACAAGGCTGCACCGCGATGTACTTGACCAAGTCATCGCGCACCATGTTGGATTCGGTTTCCCGATAGCGGCGCTGCATATTGGGCAGCACGCCTTCGAAGGCGTGCTCGCGAGTCACTTTACGGCCCCGATCGCCCACATAGACAAACGGAATCTGCTCATCACCGCTACCGTTTAGGATAACCTCCTGCTGGTGGTGGGCGAGCTCTTGCCAGGGTGTTTCCAGCTCAAAGCCGTAGTGCTTGGCCAGCGCCTGGAGCTGGGTAAAGTAGTAAATATTGCGCCGATCCCAGCCTTTTATTACGCCTTCGGCCAGCGAGAGTTCCGGGTGGCTGATCAGCTTATCGGGGTCGAAGTACTGTTGTACGCCCAAGCCATCGCAGGTGGGGCAGGCGCCCGCCGGGTTATTGAACGAGAACATCCGCGGCTCAAGCTCTGCCAGGGAGTAGCCGCACACCGGGCAGGCAAAGCGCGATGAAAAGGCAATGTCTTCGCGCTCACCGTCCATAAAGTGAATCATGGCGGTGCCATCGGCGAGGTTCAGTGCGGTTTCAAAGGACTCCGCCAGGCGTTGGGCGAGATCATCACGCACCTTGAAACGGTCGACCACCACGCTGATGTCGTGCTTTTTGCGCTTATCCAGTGGGGCAATGTCGTCCAGCTCCAGCACCTGACCGTCGACCAGGGCGCGCACGAAGCCCTGGGCACGCAGCTCGGCTAATAACTGTAAATGTTCACCTTTGCGGCCTTTGACCACCGGCGCCAGCAGCATTAACTTGGTGCCTTCGGCGAGGTTCATGACCTGGTCGACCATCTGTGAGATCGTCTGGGCTTCCAGGTCTTCGCCGTGTTCCGGGCAGCGGGGTGTGCCCGCACGGGCAAACAGCAGGCGCAGGTAGTCGTAAATTTCGGTGATGGTGCCCACGGTCGAGCGCGGGTTGTGGGAGGTGGACTTCTGCTCAATAGAGATCGCAGGTGACAGCCCTTCGATGTGATCCACATCGGGCTTTTCCATCATCGACAGAAACTGGCGCGCATAGGTGGAGAGCGATTCCACGTAGCGGCGCTGCCCCTCGGCGTAAAGGGTGTCGAACGCTAACGACGATTTGCCCGAGCCGGAGAGGCCGGTAATCACAATCAGCTTGTTACGGGGCAGCTCCACATCGATCTGCTTGAGGTTGTGGGTGCGGGCACCCCTGACCAGAATGCTGTCCATCAACACCTCGAATCGCGCGGCAAAAGCGTGATTATACGTTTGTCGGCACCCTCCCGGCAAAACAGCTTTCATAACCCAAGATAACCTGCGGCATCTCGCGACGTTTCCAGCGCCAGCCCAAACCGCTAGAATAGGGGATTGTCACAATCCACGCTGACTCATCCCATGTTTAACCACCATATAAAAGGGCATTATGCGCAAGGTTTCCGCACTATTGCTGGCCTCTGAACGTCGTGCGATCAGTGGCCTGGCCGGGCTTTATGCATCGCGCATGTTGGGCCTGTTTATGGTGCTGCCGGTGTTGGCGCTGTATGCCGACACCCTTACGGGCGCGACCCCGCTACTGGTGGGCGTGGCGCTGGGCATTTATGGTTTAACCCAGGCAACGCTGCAAATTCCGTTTGGGTTACTCTCTGACCGCATTGGCCGTAAGCAGGTGATTGCCATGGGGCTGGTGATATTTGCTCTCGGCAGCATGGTCGCGGCGCTCTCAGATACCATTATGGGCATTATTGCCGGGCGGGCGCTGCAGGGCGGCGGTGCTGTGGCCGCGGCCATTATGGCGCTGCTGGCGGATCAAACCCGTGAGGAAATCCGTACTGCCGCCATGGCAACCATCGGCCTCTCTATTGGCGTGTCGTTCGCCATTGCCATGGTGCTGGGCCCATGGCTTGCTTCCTGGGCGGGGCTTGCCGGGGTGTTTTGGTTTACCACACTGCTCACGCTAGTAGGCCTGTTAGTGCTATGGCACTGGGTGCCTGCTGCGCCGCGGCGGCGACGCCACCGCGATGTGGGCATGGATCGTCAGCAGTTTAAAAGCGTCATCACCCGCCCCGATTTATGGCGGCTGGACGTGTCGATTTTTGCCTTGCACTTAGTGCTGATGGCGATATTTGTTGCGGTTCCTTTTCGCCTGCTAAACGCCGGAGTAGCGATTGAGTATCATGGCCTAGCATATCTTGGCATTATGGCGCTATCGTTTGTAGCCATGGTGCCGCTGATTATTGTGGCCGAGAAGCGACAGCGGATGCGCTTGATGTGCCTGATGGCGATCGGCGCTATTGTGATTAGTCTGGCCGGGCTAGGGGTGCCTCTCTCGCCAAGCTACTGGCTGTTTGTATGGCTGTTTGTGTTCTTCACCGGCTTTAACTTGCTGGAAGCGACGCTACCTTCCATGCTCAGCAAGCTGGCCCCGGCAGGGGCCAAAGGTACCGCCATGGGGGTCTACTCCACCAGCCAGTTTTTAGGCGCTTTTCTAGGCGGTACATTAGGTGGTTTGCTGGCGCATTATGGCGGCCTCAACGCGGTCTTTATTGGCTGTGCTGGGTTTGCGCTATGCTGGTGGATTGCTATGTGGCGGATGCCCTCACCACCGCCGCTCTCCAGCGAAGTGGTGGCGCTGCACGAGACCCAGGCAGACGCGCTTGACCTGTTGATGGAGCACTTAGCCGATGTGGTCGGCGTCGAAGACGTCATGGTGGTGCCGGAAGAGCGTTTGGTCTATTTAAAGGTCAATCGAAAGCGGCTTGACCAGGCGGCCTTGAACAGGCTGATGGCACCTCCAAAATCTTAATCCAGCCGTGGCGATAAAGTGTGACGGCGGTTGGCAATAAACTCTACTAGGCAGCTATTAAAGGAGCGTCTTATGGCTCGCGGCATTAACAAGGTCATTTTGATTGGCAATCTCGGGCAGGATCCAGAGGTGCGTTTCACCCCCAGCGGCACCGCCGTGGCCAACCTAAACCTGGCCACCACCGATACCTGGATGGATCGTCAGAGCGGTCAGCGCCAGGAGCGTACCGAGTGGCACCGGGTGGTGATGTTCAATAAAACCGCCGAAATCGCCCAGCAGTACCTGAAGAAAGGCTCCAAGGTCTATATTGAAGGGCGCCTGCAAACCCGTAAGTGGCAAGACCAGAACGGTCAGGATCGCTACTCGACGGAAATCGTCGCCAACGATATGCAGATGCTGGATGGTCGTAGCGGTGATTATCAGGGCGGCGGCGCCCCGCAAAATAACTATCCCCAGAACGCACCCCAAAACGCACCGGCTCAGAGTAGCCCTGCTGCTAATCACCAAGGTGGCTATCCCCCGCAGGGTGGTGCGCCCCAAGGCGGTAATAATTACCCCGGCGGGCAGAGTCCACAGCAGCCGCCACGGCCCGCGCAGCCAGCGCCGCCCCAGCAGCAGGGCAATCAACCGCCACCGCCTAACCAGCAAAACAACAGCTACGGCGCCCCGGATCCGGGTAACTTCGATGATTTTGACGACGAGATTCCGTTCTGAGCGTGCTATTCGTAGCGCTGCATGGAAGTGAGCGTGATAAGGGAGAGGTGTCTTGAAGCTGCTAATACTGGATGCTGGACACTGCTTAAGCTTGGCACTGGCCCGGGAAGCAAGCCGCCGCGCCGATACAGAGTTAGTCATAGAGCAAGGGACGACCATCACGCCAGCGCGGCTTGAGGCGATAGCCCCCGACGCCGTGATTATCCCGCCGTTGGCTCACCCACTGAACATGGCGCCAGCGGATGTGACGGCCCATGCCGATGCGGTAGATAGCTGCCTGGATGCCTGTCAATCGCAAGACGTGGCGTTGGTATGGTGTGTCTCTGATCAGCTTTACGAAGACGGCTTGGAAGTTCCCATTGATGAGCATGTGGTGCCCGCACCGCGAGATGATAGCTTGCGCCGTCTGGTACAAACCGGCGATCGTATCCGTGCGGGTTTTCAGCGCCATTTGATTGTGCGCCTAGGTCCGCTGTTTGCGCTTGAAGGCAGTCATGCGTGGTTAAATGAAATCATCGATAGTCTAGTGGCTGGGCAGGCGGTGCGTGCCGCGGAAGACGTGATTTTTTGCCCTACCTCTGCAGATGCCGTCGCCATGGCGTTGATTGGCATGCTACAGCAGCAGGTCAGCGGGGCTGAGGCCTGGGGGGCTTATCATCTTGCGGGCACCGAACCGGTTAGTGCCTTCACCTTTACTTCTATGGTGCGTACTCAGCTGTTAACGCACCTTGAGGGGCGCGGTGAACAGATTTCCCTCGGCGAAGTTCAGCCGCTTAAACACCACCATGATGCTAAGCTACGGCGCGTCTTAAACTGTCGCCGTGTGCTGGATGTGTTTGGCGTTCATCAGAAGCCTTGGCGGTTAGAGGCGGGGCGTATGCTGGATGCGTGGTGTATGATCCGTGAAAATAACCGTATCAGTGATACAGGAGCGTCGGCTTGATAAATGTGGTGCGCAGCTTGTTTTTTTATGCCGGCTACTTTCTTGCTTTGCTAATGATTGGCATTTTGTTTTTGCCTATTGCACCGTTTCTTCCGCTGTCTGGCCGCTACCGCTTACTGAACTTATATAACCATTTTTTAATGGTGTGGTTTCGGATTGCCTGTGATGTACGCTATGACATCCAGGGGCGGGAAAACCTGCCTAGTGGCCCCTGCGTGATCCAGGCTAATCATCAATGTGAATGGGAAACTGTGTTTTTACAGGTAATGAAGCCGCCGGTGTGTACCGTGTTGAAACGCGAATTACTGCGCCTACCGATCTTTGGTTGGGGGTTGCGTCTGCTTCGCCCGATCAGCCTGGATCGCTCGAAACCGGCGCGGGCGATGAAGCAAGTGCTTACTCAAGGCGTCGAGCGTTTGGGCACGGGGCTTTCAGTACTGATTTTTCCTGAAGGGACGCGGGTAGATCCAGGCATCCGCAAGCGCTATAACAAAAGCGGCAGCGTGGTGGCGTGTCGCGCCGGAGTGCCGGTATTGCCGGTGGCTCATAATGCGGGCGAGCGCTGGCCAGGGCGCCACTGGGTTAAGCGGCCAGGCGTACTGCGTGTGCGCATTGGTAAGCCGATTGAAACAGCCGGGCGTATGCCCGATGAAGTGCTCGCAGACGTCGAGGCGTGGATTGAGGCACAGTTACAGGAAATTTCAGACGTGCCACGGCCTACCTCTCGGTAACCGTCTTTTGTGTATACGTCACGCCTCTACATAAAAGCCTGAGCATAAAAACGGCGCCCAATGGGCGCCGTTCTTATGCTTATCATGCGAGTCGTCGTAATAGCGTTAGCTGTTGAAACGCTGGAAGACTAAACACGCATTGGTGCCGCCAAAGCCGAAGCTATTCGACAAGGCACGCTCTATCGTCACGCCATCGCGACATTCGGTGACGATATCAAAGCCGTCGGCCTGCTCATCCAAGTCGGTGATATTCGCCGATGCGGCGACAAAGTTGTGTTGCATCATCAGCAGCGAATAAATCGCCTCCTGAACGCCGGTAGCGCCCAGGGAGTGACCGGTGAGCGATTTGGTTGAGCTCATGGCGGGCGTTGTATTACCAAACACTTCGCGTATGGCTTTCAGCTCGGCAACATCGCCGACGGGCGTCGAGGTGCCGTGGGTATTGATATAATCAATGGCCCCATCGACTGTGGCCATCGCTTGGCGCATGCAGCGCATCGCCCCTTCGCCCGAAGGAGCGACCATATCATGGCCGTCAGAGGTGGCGCCGTAACCCACCAGTTCGCCGTAGATCTTGGCGCCGCGGGCTTTAGCGTGTTCAAGCTCTTCTAACACCAGCATGCCACCGCCACCGGCGATAACGAAGCCGTCGCGGGCCTGGTCATAAGGGCGTGAAGCCTGCTCAGGGGTGTCGTTGTAGTGGGTAGAGAGCGCGCCCATGGCATCAAACAGGCAGGAGAGCGTCCAGTGCTCCTCTTCACCACCACCGGCAAACACCACATCCTGCTTATTAAGCTGAATTTGCTCCATGGCGCTGCCAATACAGTGTGCGGAGGTCGCACAGGCAGAAGAGATAGAGTAATTGACGCCTTTGATTTTAAACGGCGTAGCCAAGCAGGCTGAAACGGTGCTGCCCATTGTCCGGGTAACGCGGTAAGGGCCAACGCGGCGCAGGCCTTTGTCACGCAGTACATCGGCAGCTTCAACCTGGTTAGCGCTTGAAGCACCGCCGGAGCCGGCAATAAGACCAGTACGTTCGTTGGATACCTGCTCTTCGCTTAGCCCCGCGTCTTCGATGGCCTGGGCCATAGAGACATAGGCATAGGCCGCTGCATCGCCCATAAAACGGCGCAGTTTGCGGTCGATGAGTGCGTCAAGATCAATATCGACGCTGCCTGCCACATGGCTACGGAAGCCACGCTCGGCATACTCTTCCTTAAAACGAATACCGCTACGCCCAGTTTTGAGCGCGTCCAGGACCTGTCGTTGGTCGTTGCCAAGGCACGATACGATGCCAAGGCCGGTGACTACCACTCGTCGCATGGGAGCCTCCTGTTCAGAAATTCGCAGTGGAGGTAAATAGGCCAACGCGCAGATCATTAGCCTGATAGATGTCGCGCCCGTCAACGGTTACCGTGCCGTCGGCGATACCCAAGATAAGACGTCGGGTAATAATACGCTTAATATTAATGCTATAGGTCACTTTTTGTGCATCTGGCAGAATCTGGCCGCTGAATTTAACTTCACCGCAGCCAAGCGCACGTCCGCGACCTGGATGGCCCAGCCAGCCCAAATAAAACCCGACTAGCTGCCACATGGCATCTAGTCCTAAACAGCCAGGCATAACGGGGTCGCCGGGAAAATGGCAGTCAAAGAACCACAGGTCAGGCGTGATATCCAGCTCGGCGATCAGTTCGCCTTTGCCATGCTCACCGCCTTCCTCATGGATGTGCTTGATGCGATCAAGCATTAGCATGTTGGGGGCCGGGAGCTGTGCATTGCCGGGGCCGAATAGCTCGCCGCGGGAGCAGGCCAGCAGTTCTTCGCGATCAAAGGAGTGTTGCTTGGTCACTGAATCGTTCCGAATATCAAATAGGTTGTGCTGCTAGTCTACTTCCCGAAACCGCTGAATGCACGTAACTGGCTTTTTAACGCCCATCACTGGAGATTTTAGCGGTTTGGCCGATAGCACTAAAATGGGCAGCATAGGTCAACAACTGCCGATTATGCACAATAAATGTTCCATTGCCGTAATATAGAGTATTCAAATGTCTTATTAGGCGGCATGATCAGCATGGCACCTAACGCTAATTTTTATCTAGGTTAATTTGTATAGGGTATAGCGAATCGCCATGTGGCTTCCTGTTTCTCTCAATCGTCCGTTAGTTTGGGTCGCACTGACGGCGCTCCCTGCCTGTGTCTGGATTCCCGATGCGATGCTACGCATGGTAGCTGCCACGCTGGTCGCGCTTGGGCTGTGGGATGCCTGGAACCAAGTGCGTCAACAGCGGCTGCGCCTTCGGCTTTCGCAAGAGACGTTGAGGCTCGCCAGCGATGCCATGGTGATAACCGATGCCCAGAATCGCGTAATAGGGATTAATCCAGCATTTACCGAGATTACCGGCTATGCCAGCCAAGAGATTCAGGGGCTGAAACTAGAGACGCTGGCCGCCCAGCGCCACGATAAAGCCTTCTATCAAACGTTTTGGAGCACGCTGAAAAGTACCGGCCGTTGGGAGGGTGAACTGTGGAGCCGCCGTAAACACGGCGACGAGTATCCTGAGTGGCTAAAAGTCCGCGCCGTGACCGATAAACGTGGCAATATTACCCATTTTATTCATCTGTTTACCGATATTTCGGCACAAAAAGCCCGTGAGCGCGATCTGCGCCGGATCGGCTATGAAGATCCCCTTACCGGGCTGCCTAATCGTCGCCGCCTGCACGACCTGCTGGCCTCCCGGCTGCGCCATTTACGCGCTGGGGAGAGCCTGGATATGGCGCTGGTGGATATCGATGGGTTGAAATCGGTTAACGATAGCCTGGGGGTTGAGCAGGGTGATCGCCTGTTAGCGCGCTTTGCCCAGCGGCTTACCGGCTACGTAGCAGGAAGTGTAGTCGGGCGGCTGGGCGGTGACGAGTTTATGGTCATCCGCACCACCACCTTTGACGACCATGATCAGTGGATAGACACTCTGCGCGAACATATGAGTCGGCCATTTGAGATCAACGACCACTCGCTACGCTTAGGGCTGACGATTGGCAGCTGTCGCGTGCCCGAAGATGGCAACGACTCAGGCGTATTGTTTCAGCGCTTAGAGTCGGCGCTTTACAGCGCCAAACGGCTGGGGCGTAACTTAAGCCAACGCTTTCGCCCAGCGCTGGATAAGCAGGATAACCCTCAACTGGCGCTGGTCAATGATCTCCGTGCTGCGCTTATTTCCGGTGACCAGTTGGAGCTGCACTATCAAACCCAGCATGAACCTGACAGCGGCGAACTGGTCGGTATGGAGGCGCTACTACGCTGGCGCCACCCCAAGGACGGGATGATTTCCCCCGGCGACTTTATTCCCTTGGCCGAGCGGCACGGTCTAATGAGTCAACTAGGCGCCTGGGTGATCGAAAAAGCCTGTGCCCAGCAGGCGCACTGGCGTAATAGCGCCATGCCCAAACTGACAATTTGGGTCAATATTTCGGCCCTACAGCTGTTTCAAGGCGATCTTGAGAGTCAGCTGACCACCTGCCTGAAGCGTTATCAGTTGGAGCCTTCGCAAATCGGCTTGGAATTGACGGAGTCGGTGCTACTCGACGAGCGTGCGGGAGATATGGGGCCACGCCTGCAGGCGCTGCGCGACCAGGGCTTTGCGATTGCCATCGACGACTTTGGTACCGGTTACTCGTCGCTCGGCTACTTGAAGCGCTTGCCGGTGGACAAAGTCAAACTCGATCGCGCGTTTATCAAAGAGTTGCCGCATGATCAGGCGGATGCCTCCATCGTTAGGGCTGTCTTGGCAATGGCAGAAGGTATGGGGCTAGGGGTGATTGCTGAAGGAGTGGAGACCAAAGAGCAGTGTCAGTTCTTGGTGAATGCCGGGTGCACGTCCGTACAGGGGTTCTACTTTGCCCGGCCTCTTGCCGCCGCTGAGTTGGAGAAGCGTTTGGTTCCCACGCCAGTCATTGCTCCCTCTGCTTCATAGAAAGAAATCAGGCGTGGTAAAAACGGCTAATCCCCACACAGAGCAGCGCCCAAATGAGCGCCTGGACGGGCAGTAACCAGGCAGCAAGAGTCACCTCAGCGAGTAGCGCGCCGCCGTAATAGGAGAGTGGGCCACTAATGGCGCCGCACAGTGCGGCTAGCAGTGGATAGCGCCACAACCACGCAAGCGAGTGGTAGACCAGGGTGGCAAACAGTGGCCAAAGCATCCACAGCCACAGCGGCAAAAGCCCCAGTACCAACGTTTGATCATTAAAATGGAAGCCTCCTAATAGCTGCAAGCCACCGTCAATCACCAACCCTAGCAGGGCAAATCCGGCGATAAACCGCCATTCACCGGGCCGCGCACAGCGCCATAGGTGCCAGGCTAGCAAGCTGCTGCCAGCCACCGCAGCAACCCACGAACCGCCTAAGACACACAATAGCCAACCGGCTTCGAAACGAAGCGCATTGAATACCAGCGCCTGCCACTTGGGTGATACCATTTAGAGCGCGCCAGTGAGCGGAGTGGGCTTAGCCGCCGGCTTAGCCAGCAGTAAGTGGCAGGTGCCAATGGAGCGCTCGATAAAGCCGCCCTCGCAGTAGCACAGGTAGTAGCGCCACATACGAATAAAGCGCTCGTCGTAGCCCAGTGCTCTCACCTGCTCCAGGCTGGCTTCAAAGCGGTGGCGCCACTCGCGTAATGTGCGCGCGTAATGCGGGCCAATTTCATCCAGCGCGACGATGTTCAACGACGTTTTACGCATAACGCTGGTTAACATGGCGTGGTGCGAGGGCAGAAAGCCGCCTGGAAAAATGTAGCGTTTGATAAAATCCATCTCGCGTTTGGCTTCTTCAAAGCGCTGATCGCGGATGGTGATGGCTTGCAGCATGGCCTGCCCGTCGTCGGTCAGCAGGCTATCCAGCTTGTTGAGGTAGGTATCGAGATACTGATGCCCCACCGCCTCAATCATCTCCACCGAAATTAGCCGGTCATAGCGTCCGGTCAATTCCCGGTAATCCTGCTTAAGCAGGGTGATTCTGTCCTCCAGCCCCTCTTCTATGATGCGTTTTGCTGTATGGGCGTGCTGCTCATCGGAAATAGTGGTGGTAGTGACGCGGCAGCCACGGGTTTTGGCGGCATGAATCGCCAGCCCACCCCAGCCGGTGCCAATCTCTAGCAGGTGATGCTCGGGCTGCACGTCGAGCTTTTCCAGCATCAAGTCGAGCTTGTAGGTAGAGGCCTCTTCCAAGCTGGCTTCGGGATAGGGAAACACGGCGCTTGAATACATCCAGTGGTGGCGATCTAAAAACGTCGAAAACAGATCGTTGCCGATATCGTAGTGGGCGGCAATATTGCGTTTCGAGCCCGTTAGGCTGTTGCGCTGAAAGCGGTAGGCGGCACCCAGCAGCCAGCGGGCAATGCGAGCGCTGCCGTTCTCCATTTTTCCATTCACATGCTCAAGGTTGGCAGCGAACAGCCGTACCAGGGCGACCAGATCGTCGGCGTCCCAATCGCCGTCCATATACGACTCGGCAGCTCCTACCGTGCCGCCAAAGGCGAGACGTTTCCAAGCGCGGGAGTGGCGTATCACCACGGTCACCTGCAGCGGGCCTTGTTGACCCAAGTGATGACACTGATTGCCCTCAATCAGGGTGATACGTCCGCCGCGAAAGGTGTCCAGTTGGGCCATTAGGCGTGGCTTTAGCCACTTGGTTAAGCGGCTTTCGGCAACCGGTTGAAGGTTAGGGGGCGTGGAACGCAGGGTCGTCACTTTGAAGTCTCCTTGCGCTTGGGGTGGTTATAAACGGGGACGCGCTTAAGCCACAGGCGAAGCGCTTCAAAATGAATACCCGCAATGGTTTTCAGGCTTATCCATGGCTGGCGAGCCAAGGCTTTTAGCAACGCGCCGCGGGTGGCGGGTGAGGCGTCAAGGGTCAACGTGGCGTCAAAATGGCACTGCTGATCCTGCCAATTTTCCATATGCAGAAAGAGCTTTTCGCCGGGGGCATTAAACTTCCAGCGGTAAGTCATCTCCATGGGGTTAAACGGCGAGACGTGGAGGTTTTTATCGAAATGCGCTTGGTGGCTATGCCGTGAGGGATCCACCGCGGTGGCATAGCGCGTACGCTCACGCCAGGGCATATTGGTGACCTCACTTAATACGGCTGTCAGTCGCCCCAGGTGGTCGTAAGCGTAGTAGACGGAAATAGGGTTAAACATGCAGCCCAGCGTGCGTAGCTGGGTAAGCACGCAGATACGACCATTAGGCGCGTTGCCAAGTTGACGAATAAGCTCTTCGCGCACGGCGGTTTTCAGCGGGCGATCAACCGGCCCCAGATAGTCTTCGCGACGAAAACGCGCCAGCGCAGGGCGGCGGGCGCTAAAGCCGGGCACCTTATCGAACAAGTCGGGCAGTTCATCCAAGTCCAGCCACGCCATCCATAGCTGATAGCTAAAGGCGTGGGATTTAGGCGTAAAGCGCCGGTGGCGCAGAGTGCCGCGGTAGATACGCGACCGCGGTAGGGTGGTTAATTCAGTCATCATTGCCGTCATCAACCCAGCCCCTCAACGCCCTGGGGCGTTAGCAACTCATGGGCAGGCAGCGCGGAAGGTTGTGCAGGCGGCGGGGCAGCTTCATCACAGCCCAGTGCCTGGGCCACTCGCAGCGCGCTCCACACGCCGTCTTCGTGGAAGCCGTTACGCCAATAGGCGCCGCAAAAGTGGGTGCGATGGGCCGTAGACGAAATGTCGGCGTGTCGTGCCTGAGCCGCTTGGCCAGCCAGGGTGAACTGGGGGTGTGCGTAAGTGTAGCGGCCCAGCACCTTGCTGGGATCGATGCTGGCGCTGTCGTTCAGGGTCACACAAAAAGTGGTGTCGCTCTCTATCCGTTGAAGGATATTCATAGCGTAAGTGACCGATACCCGTGCTTCGCTATCGCGCTGATCCAGGCGGTAATTCCAGCTCGCCCAGGCACGCTTGCGCCGCGGCAGCAGGGCGGTGTCGGTGTGTAGCACCACCTCGTTATCCTGGTATGGCATGGCGCCAAGAATTTCCTGCTCGGCGCTGGTGGCGTCGCCCAGCATAGCCAGTGCCTGGTCGGCGTGACAGGCTAGCACCACTTGGTCAAAGCGCTGGGAACCGGAGGGCGTGGTGATCACAACGCCGGTGCTTTCGCGGGTGATCCGGTTGACCGGCGAATTGAGGTGAATGCGCGACGCATAGGGCGCCGTTAGGCTGGGAATATAGCTTTTCGAACCGCCCACCAGGGTGTACCACTGGGGGCGGTAGTTGACCGATAGCAGGCCGTGATTACGGAAAAAGCGCACAAAAAACGCCAGCGGGAAGGCGCGTAGATCGCTGATGCTGGCCGACCAAATGGCGGCCCCCATGGGCAGTAAGTAACGCTGCTGAAAGTCACGGTTGTAGTGATGCTGGTCGAGATACTCGCCCAACGTCATATGGGCAGGCAGTTGCTCGCTCTCGAGCGCTTTCGTGGCCTGCTTATTAAAGCGCAGGATGTCGCCCAGCAGGCGATAGAACGAGGGATTAATCAGGTTGCGCCGCTGAGCAAACAGCGACCCCAAAGTATGGCCGTTGTACTCAAAATCCCGCGCTGTTTCATGTACCGAGAAGCTCATTTCGGTGGCTTGTGAGGCGACACCCAGGGTGGCCATCAGGCGCTGAAAGTGCGGGTAGGTCCAGTCGTTAAAGACAATAAAGCCGGTATCAATCGCGTAAGGCCGGCCCTCAACGTTCACATCCATGGTGGCAGTGTGACCACCCAGGCGTGAATCCGCTTCAAACAGCGTGACCTCATGCTGGGCAGAGAGATACCAGCCTGCTGCCATGCCGCTAATCCCACTGCCGACAATGGCAATGCGCTGCGATGCCCCAGCGTTTGTCGAGAGCGGGGAACTCATGATGACTCCTTCTGGGCACGCGTCATGCGCAGACCCACCTGACGGCGCAAAACGGGTGGCAAAATACCCAGCAATTTGACCAGGTAGGTAAAACGGCGGGGGAAATGGATATCCAATTTTCCTTTTACCAGGCCTGCGATAATGGCATCGGCTGCTTGCTCGGCGGTGACCTGCATGGGCATCGGGAAGTCGTTACGCTCAGTGAGCGGCGTTTTTACAAAGCCGGGGTGGATCAGGCTGACGTCTATCCCTTCTTGGTCTAAATCCAGACGCAGGGATTCTAGAAAGTAGCTAATGGCCGCTTTGGATGCCCCATAGGCTTCCGCTCGGGGAAGCGGTAAGTAGGCCGAAGCGCTGGAGGTGGCGGCTAGCCGAGCAGGGAGGCCCTCTTGGCGCGCCGCACGCAGTAGCGGTAGGGCGGCTTCGACGCCGTACAAGGTGCCGAATAGATTAGGTTTAAAAACCCGCTCAACTAAATCCATATCGAACTGCTGGGCGTTAAGGTATTCGCAGGTGCCCGCGTTAAACAGTGCCAAATCTAACGCACCTAAGAGCTTGCGGAGGGAGTCGCCCGCCCTGAGCACCGCTTGGCGGTCACTAATATCCAGCGGGAGAGGGTGAGCGTTGGGATGCCCCTGGCACAGTGCGTCGAGTGCCTCAGGGTTGCGTGCGCTGAGCACCACCTGGTGGCCTTGGGCGATCAGCTTACGCGCAAGCGCTTCGCCAATGCCGGATGTGGCACCGGTTAACCAGATGCGTTGGGGCGTTTTCCATGTGCTCATCAAGCCTCTCCTCGAGCCCTTTTCTGTTGCACCTGACCAGCACACAAAGCGTGTGCGGCTATGCTAGGCCAGGCGTTTTTTTAACCAGCGAATGACGCTACCCATCAACGGCAAATGTTCGTAGAGCATAGCCCCGGCATCGAAGTAGTCGCGATGGCGCATGACTCTTCCATCTTCGCCAAACGTCAATGCGCTGCACCCCTCTACTTCTATGCTACGGCCGCCAGCCAGCTTTGGATGCACGAACACCATGGTCCAGGTAACAAACGCCTGATTATTCTGAAGCTGACGTGTGTGGTAGCTAAATTGGCACTGCTCAACATTTTCATACATGCTTGAAAAATAGCGCGCTAACGCCTCGCGGCCTTCAATCTTATGCAGCGGATCGCTAAAGACAATATCTTCAGTATATACCTCGTATAGTTTTTCTGTACAGGTGTTGTCTAGTTTATTAAAAAAGGCGCAGAACGCCTCCAACGCCGCAGGCTCAGCCATGACGTGTCTCCTTTCTTTATCCAGTAATGCAGTCGCTAACCAGCGTTTTATTTAGACAGTGATTTAAACGCTTCTAAGGCGCGCTGGCGTGCCGCCTTGTGGTCGACAATGGGGGCCGGGTATTCGATATCGCTGAGTAGGTCTTGTGGTGGCGCATGGCGCGCCTTGGCAGGCAGCTTAGCAAGCTCAGGAATCCAGTGGGCAATAAACTCACCCTCAGCGTCAAAGCGAGTGGACTGGGTGGTAGGGTTGAAAATACGAAAGTAAGGGGCGGCATCGGTACCCGTTGAGGCTGCCCACTGCCAGCCGCCGTTGTTGGCGCAGAATTCACCATCCACCAAATGCTTCATAAAGAAAGCCTCGCCGCGCCGCCAATCAATCAGGAGGTGCTTGCTTAAAAACATCGCCGTGATCATGCGCAGCCGGTTGTGCATCCAGCCGGTCGTCACTAGCTGGCGCATAGCGGCATCGACAATCGGGTAGCCTGTTCGCCCCTCGCACCAAGCTTGAAAACCCTCCTCATCGTCGCGCCAGGCTAATTGCTTAGTGTGTTCCTGAAAGGGTTGGTAGCGGCACACCCGGGGAAAGCCAACCGCTACGTGTTGATAAAACTCCCGCCACACCAGTTCGTTGACCCAGGTGGTAAGGCCGATATCGCCATCCGCCACATGGCCGCCATTTTCAGCCATCACCGCTTGCAGACACTGGCGATGGGAGATCATGCCTAGTGCCAGATAGGGCGATAGTTCGCTGGTGCCGCGCACCTTGGGTAGGTCGCGCTGGGCGTTGTAGTGGCGGCCCCGAAAACGCAGAAAGCGGGCCAGGTTATCCGCCGCGGCATTTTCACCGGCAGGCCACAGCCGCCCATCGATAGGGGCGCTATCAAGTTGGGGCAGTTCAGGCAGCGGATCGCTTTTAATAGCCAGCGCCGCTTGCACCTTTGGTGTCTCGCGCAGCGCCAGTTGGTCGGCGCTGACCTGCTTGTGCCACGCTCTGGAAAACGGTGTAAATACCCCGTAGTAGTCGCCTTTGCCGGTTAGCAGGCTGCCAGGGGCAAACGCTACGGCGTCGTGGTAACCATGGGCGGCAATACCGGCGCGTTTAAAGGCGTCCTGCACCGTCTGGTCGCGGTGGCGCTCATTGAGTGCGTATTCATAATTGAAGTGCAACTGCTCAACGGCATATTCACGAGCGATGTCGAGCAGTACCTCGGGCGCTTGGTCATAGCGTTCAATATCGCGATGCAGTAGCGGGATATTCAAGCCGTTGAGCGCCGCTTTTACGCTCGCAACGCCGCGTGCCCAAAAGTCCAGCTTATTAGCGCCGTGGCCATGTTGTTGCCACTGGGCATTGCTGCGCAAAAACACCGCTATCACAGGGCCCTTAGCCGCAGCGGCGGCGAGGGCGCTGTTGTCGTCAATACGCAGGTCACTGCGCAGCCATATCAACTGACGTTTCATAGGCTCACCTGTCATAGGGGGCTCCTGCGGCACAAAAAAATGGCCGGTCGCCACATGGGCGAACGGCCAGGATAAAAGCGTGCTGGCTAGAGTACGCCCGACTCGCGTAATAGCGGACGCAAACGGGCAATCGCCTGGGGCAGATCATCGCCCAGCATATGCACCGGGCCACCGCGCAGGTCGCTTTCACGCAGGCGCGCTACTTCGCCGCATACGCCGATGGGCACGTTAAGTGCCTCGGCTGCTTTAGGAAGCGCTTGGTGAATATAGCTGTCGCTCTCGCGCTGGCCGCTAGAGAGCAGCACCATCGATGAGTGCAGCCGCGCCACTGCCTGGGGAAGATCCTCCAGCGGCAGTGAGTGATCAAGCATCTGCACCCGGTAGCCCTGTTCGCTAGCCATCAGCGCCGACATCAACACCCACAGCGGGCCAGGGTCGTCGGGCATGGCATTAAGCAGAATCAGCGGGCCCCGGGTAGCCTGATTGGCGTAGTGCAAACGAATGCCCACCTGGCTGCGCAGAAACGCTTCCAAGGTACGGCGAACTAGCTGATCCGCCTGAACGGCCCACTTGGCCTCTAAGGTTAAGATAACCGGCTGCCAGAGCTCGTTGATAGCAATGCTCAGCGGGTAGAGGGCCAAACTCTGGTGATAAAATGCCTCCAGTTTGGCCAGATCCAGGGCTTCGATGATGGCCTGCAACTGCTGGCGCTGGCTCGCCCAGTCACCGGCATCCGGCGTCGGCGTCTCAACTGTTTCTGGCTGGTCAAGCAAGTCGGCGACTTGACTGACCGGCACACCACGATTGAGCCACTGCAGAATGCGTTCGATGCGGGTGATGTCGTCCTGGGCATATAAACGATGGCCTTTCGGCGTGCGCTGAGGGCGAATTAGCCCATAGCGTCGCTCCCAGGCGCGCAGGGTGACCGAGTTGACTCCTGTTAAGCGAGAAACCTCGCGTATCGGATAGAGTGGGGTATCGGGTGGGTGGGTCGCCTTAAGACTCATGGGCGCCAGTACCTCCCGGTTAGCCGCAAATTAGTTAGCGGCAGCGTGGCGCTGCGGGGGCGTGTCAGTGTTCGCCGCGGCGAAGGTGATTCATGTTCCATGTGAAGGTTTGCCTGATTAAAGAGCTGAACATTAGCATGATACTGTATGCCCATTTGTACAACTTGTCGCTACCCGGTACAACCTTTATAAGAATCCTTCTTAATCATTAAAGCGTCGTGCTTATTGAACCGACCGGCCTATTAGTGCCTCGCCTAAACAGTGGCCGGATAACCAGGCATCCTCAACGCGTCCGTCGCGAAAGCTGTCGCCGCACAGAGCTAACCCGTTCGCACTGTATAAGTAATCATGCTCGCAGCGGGTTGATGGCTGCGCATAGCGCCAGCGGTGCGCGCCTATTTCAACTAATGGAGGCAGCTCTGCTGATGAAGGCAAAATGCGTTTAAATGCACTTAAGAGTTGCTTAGCCACTGCGTCTGCAGACTGCTCTAAATGGGCCTCGCTCCAATCAAGCTGGGCCAGCAGACTGACGCTTTCAGGCTGAGCGCTGCGGCCAGGTTTGGTTTGATTACGAGATACGATATTAAGGACCGGATTACGGAGCGGGTCGGCTAGACGCGCCATCTGCCATTGCGGGTCAACGCCGGGTATTGCCGGAAGCGGCCCGTCAAAAATCGCCCATCCCGCCCAGCACGCCCGCTGTTCTTGGCTGAGACACGCCGCTGCCAGCGCATCGTCCCATGGTTTGACCAGCGGATGGGCCTGTGGCGGCGGGGCGCTAATCACGATCTGGTCATAAGGCCCGTGGCGAGTCTCGTCAGCAGCTAATAGCAACCAGCCGTTGGGCGAGTGCTCAAGCGCCACGATGGGTGTGCCGGTATGCAGCTCGGCATTGGGCATGGCCGTTAGCGAATCCGCCATATGCCGCGTCAAAGCGCTCATTCTGGGCGCGCCGGTGTAGCGTTTTTGGCCATCGTCGTGCGCCTGCCAGCCGCGTGAACTAGCCTGATAGGTACATGTGGGCCAGGCCGCTAGGCAGCCTGCGGTTAGCCACTCATCGACGGCGCGTTGAAAATCCGCGTCGCGCACGCTAAATGCCTGGGCGCCTAAATCAAGCGTCGCGCTGGGTCTGCGTTTACTCGACATACGCCCACCGGGGCCGCGGGCTTTATCAAATAGGGTGACGCTGGCGCCATTACTTGCCAGTACCTGCCCGCAGGCAAGACCTGCGATGCCTGCGCCGATGATAGCGACTGAGTGATGGGCGGGAAGCGACGATAGCGGTTTGGCCATGAGCCCTCGCGGCGGGTAATAAAGGTCGAATTAAGCGTTGTAGAGGTGCATTGTAGCAGTTGTGTATAAATGCCGTACAATTTAGTCATCGTTTTCTTGATTAAGCTGCGACGCTGTTCGCACAGCCATGAAGGCTTTCAACGATGTCACCTAACAGGAGCAACTCCCATGCGCGTATTAATCACCGGAGGCAGTGGCTTTGTCGGTCAGCGGCTATGTCGTCAGTTAGTCGAATTAGGCCACGAGGTGCAGGTGGTCTCCCGCTCGCCTCACCAAGTGCGTGATCGTTTGCCGAACAATTGCGACATTCGCGATAGCGCCCAGGCGTTTATTGAGTCGCCGCCGGATGCCTTGGTTAACCTGGCCGGTGAGCCGATTGCCGCCAAGCGCTGGAGCGATGAGCAGAAAGCCAAGCTGATTAACTCCCGGGTGGCGGCGACCGAACAAGTGGTGGCGCTGTGCGAGCAGCTGAAAGCCAACGGCCAGCCGCTGCCCAAGGTAATGGTGTCGGGTTCAGCGATGGGCTACTACGGCGATCAGGGTAAGCGGGTGGTGAGCGAAGAGACAATGCCCAACGACGAGTTCGCCCATCGGCTATGCAAGCAGTGGGAGGCTGCCGCCCGGCCGATTGAGGCCATGGGCGTGCGGCTGGCGATTGTGCGCATTGGCTTGGTGCTAGAGGCGGGGGGAGGCAGCCTGGAGAAGATGCTGCCGCCGTTTAAGTTGGGTTTAGGTGGCCGTTTTGGTAGCGGTGAGCAGTTTATGCCCTGGATTCACCGCGATGACTTAGTCGCGGCGATCCTGTTTCTCATCGATCAAGAGGGCTTGAGCGGCGCCTTCAATGGCAGCGCTCCGCACCCGGTGACCAATGCCACCTTTACTAAAACCTTGGCCAAGCAGCTTAACCGTCCAGCGATTTTCCCAGTACCCGCCTTTGTACTGAAAGCGGGCTTTGGAGAAATGTCGCGGCTGCTGCTGACCGGCGCCGATATGCGCCCCGCACGCCTTGAAGAGGCAGGGTTTACCTTCCAATACCCCACTCTCGACAAGGCGCTTGAGGCCATACTTTAAGCAACAATAGCTTAGCGGTCAGCATCAACGGTGATAATCACCCGTACTGAGTCAAGCCGCAGGCGGGTGTTCTCAATCGCTTCACTAAGCGCCTGGCGCTCATCTTTTAACGCGTCGATTTCGGCGCTGCGTACCGCCGGGTTGTGCTCGGCAAGTGCCGTTAAGCGGGCAATCTCGGCATCCAGCTGGGCGCGCATGCGCGCTTCGGCGTTTTCGACAATGCTGGGCAGCTGGCGCTCGGCTTCGCCTTCACCCTGGGTTAGCAGCTCGCGCAGCTGGTCGTGACGGCTCTTAATCAAATCCCGCGCCAGCGACTTGTTAACCTTCTGCAGGTTCTTGCCCAAGCCGGTAAAGGAGATCTTACTGGTCAGGTTGGCGCCCGATTCATCCAGCAGCAAGCGCACGGCGGTGGGCGGCAGGAAGCGGTTAAGGTGCAGCTTCTTGGGCGCCGGGCAGTGGGTGCGGAACACCAGCTCGGCCATCAAGCGTCCGCTGGGAATGGCGTCGTGGCGCAGCAGGGCGAGCGCCGAGTTGCCCATGGTGCCATCCAGCACGCGGCCCATCATTTCGCGCAGCAGTGGGTGCTCCCAGGAGAGCCGCTGGATGTCGTCACGGGCCAGCGCCTGGGAGCGGCTGTAGGTGGCGGTAAAGCCCTCTTCGCCTTTGACCAGTCCAGGCAGGCCGTCGAGCATATGTTGGCTGGGCTGCAGGTGCATTAAACCTTTACCGATCTCCTGACTCTCTACGCCGAAAATATCCAGCGCCCGCTCAAGGTAGCGCGGTAGCGCGGCGTCTTCATCAAGCTCGCTTACGCCGTCGATGACCTGCTGAGCGCGGGCGGGGCGGCAGGCGTTGAGCTCCAGCAGCCGGTTGCGGCCCGCATCGTGTTCGGCCAGTTTGGCGCTAAACATCGTACGGGTTTCGGCGATGATCTCGTCCAGTGCCTCATCATCCAGCAGGGCGTCAGCCAGGGCGTCCCCAAAGGCATCAAACAGGTCGTTGCCAACCCCATGAGGGGCGCTGAACGCATCCATACCTTCGTGGTACCAGCGCAGCAGGCGCTCGCCGGGGCTACCTTCAAAGGTGGGAATATGCAGCTCAATGGCGTGGCGCTGTCCGATGCGATCCAAGCGGCCGATGCGCTGTTCGAGTTGATCCGGGTGCTGGGGCATATCGAACATCACCAGGTGGCGGCAGAACTGGAAGTTGCGCCCCTCTGAGCCAATTTCCGAGCACACCAGTACCTGTACGCCTTCGTCTTCATCGGCAAAGGCTGCCGCCGCGCGGTCACGCTCGATCAGCGAGAGGTCTTCGTGGAACACCGGCGCATGGTAGCCGCCCAGCACCCGCAGCCCTTCGGCCAGGCCTTCGGCGGTTTCCCGGTGGTGGGCAATAACCAGCACTTTTTCGTTGGCAAAACCGCTCTCGCTGTCGTCGCTGAGTTTTTCCAGCAGCCAGTTAACCCGGGGGTCGATGTGCCACCAGTCTTCGCCGTTGAGCGGATCATTGCTGAGCTCGCGGTAGGCCGCATCGGGATAGATCAACACATCGGGATGATCCATCCCGGTCTCAATCAGCAGCTCGTCGAGATAGTCGTCGTCGCGCTCCAGGCGGCGCACCACTCGGCGGTAGGCCGAAGGCAGCGCTAAGGGCACTAGGTTGAGGCGTCGCTCCGGGAAGCCACCTACGTGGCGGCGGCTGTTGCGGAACATCACCCGGCCGGTGCCGTGGCGATCCAGCAGCGCTTCACTCAATTGGGCGCGAGCGGCGTCCTGCTGAGCTTTGCCTGCTTCTTCGTTACACAGGATGGCCAGTAGCGCCTGGCTGTCGCGGTCATCGGCAATGGCGGAAACGTGGCCGCGGGCATCAGGGTCGCCGGGCAGCGCCTCTAGAGCATCAATGGCGCGGGCCACCTCGGTGTAGTGGCTCTCTTCGGCTTTGAAACGTTCCAGGTCGTGGTAGCGCTCGCCATCCAGCAGCCGCAGGCGGGCAAAGTGGCTCTTAATGCCCATCTGCTCGGGGGTGGCGGTGAGCAGCAGCAGGCCGGGGATCGTTGTCGAGAGCTGCTCGACACAGCGATAGCCGGGGCCGCTGCCTTCTTCACTCCAGTCGAGGTGATGTGCTTCGTCGACGATCAGCAGGTCGAACTGACTGGCCAGCGCCTGCTCCTGGCGTTGCGGGTTGGCAAATAGCCAGCCTTGGCTGGCGAGCACAAGCTGCGCGCTCTCAAAGGGGTTGTAGCTGCCGTGGGCTTGGCTTTGGGTTTCATCTAACAGCGTGACGTTAAGCGAGAAGCGTCGCAGTAGCTCGACCAGCCACTGGTGAGTGAGGCTGTCGGGTACCAGAATCAGCGCCCGCTCAACACGACCGTTGAGCAGCAGGCGATGCAAGATCAGGCCAGCCTCAATGGTTTTCCCCAAGCCGACTTCATCTGCTAGCAGCACGCGTGGGGCGTGGCGATTAGCGACTTCATTGGCAATGTAGAGCTGGTGAGGAATGAGATCGATGCGCGGCCCGGAGAAGCCCAACGCGCTGTGCTGCTCAATACGCTGATAGTGGTGCAGGGTGCGAAAGCGCAAATCAAACCAGTCGTTGCGATCGACCTGGCCGGTCAGCAGGCGGTCGCGAGCCTGATCGAACTGCATGGTGTCGGCGAGTTTGGCCTCAGGCAGTTCGCGCAGATTGCCCTCTTTGTCTTCACCGATATAGGTGATTAGACCACCGGACTCTTTGCTGTCATCGACGACGATCTGCCAGCCGTCGGCAGAGAGTACGCGGTCGCCGCTGCCAAACATAACGCGGGTAAGCGGGGCCTGGCGGGTATTGTAAGTACGGGTTTCCTGACTGGCACTGAACAAAATGGTAACGCTACGGGCGTCGCAGTTAAGCACGGTGCCGAGCCCAAGCTCAGCTTCGCCGTCGCTAATCCAGCGTTGGCCGGGAGAAAAATCGCTCATGATGCCTCGGGAGAGTCTGCAAAAACGGGTTGTGTGCCGTCGGGGAAAGCACCGACGGCACAGCAGGGCGGGGGATTCTAACGCAAAGCAGCGGGGGGATTAAGGTGTATCGGCATCAATCTTCTAACCAGCGATCCAGTTGGGCACGGGTAAGCTCGCCAACGTGGACATCTAGGGTGTTCCCTTGGCCGTCGAACAGCACGGTGGTGGGCAATCCCGGTGCTTGAAAAAGCGCCATCAGCTGCTGGCTGGGGTCACGCAGAGCATAGCGAAACTCAAGCTGCTGCTCATCCAAATAGCGCACCATGGGTAGCAGATCCTCGCCCTGGTTGGCGACCACTACGCTGACGCCGTCGCGCTGTGCGACCTCTTCAAGCAGCGGCATTTCACGCAGGCAGGGGGGGCACCAGGTGGCCCACAGGTTGACGATAATCAGGTCAGCCTCTTCGCTCAGCGACGCCAGAGGCACTTGATTCCCCTCTGTATCCTCAAGGGTGACCTCCGGTAGGGCGTCAACCGCAAAGTCATTGCCCAGTGGGGCCAGAGTGACCAGCACCAGCCACAGGCTGGAGGCGGCGACCAGCATAGCCATTGCACCGCCCATCGCTAATAACCGCGCTCGCAGCGTCCAGGCCGTCCATACCAGGCCTGCGGCCATTCCCCACAGACCCTGGTAGCCGGGTTGCCAGACCTTGAGTGCTTCCAGCGGGGCGGCGCTATAGCTCTCCAGGTTGAGCAGAATATGGCCTACCCGCGCACCGACTAGCCAAACAATCATAAGCCCGGTAAACCAACGCTGTTGAGCCGGGCGGGGCAGGCCTAATAGAAGCCGCGCACAGAGTAGCAGTAGCAGCGCGCAGGCAACCGCGTAAAGGCGAGGCAGTGAAATCAGTAGCGGACCGAGAGCAATGGCGTTCATGGGTTTCCAGTTAAGTATCGAATTAGGTTTCCCGTTTAAGCTGTGCGTTAAGCAGTTACACTGGGAGACCATATCATGTGAGCTGAAAATTACGGAGACGTTATGCCCCCACCCGCTTTCGATAAGCTGCGCGCACTAGCGATCGGCTCCCAAGCGATTGGCTTAATCCTGATTATTACCCTGGAAACGGTGATGGGAAACGCCGCACGCCCCTGGCAGGGTGTGGTGTTGGCCGCCATGCTGGTCACGGCGTTAACGATTGCGCTGGTGCGGCTTTATCGCCACAAACGCCTTCAAAAGCAGCTCGCTGAACGCAGGCGATCGCTAGAGGAAGATGACGAGCGTTAGAAAGCAAGGCTTGTGTTTTTGCCGTTCCAGTTCCAGATTAATAGCAGCCTTAACGATTGTCCGCTGGGGCACACTAAAAAAATGCACACATTTTTATCTCACTGGGAGCGACAAACAACATGATCAACAAGCGCGTATTAGCCACCGCAGTGGCGGCTTCAACTCTGGCAATGGCCGGCTTAGCCCAGGCAGAGGTCAAAGTTGGCTTCTTGGGCGGCTTTACCGGGGGAATTGAAAGTTTAACGCCACCCATTTTTGAAGGGGCGCAGCTAGCCGTTGAACAGATTAATGAGCAGGGCGGTATTTTAGACGGCCAAACATTGGTGATGCCGTCTGGCGATACGACCTGTTCCGATGCATCGGCTGCCTCGAACGCCGCCGACCGTATGGTCAACTCGGAAAATGTCACCGCGATCGTCGGCGCGCTGTGTACCGGTGCGACCATTGCCGCGGCTAACAACGCCGCTATTCCCGGTGGCGTATTGATGGTTTCGCCTGCGTCTACCGCGCCTGCGGTATCGGAGCTTGATGACAACGATCTGGTGTTCCGTACCGTGCCGTCAGACGCCTTCCAGGGGGAAATGCTGGCTAAGTTGCTGCTTGAAAAAGGCATTGACGCAGTGGCGGTGACCTACGTCAATAATGATTACGGTCAGGGCCTTTCTGACGCCTTCAGCGCCGCGTTTGAGGCCGGTGGCGGTGAGATTAGCGAGAACCTTGCCCACGAAGATAACCGCGCCGACTATCGCTCTGAGCTAGGCTCACTTTCAATCAGTGGCGTGGAGACGCTGGTGGTGCTGGCCTACGCCGACACCTCGGGGCAGACGGTACTGCGTCAAGCCTACGAAAGTGGCATGTTTACCCAGTACGTAGGTGCTGACGGCATGGTCGGCGACAGCCTTATCGAGGCCATAGGCGCTGATATCTTGGACGGTATGATTGCCACGCGCCCCGGTAGCCCCGATCTGCCCGGCACCGATATTTTTATTGAAGCCGCCGAAGCCGCTGATTTAGACCCGAGTGCGGTGTTTGCCGCCCAAGCCTACGACGCGGCTTTTCTGGTAGCGCTGGCGATTGAGCAGAACGGTAGCGCTGAGCGTGAAGGCCTTTCCGAAGCACTACGCAATGTTTCCAGCGCCCCTGGCGAGGTTATTCTGCCCGGCGAGTGGGAAAAAGCAGTTGAGCTAATTGCCGCAGGCACCGAGATCAACTACGAAGGCGCTTCCGGTTCGCATGAGTTTGATGACAACGGCGACGTGCCTGGCGTGGTGGTCGAGATGGCTGTAGAAGACGGCACCTTTACCAGCAAAGGTCAGGTTGATCTTTAAACCCTAAGCCTTAGCGTTACAAATGCTCGGCTTATTCAGTCGGGCATTTTTTATTTGGCATGGCCCACCTTATTGTCCTTAATCTTCCCTGCAATTCCACGTGTGATAGGATCAGAATCAAATTCTGAATGTGTTGGGGGATGATTAAACCCATGAGTTATAAACCCCCGTTTACCATCACCGCCGATATTCTCAATCTGGTCGCAGAGATCAGCGAGCAGGTGGGCAGACTGAACGCTAATGCACTGAATGCTTCGCCTCAGTTGCGTAAGCAGAACCTCATCAAAACCATCACCGGAACGTTGGCGATTGAAGGTAATACCCTGACTGAAGAGCAGATCACCGCGATTGTGGATGGCCAGCACGTGATGGGGAGTGCGCGCGAGTTGGCCGAGGTCAAAGGGGCGATTCAGGCTTACGATGCCTTACCCATGCTGCAACCTGATAGCATCGATGACTTACTCACTGCCCATGGCTTGATGATGTCGGATATTCTGGTAAATGCTGGGGAGTTTCGGCATAAAGCGGTGGGCATCCACAAAGGGAATGTGGTGCATCATGTGGCGCCACCTGCCCATCAGGTATCGGGGCTTATGGCGGATTTAACCCATTGGCTAAAACAGGCTAAAGACCATCCTTTAATTACCAGCAGTGTTTTTCATTACGAGTTTGAATTTATCCATCCTTTTAGCGATGGCAATGGCCGTATGGGGCGCTTGTGGCAAACGCTGATTTTGTCGCAATGGCATCCGCTGTTTTTATCGTTGCCGTTAGAAAGCGTTATCAAAGACAACCAGCAGCACTATTACCAAGCGCTGGAACAAGCTGACCAGCAAGCCGAGAGCACGCCCTTTATTCATTTTATGTTATCGGTCATCGCTCAGACACTAGTACAAAACGCCCCTGTAAGTGTCCCTGTAAACGCCCCTGTAAATGTCTCAGGGCTAAAAACACCTGAAGCGATTATGGCGTTAATTCAGCACAATTCGGCGATTACACGCCAGCAAATAGCCGACACCCTAGGGAAAGACATACGCACTATTGGCCGTGCGATGGCCAAGTTACAGCAAGCAGGCAGGTTGAAAAGAGTGGGGTCAGATAAGTCTGGCCATTGGGAGGCCATCAATGAGTGAACGCCCAACCAGCGCCAGACTTGGCGCGGGTTGGGCCACTACAGTGTGTAGCCGGTGCCCAATGGTAGGTCGGGCTTAGCTCTCAGGTCATACCAATCTGCCCCATCAACTGTGGCTTTTGATCTTCTCGGGTAGTAGCCCTTTGGGTGCGAAGCGCAGCACCATGGTAATCAGCAAGCCAATCACCAGCACCCGTGCCTGCAATGCGCGGCTATCCATATTGCCTGGTGCATCCCACCCGAAAGCGCCTTCGCCAAACGCCACGGCTAGTTGCATTAAGAACAGCGCCAGCGGTTCGGACATAATCCAGATGATATACACCGCCACGGCGCCAAAAATGGTGCCCAGGTTATTGCCCGGCCCGCCCAGAATCACCATGACCAGCACCAGGAAGGTATGGTTAAGCGGCAGGTAGCCTTGAGGATCGAAGAGGCTGTTGAACGTGCCCAGTATGCCGCCACCCAGACCCATCAAAATGCAGCCCAGTACGAAGATCTCCAGGCGGCGCTTATTGATGTCTTTACCCATGGCCGCGGCAGACACTTCATTGTCGCGAATCGCTCGTATCATGCGGCCCCAGGGGGCGTTGTAGGCACGATTGAGCAGAAAGAAGATCACTGCAATGATCACCGCGGTAAACGAGAGATAAATGGCTCGTGAAAGGGTGAAGCCTAGTTCGGCAGGCCCCGGTGTTGGCCAAGGGAGTGGGGAGACCGTGGCGGTGCCGCGGGTAAGCCAGTCAGAATTTTTCAAAAACGCCTTGATGATCTCGGCAATGCCGAGGGTGGCAATGGCCAGGTAATCACTGCGTAAGCCCAAACAGATATGGCCAATAAAGTAGCCAACACCACCTGCCAAGGCACCACCGACAATCCAGCCTATCCAGGGGGGCAAGCCTAGCCCCCCGACAAAGCCCGCCTGGCTTTCAATCGCGTCGGTGACCTCGCGCAGTTGGCTAATCACCACTAGGTAAAGCACGATGCCCAGCGCCACCGCGATAAACGTACGCAGGGACTTGGGAACCCCCAGCCGATCCAGCTTGCTGGCGCCCACGATCAATAGGATAGCGGCGGCACCGTATAGCAGCACGCGGCCAAATTCGCCGGGTAGCGCGGTACCCCAGAAAGCATCGTTGACCGGCACGCTGAAAAACATCGCACAGAAGCCGCCCAGAGCAACAAAACCCATCACACCGGCATTAAACTGCCCAGCGTAGCCCCATTGAATAGTTAGCCCCAGCGCCAGGATGGCGTAGCAGGCGGCTTCTACCAGCATGCGCGTGCTGTAGGCGGCCCCCATGATGGCGTAAACCGCCAAAACGGCCGCGAGCAGCACAGCAAACAGGATTAGCTCACGCAGCGGGAAGCGACGGTTAGGCGTGGCGTCTTCAGGGGTGTAGGCAGGGTTACGCGTTTTTTCTGAGTTGCTCATTAGATCACCTTGCCCTTAAAGAGTCCGGTGGGGCGCCACACCAGAATGGCTACCAGAATGAAAAACGGCACCACAATTTTGTACTCGGTACCCACAAAGGCCAGGTTGGAGGGTAGCTCTAACCAGGTGGGCAGACTGTCGCGGAAGGGGCGCAACAGCACGTTCCAGTTGAACACCGCCAGTGTCTCGGCAAAGCCGACTACAAAGCCACCGACAATCGCCCCATAAGGGTGGCCCACACCGCCCACGATGGCAGCAGCAAAAATGGGCAGTAGCAGGAAGAAGCTTAAGTCGGGCTTGAAAGTGACATCCAGGGAGAGCAGTGTTCCTGCGATGGCTGCCAGGGCACCTGCAATGATCCAGGTCACCGCCACAATGGTGTTGGTATTGATCCCCGATGCCTGAGCAAGCTCAGGATTATCCGACATAGCGCGCATTGCCTTGCCTAACCGTGAACGGTTAAGAAAAAGGTGCAGCGCTACGACGGCAGCGATGGTAATCACAAACAGGTAAATTTGCGGTTCGGTCACCACGATAGGCGCCCGGACGCCCTCAAAGGGCAGCGCCAGGCGGAAAATTTCTTTGCGGTCATCCACATACAGGCTTTGCCCGCCGGTACCCGAAAACAGGCGGATTAAGCCCTGGAGGATTAAAGTGACCCCCAGTGATCCAATCACCAACACTATCGGCTTTACCCCATGGGCGCGTAGCGGCTTATAGAAGGCTTTATCGATCCCTACCGCCAAGGCGGCGGTAAGCAGCATCGCCAGCGGCAGCATTAAAACCGCTGTCGGCACGCCGATGCTGGCGCCCGCTGCCGGGAACAGCGTGGTAAGCAGCAGCACCATAAAGGCGCCAAAGGTCATCATGTCGGCATGGGCAAAGTGGGCAAAGCGCATAATGCTGAAAATCAGCGTTACCCCAATGGCCCCGATGGCATAAATTGAGCCGCTTACACTGCCCGAAATCACCACATTATTGATGAAAAAAACCAGTTCATTCACGTTATTGTCCCCAGGGCTAGCCGCCCAAAAAGCTTTTGGCCACATCGGGATCGGCGAGTAATGCGGCCCCTGTGTCTGTAAAGCGGTTCTGACCAGCGGCCAGTACAAAGCCTTTATCGGCAATCGCGAGTGCCTGCTTGGCATTCTGTTCCACCATCAAAATGCCCACGCCAGCGGCGTTGATCTGTTTGACGCGGTCGAAAATCTCATTCATGTACAGGGGCGACAGCCCCGCTGTGGGCTCATCGAGCAATAGCAGGCTGGGCTCGGCCATCAAGGCGCGCCCCATGGCGACCATCTGGCGCTGTCCGCCGGAAAGCTCACCGGCGGGCTGGCGACGCTTCTCATACAGCGGTGGGAAAAACTCATAGATCTGAGCGAGCATGCGCTTGACGTTTTGCGGCTTTAAAAAGGCGCCCATCTCCAGGTTTTCCTGCACCGAAAGGCTCGGGAAAACGTTCTTCTCCTGGGGTACAAAACCCATGCCGCGCTGCACCAGCTGGTTAGGCGGTAAGTTTTGGATCGGTTGGCAGTTAAGCAGTATCTCGCCCCGATTAACATGCAGCAGGCCAAAGATTGCTTTCAGCATGGTGGATTTGCCCGCCCCGTTAGGGCCGACGATAACACCCACCTCATCGGCTTCCAGCGTCATGTTCACCCCATTCAGGATGTTCATGCCGCCATAGCCGCCGTGCACATCCCGTGCGTCGATTAATGGCCTGACAGTTGATGACATAAGCAAAGTATTCCAGCAGGGTCGCGTTGCAGCGACATCATTATAGTCATTGGCTAATGGGTGAAAACGTCACGCTTAAGCGGCATCGGTACCAAAGTAGGCCTCGATGACCTCAGGATTGTTCTGGATATCGTCAATATGCCCTTCCACCATAACGCTGCCCTGGGCCAGTACAATGACTGGATCGCAGAGGCGAGCAATCATCTCCATATCGTGTTCAATGACCAGGAAGGTGTAGCCCATCTCTCGGTTCAGGCGCTCAATATTGCCGATCAAATCACCTAACAGGGTTCGGTTGACCCCGGCGGCGATCTCATCAAGAAGCACTACCTTGGCATCCGTCATCATGGTGCGGCCAAGTTCCAGCAGCTTCTTTTGTCCGCCGGAGAGATTGCCCGCCAGTTCGTTGCGTACGTGGTGTAAGCCCACGAAGTCGATCACCTCCAGGGCGCGGCGGCGTACCTCTGCCTCTTCCTTGCGCACCATCCTCGGCTTTAACCAAGCGCTGAAAAGGCTTTCTCCCGCCTGCTTGGGTGGCACCATCATGAGGTTCTCCAGCGCGCTCATTTGGCTGAACTCGTGGGCAATCTGAAAAGTGCGCAGTAATCCTCTATGGAACCGCTGGTCGGCGCTGAGCGAGGTAATATTTTCACCTTCAAGCAGGACACGGCCGCTATCGGGGGCCAGGGTGCCGGCAATAAGATTAAACAGGGTGGATTTGCCCGCGCCGTTGGGGCCAATCATGCCAGTAATGGAACCTTTTTCCACCTGAATGGAGCAGTCGTTAATCACCTGTAGACCGCCAAACGATTTGTTGACTCGCTGTACATCAATTAGTGGGGTCATGGTGTCTCCATGCGATGTAGGCGGCTAATAAGCCGCCTACGCAGGTTGTTTATCGTGTTTTTTAGCCAACGGCGGCGAAAAGAAAGTGCCTTTATGCGTCCAGACGTTATGACCGCTCATGAGTAAGAGTGTCCGCATTTGGGTATCAGAATGGGTAGTATCCAAACGCCTGTATGAATATGGCGATGTTAGCATGCCTTGGACGCACTACTGTGCGATAGAACGCTGCACCTTTCCAGCGTATTAGCGTTTAGGTTGCGTTTAGGGGAGCGTCTTGGCAGGGAATGAGCGGTAATGAATGTGACAATGCGTTATAAAAAAAACCCGCTTGCGCGGGTTTTATATAGCGAACTGCGTGGAGCGCGGTTTACTTCTTGCTGTAACGCTTGCGCTCGGTCTCTTTCAGCAGTTTTTTACGCAGGCGGATATGTGCCGGCGTGACTTCGACGAGCTCGTCGGAGTCGAGGAACTCAATGGCCTGCTCCAGGGAGAACTTAACCGGTGGGGTCAATACGATGTTTTCATCGTTACCGGTGGAGCGCATGTTGTCGAGTTTTTTGCCTTTAGTGGGATTAACCACCATATCGTTAGCGCGGTTGTTGATACCGATCAGCATGCCTTCGTAGACTTCCGTGGCGTGATCGATAATCAGCTTGCCGCGCTCTTGCAGCGCATACAGTGCGTAGGCAAGGGCTTTGCCGTCTACCATCGAGACCAATACGCCGTTACGACGCTCGATAGAGGCTTCAGGCTTCAGCGGGCCGTAGTGATCAAAGCGGCTGGTCAGGATGCCGGTGCCGGAGGTCAGGGTTAAAAACTGGCCACGGAAACCGATCAAGCCGCGGGCAGGAATAATGAAGTCCAGGCGAACCCGGCCTTTACCGTCCGGCAGCATGTTGGTCATCTCGCCCTTACGGTAGCCCAGCTCTTCCATGATCGAGCCCTGGTGCTGCTCTTCACAGTCGATGATGACCTCTTCGTAGGGCTCCTGCTTCTCACCGTCGATCTCTTTGATGATCACTTCGGGGCGGCCTACGGCCAGCTCAAAGCCTTCGCGGCGCATGGTTTCGATCAACACCGAAAGGTGCAGCTCGCCGCGGCCAGAGACTTTGAACTTCTCAGGGGTTTCGCCCTGCTCAACGCGCAGCGCTACGTTGTGAATCAGCTCTTGCTCAAGGCGATCCTTGATATTACGGCTGGTCACAAACTTGCCGTCTTTACCGGCGAACGGAGAGTCGTTGACCTGGAAGCTCATCGACACGGTCGGCTCGTCTACGGAGAGCGGCGGCAGTGCTTCGACCTTGGCTGGATCACATAGCGTATCGGAAATCGCCAGATCGTCGATGCCGGTAACACAGACGATATCGCCCGCGGTGGCTTCGTTGGTCTGCACGCGCTCAAGGCCCATATGGGTCATTACCTGACCGATTTTACCCTTGCGGGTAGCGCCTTCCTTGGTGATGACACTGATCTGCTGGCCCGGCTTAACGCTGCCGCGCTTAATACGGCCAAGGCCGATAACGCCCACGTAGCTGTTGTAATCCAGCGCAGAAATTTGCATCTGGAACGGCCCGTCGAATTCCACCTTCGGCGGCTCGACGATATCGACGATGGCCTGGAACATGGGATCCATGTTGTCAGCCAACTCTTCAGGATCCATACCGGCAATGCCGTTTAGGGCAGAGCAGTAGATGATCGGGAAATCGAGCTGTTCATCAGACGCGCCCAGGTTATCGAACAGATCAAAAATCTGGTCGATAACCCAGTCAGGGCGTGCGCCGGGGCGGTCAATTTTATTGACCACCACGATCGGCTTGAGGCCCTGGGCGAAGGCTTTTTGGGTCACGAAGCGTGTTTGCGGCATCGGGCCATCAACGGCATCTACTAGCAGTAGTACCGAATCGACCATCGACATTACACGCTCAACTTCACCGCCGAAATCGGCGTGCCCAGGCGTATCCACAATGTTGATGTGGTAGCCGTTACCATGGCTGTCTTCCCATTGAATGGCCGTATTCTTGGCCAGAATGGTAATGCCACGCTCTTTTTCCTGGTCGTTTGAGTCCATGATGCGCTCTTGACCTTCTGCTTTACGGTCAAGCGTGCCGGACTGACTCAGGAGTTTGTCGACCAGTGTGGTTTTACCATGGTCAACGTGGGCTATGATCGCGACGTTGCGCAGGTTATTAACCGCGCTGGAGTTTTGCTGGTTTTGCATGCTGAGAGAGAACTCTTGTGAACACCCGTTTGTCCACGGGTCGGAAAATGCGGGTCGCAAGGGCTGGCAATTTGCCGACCATCTTGGCTCAGGGCTTGCGTCCAAGACCCATTCTACCATGTCGAAGGCTTCGCTGATATTACTGGAGCGCTTATCGACCTTGGTCGCGTCCCGAAAGTTTTCGCAGCGAACCTTCATCCGCTAGAATAGCGCTTTTCCCACTGGGGCAGGAGCATGACCATCGGCAACCTGATGCGTTTGTTAAGCGATGGCGAGGTTCACTCTGGCGAGCAGCTGGGTGAAACGCTGGGTATTTCTCGTGCGGCGGTGTGGAAGCAGTTAAAAAAACTGGAAGCGCTCGGGGTGGAGGTGAACGCGGTGAAAGGTCGTGGCTACCAGTTGGCGCAGCGACTGGAGCCCTTGGAGGGCGCCAAAATCGTTGCGCAGTTGCCCGCTCAGGCACGCCACCATCTTACCCGCCTGTTTGTTGAAGATCAGTTACCTTCCAGCAACGAATATCTGCGTCAACGCTTCGAGCAGGGCGCCGGGCACGGCGAAGTGTGTCTGGTTGAGCTGCAGACAGCGGGGCGTGGGCGCCGGGGGCGTGTCTGGTCGACGCCCTGGGGGCAGAGCCTAATGCTTTCGGTAGGTTGGCGCTTCGAGTCGGGTATCGCCGTGTTGGAAGGCTTGAGTTTGGCGGTGGGCGTTGTCATTGCCCAAGTGCTTGAGCGGCATGGGGTGGCGCCGAAGCTCAAGTGGCCAAACGATATCCTTCTCTCCGAACAGGGTGATGTCCCAGGCGGCGAGTTAGGCAAACTGGCGGGTATTCTTATCGAAGTAACCGGGGATGCGGCAGGTCCCTGCGAGGTGGTTATTGGTATTGGTATGAATCTCTGGCTGCCCGAGGCGCAGCGAGCCGCCATCGACCAGCCCGTGGCGGCGCTTTTCGAGCGGCTGCCGGATATCTCGCGCAATCAGTTGGCTTCAGAGGAGGTAGCAGGTCTGTTGGCCATGTTGGCTAACTTTGAGCAGGACGGCTTTAGCGCCTGGCGTGATGCCTGGAATGAACGCCACGCCTATGCTGGGCTGCCTATCCGGGTGATTCAGGGGCAGCAGACCAGCGATGCCGTCGCGGGGGAAGTGGATGAGAGTGGTAACCTATGGGTTACCGAAAATGGTCACTCGCGACGCCTAGCTGGCGGTGAGATTAGCGTACGCAGGCGTTTATGATTCTGGATCTTGATATCGGCAACACGCTGTCTAAGTGGCGGCTAAAGGATGCCGAGAGTAGCGAGATACGTTCCCGTGGAGCGGTGTGGACCCGGGAAGAGTGGCGTCCAGGTGCCGATATCCCCGATCTTGATGTCGTCGAGGCGGTGCGTATATCCAGTGTCGCCAGGGCGGCCGTGCTGGAAGAGACGGTCACCTTGCTGCGTCGTCGGGTGCGCCATGTGCACGTGGCGCGCTCCACCCATGAGGCGCTAGGCGTGGTTAACGGCTACGAAGAGCCGGGGCGCTTGGGCGTTGATCGTTGGATGGGGGCGCTGGCGGGCTATCAGCTAGCAGGTGGCTGTTGCGCGGTGGATTGCGGTAGCGCGATTACCATTGACTTTGTTTTGCCGGGCGGCAGTCATCTTGGCGGCTTTATTATCCCCGGTCTGCGCCTAATGAAAGAGAGTCTGAAGCTAGGTACTCGCAATGTCGCCATCGACCCGGAGAGTGAGGCCGATGAGTTGCTAGAGCCGGGGCGGCGCACAGTCGATGCCGTGAACCACGGTATTTATATGGCGGCCGTCAGTGCCATCAACCGTATTTATAGTGAAGTGTGCGACCAAGAGGGTGTGGCACTGCCGATGCTATTGACGGGGGGGGATGCGCGGGTTGTCTCAAGAGGGGTGCAGGTGCCCCACGCGGTGTGGCCGGATATGGTTTACGGCGGCTTAGAGGCATGCTTTCCGATGACCCTTGCCGAGCGGGCGGGTAAAATGTCGGGCGCGCCGCGGGTGCCTGAGCCAGTGGCGCTAGAAAAGATTCGTGCAGGACTTGCATTCTCTATGCTGCTTTGACAAAATACAGCGCGTTCCAAGGCAGTCAGCAGATGCGCAAGCATCGCAAGCTACGATAAATTAAGTAAATATCTTGCTTGACACTGTTTTGAAGGCTGGCATAATGTGCCGCCACAGTTGGAGAGGTTCCCGAGTGGCCAAAGGGAGCAGACTGTAAATCTGCCGCGAAAGCTTCGAAGGTTCGAATCCTTCCCTCTCCACCATATTTATCAAGCGCTGATTTGTTCAGTGTTTGGGAATGGAAAGCCGGTAAGCGGGCATTAGCTACTGTTTCTCGTGCAGCGGATCGTCATTCTAAGACAGGTTCTGCGGGCGTAGTTCAATGGTAGAACCTCAGCCTTCCAAGCTGATGGTGCGGGTTCGATTCCCGCCGCCCGCTCCAGTTGATGTGTTTAGCTCATGTAGCTCAGGGGTAGAGCACACCCTTGGTAAGGGTGAGGTCGACGGTTCAATTCCGTCCATGAGCTCCATATTGCGAAATAAGCGAGCAAAGCTCGCTTTTTTTGTCTCTGCGTTTAGGCGGTGTTTTGTAACGCCTAGGCGTAAAGAAGGGGTTGTCAGTGGTGGGTTTCTTCGCTACCATGGCGCCCGCTGTTGTATAGGCGGTTGAAAAAAACGCTTGTCGGCAGAAGTAAGAAGCAAATGTAGAAAGTCAGTACGACGATACAGGCCAGTAGCTCAATTGGCAGAGCAGCGGTCTCCAAAACCGCAGGTTGGGGGTTCGATTCCCTCCTGGCCTGCCAACCTTCCCCAGGTTGGTATGTCTTTTTTCCGAAATTATTTTATCGTTCGCCGTACCCTGAGGAGTCTCGTTTTTATGAAGCCTGGTTCTGTAAAACATGGCGCCGAGGTGCAACAGACGCGCCATGACGGGCTCAAGTGGGCGGCGGTCGTAGCGCTGCTTGTCGTTGCTGTTGTTGGTAATACCTATTTCGCCGATATTGGCCTGCTCTACCGCGTGCTTGGCGTGGTTGTGTTGTGTGTGATTGCAGCTTTGATCGCGCTAACCACTACCAAGGGCCGCGATTTAGTAGAGCTTGCCAGAAGCGCCAAGAAAGAGATTCAGCGCGTTGTATGGCCGACCCGTCCCGAAACCATTCAGACCACTGCCATTGTGCTGGTGGCAGTTTTGGTAGTGGGATTAATGCTGTGGTTGATCGACACTCTTCTTGGCTGGGCGATGTCCGGCGTCATTGGTTAGGAGCTTTCATGTCCAAACGTTGGTATGTCGTCCACGCTTATTCTGGCTTTGAAAAGCATGTTATGCGCTCATTGCTTGAGCGCGTAAAGATGTATGGTATGGAAGATCGTTTTGGCGAAATTCTGGTGCCGACTGAAGAAGTCGTCGAAATGCGCGACGGCAAGCGACGCAAGAGTGAGCGCAAATTCTATCCTGGCTATGTGTTGGTCGAGATGGAAATGGCCGACGAAACATGGCACCTCGTCAATGAGACGCCGCGTGTTATGGGCTTCATCGGTGGCACAAAAGAGAAGCCCGCGCCGATTACATCACGCGAAGCAGATGCAATTCTGCTGCGCGTTAAAGACGGTACCGATAAGCCACGGCCCAAAACGATGTTTGAGCCGGGCCAGTCGGTGCGTGTTGTTGATGGGCCGTTTGCCGATTTTAACGGTGTCGTCGAAGAAGTTAATTATGAAAAGAGTCGCCTGCACGTCAGCGTGCTGATCTTTGGGCGCTCTACACCTGTTGAGTTAGAATTTTCTCAGGTTGAGAAAGAGTAACGGGTGAGTAGTAAATAGTTAGCAGTGAATAGTTACAAGCAGTAAGTTTTAATTCGTGTGAAAATGGCTGGTTCAGCTGTTTCACTGGTACCGGGGAGCCTTCGGGCGCTACTACCCAATTGGAGCATAAACGATGGCCAAGAAAGTACAGGCTTATATCAAACTGCAGGTTGCTGCAGGTAAAGCCAATCCAAGTCCGCCGGTAGGCCCAGCACTGGGTCAGCACGGCGTGAATATCATGGAATTCTGTAAGGCGTTCAACGCCGCGACTCAAGAAATTGAGCCGGGTCTGCCGACGCCAGTCGTGATCACTGTCTACTCTGACCGTAGCTTCACGTTCGTCACCAAGACGCCGCCTGCTGCCGTGCTGCTGAAAAAAGCTGCCGGTATCAAGTCCGGCTCTGGTGAGCCGAACAAGAAGAAGGTCGGCACCGTGACACGTGAGCAGCTTGAAGATATCGCTAAAGCCAAAGAGCCTGATTTGACGGCTGCGAATCTTGATGCCGCTGTACGCACCATTGCTGGCAGTGCTCGCAGCATGGGCCTAAACGTGGAGGGTCTCTGATCATGGCTAAACTGTCTAAGCGTGCGAAAATCATTCGCGAAAAAGTAGACACCACCAAAGCCTACTCTATTGAAGAAGCGGTAGCGCTGCTTGCTGAGCTGTCGACTGTTAAATTCAAAGAGTCCGTTGATGTCGCTATCAACCTGGGCGTTGACCCGCGTAAATCTGACCAAGTTGTGCGTGGCGCTACCGTCATGCCTAACGGTACCGGTAAAGATGTGCGTGTTGCGGTCTTCACCCAGGGCGCTAATGCCGATGCCGCTAAAGAAGCCGGTGCCGACATCGTGGGTATGGATGACTTGGCTGAGCAAGTGAAAAAAGGCGTGATGGATTTTGACGTCGTTATCGCTTCGCCAGACGCCATGCGCGTTGTTGGCCAGCTGGGCCAGATTCTAGGTCCCCGTGGCCTGATGCCCAACCCGAAAGTTGGCACCGTAACGCCTGATGTGGCGACTGCGGTTAAGAATGCCAAAGCAGGTCAGGTACGTTTCCGCACCGACAAAAACGGCATTATCCACACTACCCTGGGTAAAGTGGACTTTGACGCAGCGGCACTTAACGGCAACCTGGAAGCCCTGGTTGCTGACCTGAAGCGCCTCAAGCCGAGTGCGTCTAAAGGTATTTACTTTAAGAAGATGACTCTGTCCACTACCATGGGCCCGGGTTTGACCATCGATCACTCTGCTTTCGTTTAAAGCAGTTGATCGTTAGATTTGCAGTAAGAACTGAGCAAGAACTTTGCGGTCCCCCGTTTGGTGGCTATCACTGGCCGGGGCACCGTCAAAGACCGCAGGTGCCGCTCTTGATAGGTACGTTGTTTGTACTGACAAGGGCGGCTTAATTGCCCCATAAGCGCCTGCGCAGATGGTGTGGCCGCCAGTTGGTTTAGCTTAACGGCTTTCTGGTGAGCACCATCCCCAAGGCTTCCCGCTTTGCAACGCTTTTGCAAGTAGAGCGGGGAGAGATGGTAACCACCGGAACCTTTCTGGGTTCCGGCACGAAGGAGTGATCACTGTGCCACTAGCACTTGAAGGCAAGAAAGCGATTGTTGCCGAGGTCAGTGAAGCGGCCAAGGGCGCACTCTCCGTCGTAGTTGCTGATTCTCGCGGCGTTACGGTTGGTAAAATGACCGATCTGCGCAAGCAGGCGCGTGAGAATGGTGTAGAGCTGCGTGTTGTACGTAATACGCTGGCTCGCCGCGCTCTCGAGGGCACTCAGTGGGAGTGTCTGAACGATAGCTTTGTGGGTCCTACGTTGTTGGCCTTCTCTACTGACCATCCGGGCGCTGCCGCTCGTTTGTTCAAAGAGTTTGCTAAAACGAACAAGGACTTCGAAGTAAAAGCGTTGGCCTACGAAGGTGAGCTGATTCCGGCTGCTGACATAGACCGTCTGGCAACCCTGCCGACCCACGACGAAGCAATTGCCAAGTTGATGTCGGTAATGAAAGAAGCCTCCGCTGGCAAGCTGGTTCGTACTCTGGCCGCGCTGCGCGACCAGAAGCAAGAAGCAGAAGCTGCCTAAGCAGCGTTTCTTGCAGGCGACGTGAAGCTATGACGCCATAAGCCATAAGCAGCATGTCGTCTGAACCGAGCAATGAATCCTGAGTCATCGGCTGACCGAGACTCCCGCAAAGTTAGGAATGAAACAATGGCACTGTCTAAAGACGATATCATCAATGCTGTAGCCGACATGACCGTGATGGAAGTTGTCGAGCTAATCGAAGCAATGGAAGAGAAATTCGGCGTTTCTGCAGCGGCTGCCGTAATGGCTGGTCCGGCTGCTGGCGGCGAAGTAGCTGAAGAACAGACTGAATTTGACGTCGTTCTGACCGCTGCTGGCGACAAGAAAGTTAACGTGATCAAAGCAGTTCGTGAGATCACTGGCCTTGGCTTGAAAGAAGCTAAAGGTGCTGTTGACGGCGCTCCGGCGACCATCAAAGAAGGTCTGTCTAAAGACGACGCTGAAGCAGCTAAAGCTAAGCTGGAAGAAGCGGGCGCAACCGTCGAGCTCAAGTAAGCCTTGTGCGGACGGCTTTACGCGCTGCGTAAGCTTCCACGGCTGGCGGCGGGATATCCCGCTGCCGGCCTTTTTCTGTTGCAACTGGTGTTTAATAGCAGCATCGCTGTTGGTAAATAGCAGAGTGGCAGAAGCGTAACAGCGTTACTGAAGCGCTATTGAAGATGCTATTGAAGATGCTATTGAAGATAGTGTAAACGACGACAGTGTTATCGACGACTGAGTTATCGAACTAGATTTTCGACGGCGAGCTACCGATTTTAGGGGCTTGCTGTCTGCGTCTGACACGCCCGCAGGGCAGATGACCACGCATCGGTCACCCATGGTGAACAAGCTGGGGAATACAGATGGCTTACTCATATACTGAGAAAAAACGCATCCGCAAGGATTTCGGCAAACTGCCCCAAGTAATGGATGTGCCTTACTTGCTGGCGATCCAGCTTGATTCCTATTACGACTTCCTCCAGCAAGATCGTTCGCCCGACGAGCGTCACGAGATCGGTCTGCACGCGGCATTTAAGTCCGTGTTTCCGATTGAGAGCTTCTCCGGCAATGCAGCGCTTGAGTATGTCAGCTACCGTTTTGGTACGCCGGCGTTCGATGTTAAGGAGTGCCAGCTGCGCGGTGTGACTTACTCCGCCCCGCTGCGCGTCAAGGTTCGCTTGATCATTTATGATCGCGACTCCTCGAACAAAGCCATTAAAGATATTAAAGAGCAAGAAGTCTACATGGGGGAAATCCCCTTGATGACGGAGAACGGTACCTTTGTGATCAACGGTACTGAGCGGGTTATCGTATCCCAGCTCCACCGCTCGCCCGGTGTGTTCTTCGATCACGATAAAGGTAAGAGCCACTCTTCCGGTAAGCTGCTCTATTCAGCTCGCGTAATTCCTTATCGTGGTTCTTGGTTAGACTTCGAGTTTGACCCCAAAGACAACGTCTTTGTACGTATTGACCGTCGCCGCAAGCTACCGGCCTCGGTTCTCATGCGTGCGCTGGGGATGAACACCGAAGAGATCCTCGCCGAGTTCTTTGAAACCAGCGTCTTCCACATTGAGAAATCCGGTTTCTATGTGGAACTGGTGCCGTCGCGCCTGCGCGGTGAGACCGCCACCTTCGATATCAAGGATGGCGAAGGCAATGTGATCGTTGAAGAGGGACGTCGGATTACCCAGAAGCACATCCGTCTGCTTGAAAAAGCCGGCCTTGAGCGTCTGGATGTACCGATGGAGTACCTGTTCGGCAAAACGCTGGCCAAAGATCAAATCGATTCCAAAACCGGCGAGCTGATCTGCCCGTGTAATACCGAAATCACGCCTGAAGTGCTTGAGCGTATGGCTCAGGGTGGCATCACCCTGGTGGAAACGCTCTACACTAACGATCTTGACTGCGGTTCATTCATTTCCGACACCTTGAAGCTGGACGCGACTAACTCCGCGCTCGAGGCCTTGGTGGAAATCTACCGCATGATGCGCCCCGGCGAGCCGCCTACCAAAGAGTCTGCCGAGACGCTGTTTAACAATCTGTTCTTCTCTGAAGATCGCTACGACCTGTCGGGCGTTGGCCGCATGAAGTTCAACCGTCGCCTACGTCGTGATACCGACACAGGCTCCGGTGTGCTGGATCGCAAAGACATCCTGGATGTGCTGCGCGAGCTGATCAATATTCGTAACGGCTTCGGTGACGTTGACGATATCGATCACCTGGGTAACCGCCGTATTCGCTGTGTTGGCGAAATGGCCGAAAACCAGTTCCGCGTTGGCTTGGTGCGTGTAGAGCGCGCCGTCAAAGAGCGTCTCTCCATGGCAGAGAGCGAAGGCCTGATGCCGCAAGACTTGATCAACGCCAAGCCGGTTGCGGCGGCGGTGAAAGAGTTCTTCGGTTCCAGCCAGCTTTCCCAGTTTATGGATCAGAACAACCCGCTCTCTGAGGTTACCCACAAGCGTCGTGTGTCTGCACTCGGCCCCGGTGGTTTGACCCGTGAGCGCGCTGGCTTCGAAGTACGTGACGTTCACGCCACGCACTATGGGCGTCTATGCCCCATCGAAACGCCGGAAGGCCCGAACATCGGTCTGATCAACTCGCTGGCGACCTACAGCCACACCAACAGCTACGGTTTCCTTGAAACGCCGTACCGTAAAGTGGTTGATCGTCAGCTGACCGACGACATCGTCCACCTCTCGGCGATTGAAGAGGGCGATTTCGTTATCGCCCAGGCGTCAGCGGCGGTAGATGAGTCCAACAAGCTAAGCGATGACCTGGTTCAGGTTCGTCACCGCGGTGAAACGACCTTTATGCGTCCTGAGCAAGTGACGCTGATGGACGTATCACCCCGTCAGGTCGTCTCGGTCGCAGCGGCACTGATTCCGTTCCTGGAGCACGATGACGCCAACCGCGCCTTGATGGGCTCGAACATGCAGCGTCAGGCGGTTCCCACTCTGCGTGCCGATAAGCCGCTAGTAGGTACCGGCATGGAGCGCTTTGTGGCACGTGACTCCGGTGTCTGTGCGGTAGCGAATCGTGGTGGCGTGATTGACTCTGTTGATGCACGTCGCGTGGTGGTACGGGTTAATGAAGATGAAATTATCGGCGGTGAAGCCGGGGTTGATATCTACAACCTGACCAAGTACACCCGCTCGAACCAGAACACCTGTATGAACCAGCGCCCCATCGTGCGGCCTGGCGACAATGTGGCGCGTGGCGATATTCTCGCTGACGGCCCGTCTGTCGACATGGGTGATCTCGCGCTTGGCCAGAACATGCGCATCGCCTTTATGCCCTGGAACGGCTACAACTTCGAGGACTCGATCCTGCTTTCTGAGCGGGTTGTTCAAGAAGACCGTTTCACTACGATTCACATTCAGGAACTGACCTGTGTGTCTCGCGACACCAAGTTGGGCTCAGAAGAAATCACTTCTGATATTCCGAACGTGGGCGAGTCTGCACTCTCCAAGCTGGATGAGGCGGGCGTGGTTTATATCGGTGCTGAAGTTGGCCCCGGCGATATTCTGGTCGGTAAAGTGACACCGAAGGGTGAAACCCAGCTGACGCCTGAAGAGAAGCTGCTACGTGCTATCTTCGGCGAGAAAGCGTCTGACGTTAAAGATACCTCGCTGCGTGCTCCGACGGGCATGAAAGGCACGGTTATCGACGTTCAGGTGTTTACCCGTGACGGCGTTGAGAAAGACTCCCGCGCCCTGTCGATCGAGCGCACCCAGCTTGATGAGGTACGTAAGGATCTTCAAGAGACTTACCGTATCGCCGAAGATGCCACCTTTGAGCGTCTCAAGCGCACCCTTGACGGTCAGGCCGTTAACGGCGGCCCGAACCTCAAGAAAGGCGATGTGCTGGACGCGGATTACCTCGACGAACTGCCGCGTCAGCAGTGGTTCAAGCTGCGCCTGCAGGACGAGTCGTTTAACGAGCTGCTGGCTCAGGCTGACGAACAGCTGGAAATTCGCCGTAAAGAGATGGATGAGCGCTTTGAAGATAAGAAGCGCAAGTTGACCCAGGGCGATGACCTCGCACCGGGCGTACTGAAGATCGTCAAGGTCTACATGGCCGTGAAGCGTCGCATCCAGCCGGGCGACAAGATGGCCGGTCGTCACGGTAACAAAGGCGTTATCTCGGCGATTATGCCCATCGAAGACATGCCATTTGACGAGAAGGGCGAGTCGGTTGACGTGGTGCTTAACCCGCTGGGCGTACCGTCACGGATGAACGTTGGTCAGATCCTTGAGACGCACTTGGGTATGGCGGCACGTGGCTTGGGCGTTAAGATCGAAGCTATGTTGCGCGATGCACGCGGTCAGCAAGTCGCTGAAATTCGTGACTTCCTGGGGCAGATTTACAACACGCAGGGTACTCGCGTTGAAGATCTAGACTCCCTGACCGACGATGAAATCATCGCCCTGGCGAAGAACCTCAAAGGCGGTGTACCGATGGCGACGCCGGTGTTTGACGGTGCCAAAGAGCACGAAATCAAGCATCTGTTGAAACTGGCGGACATTCCCGAATCGGGTCAGATGGCCCTGTTCGATGGCCGTACCGGTGATGCTTTTGATCGTCCGGTCACCGTTGGCTACATGTACATGCTGAAGCTCAACCACTTGGTAGACGACAAGATGCATGCGCGTTCTACCGGTTCTTACTCGCTGGTTACCCAGCAGCCCTTGGGTGGTAAGGCGCAATTCGGTGGTCAGCGCTTCGGTGAGATGGAAGTGTGGGCGCTGGAAGCTTACGGCGCTGCATACACGCTACAAGAGATGCTCACCGTCAAGTCGGACGACGTCGAAGGCCGCACCAAGATGTATAAAAACATCGTGGATGGCGACCACACCATGCAGGCAGGCATGCCGGAATCCTTCAACGTACTCGTGAAGGAAATCCGCTCGCTGGGCATCGATATCGAGTTAGAGAGCTAGGAGCCGTCCCATGAAAGATTTGGTGAAAGTACTCAAATCGCAGTCTCAGTCCGAAGAGTTTGACGCGATCAAGATTACCCTGGCGTCGCCGGACATGATTCGCTCCTGGTCGTTTGGCGAGGTGAAGAAGCCTGAGACCATCAACTACCGTACCTTTAAACCGGAGCGGGACGGCCTGTTCTGCGCCAAGATCTTTGGCCCGGTTAAAGACTACGAGTGCCTGTGCGGCAAGTATAAGCGCATGAAGCACCGCGGTATCATCTGCGAAAAGTGTGGCGTAGAAGTGACCAAAGCCGCCGTGCGCCGTGAGCGCATGGGGCACATTGAGCTCGCCTCGCCGGTAGCGCACATCTGGTTTCTGAAGTCACTGCCGTCGCGGATCGGCATGTTCCTCGATATGACCCTGCGTGATATCGAGCGCGTGCTCTATTTCGAAAGCTTTGTCGTGATCGACCCAGGCATGACCACGCTGGAGCGTGGTCAGCTGATGAACGACGAGCAGTACTTTGAAGCGCTGGAAGAGTTCGGCGACGACTTCGATGCCCGCATGGGTGCCGAAGCTGTGCAAGAACTGCTTAAAGATATCGATCTGGAAGAAGAGATTAACCACCTGCGCGAAGAGATTCCGCAGACTAACTCCGAAACCAAGATCAAGAAGCTCTCCAAGCGCCTCAAGCTGCTTGAAGCCTTCTACCACTCCGGCAACGCGCCGGCGTGGATGGTCATGGAAGTGCTGCCCGTGCTGCCGCCGGATCTGCGTCCGCTGGTACCGCTGGACGGTGGCCGCTTCGCGACCTCGGATCTCAACGACCTTTACCGTCGTGTGATCAACCGTAACAATCGCCTGAAGCGTCTGCTTGACCTCAATGCGCCTGACATTATCGTGCGCAACGAGAAGCGTATGCTTCAGGAAGCGGTCGATGCACTGCTGGATAACGGCCGTCGCGGTCGTGCGATCACAGGCTCTAACAAGCGCCCGCTGAAATCGCTCGCCGACATGATCAAAGGTAAGCAGGGTCGTTTCCGTCAAAACTTGCTGGGTAAGCGCGTCGACTATTCAGGTCGTTCGGTGATTACCGTGGGTCCGACGCTGCGCCTGCATCAGTGTGGCCTGCCCAAGAAAATGGCCCTTGAGCTGTTCAAGCCGTTTATCTACTCCAAGCTGCAGTCGCTGGGCTACGCCTCAACGATCAAAGCCGCCAAGAAGATGGTCGAGCGCGAGCTGCCGGAAGTGTGGGACATCCTGGCCGATGTTATCCGCGAGCACCCGGTACTGCTTAACCGCGCACCCACGCTTCACCGTCTGGGTATCCAGGCGTTCGAGCCGCTGCTGATCGAAGGTAAAGCGATCCAGCTGCACCCGCTGGTATGTGCTGCCTATAACGCCGACTTTGACGGTGACCAGATGGCGGTCCACGTACCGCTGACCCTGGAAGCGCAGCTTGAAGCCCGTGCGCTGATGATGGCGACCAATAACGTGCTGTCGCCCGCTAACGGCGAGCCGATCATCGTACCGTCGCAAGACGTTGTTCTGGGTCTTTACTACATGACCCGGGAAAAGATCAACGCCAAAGGCGAAGGCATGGTGTTCTCTGACCTCAACGAGGTAGAGCGCGCGTTTGGTACGCAGTCGGTAGCGCTACACGCACGGGTTAAAGTTCGTTTAGACGAGATCGACGTAGAAGAAGAGACCGGCGAGCGTAGCTTCCACCGGCGTATTTACGACACCACCGTCGGCCGTGCGCTGCTGTTCCGCATTCTGCCGGAAGGGGTGCCATTCGAGCTGATCGATCAGCCGATGAAGAAGAAGGCGATCTCCAGCCTGATCAACGAAGTCTATCGTCGCGCTGGTCTGAAGCCGGCCGTTATCTTCGCTGACCAACTGATGTATACCGGCTTCCGTCTGGCGACCTGGTCAGGCGCCTCTATCGGTGTCAATGACTTCGTTATTCCCGAAGCCAAAACCGAGATCGTTGACGCCGCGGAAGCCGAAGTAAAAGAGATCGAAGACCAGTTCTCTTCTGGCCTGGTGACAGCGGGTGAGAAGTACAACAAGGTTATCGATATCTGGTCTAAGGCCAACGACAAAGTCGCCAAGGCGATGATGGTCGGTATCTCTAAAGAGACCGTTATCGATCGTGATGGCAACGAGGTTGAGCAGGATTCGTTCAACAGCGTCTTCATCATGGCCGACTCCGGTGCGCGTGGTAGTGCTGCCCAGATCCGCCAGTTGGCCGGTATGCGTGGCCTTATGGCCAAGCCGGATGGCTCGATCATCGAAACACCGATCGTCGCCAACTTCCGTGAAGGTCTGAACGTACTGCAGTACTTCATCTCGACCCACGGTGCACGTAAAGGTCTAGCGGATACGGCGTTGAAAACCGCCAACTCCGGTTACCTGACACGTCGCTTGGTAGACGTAGCGCAAGACCTGGTCATCACCGAAGTTGACTGTGGCACCGAAAATGGCTTGACTCTGCACCCGATTATCGAAGGCGGCGACATTATCGTACCGCTCTCCCAGCGCGTGCTGGGTCGTGTTGTCGCTCAGGATGTAGTTCACCCTGGTAGCGGTGACGTCTTGATCGCGAAAGGTACCTTGCTCGACGAGAAGTGGTGTGCCGAGCTCGACACCATGGGTGTCGACGAGATTATCGTGCGCTCCACGATCACCTGTGAGACCGCACACGGCGTGTGTGCCTCCTGTTACGGACGTGACTTGGCCCGTGGTCATCAAGTCAACATCGGTGAAGCCGTTGGTGTTATCGCGGCTCAGTCGATTGGTGAGCCGGGTACCCAGCTGACCATGCGTACCTTCCACATCGGTGGTGCGGCATCGCGCTCTTCTGCGACCGATAGTGTACAGGTTAAGCACGGCGGTAAGGTTCGTCTGCACAATATCAAGCACGTTGAGCGTGCCGATGGCAAGCTGGTCGTGGTCTCGCGCTCAAGCGCCCTGGCTGTTGCCGATGACCACGGTCGTGAGCGTGAGTACTACAAACTGCCCTACGGTGCAGAGCTGTCTGTACGTGACGGCGACGTGGTCGACGCCGGTGCGACGGTTGCCAAATGGGACCCGCACACTCACCCGATCGTTGCCGAAGTAGAAGGTAAGGCGCAGTTCATCGACCTCGACGAAGGTGTCACCATGCACCGCAGCGTCGATGAGATGACCGGCCTCTCCTCTATTGAGGTTATCGAGTCAGCAGCACGTCCCATGGCCGGCCGCGACAAGCGCCCGATGGTCATGCTGCAGGACAACGCTGGTGAGTACGTCTCTGTCTCGGGTTCTAACACGCCGGTTCAGTACCTGCTGCCAGGCAACTCGATTATTTCGGTCGATGATGGTGTCACCATCGGTGTGGGTGAAGTGGTTGCCCGTATCCCGGTAGAAGCGTCGGCAAACAAAGATATCACCGGTGGTCTGCCGCGGGTTGCTGACTTGTTCGAAGCGCGTAAGCCGAAAGAGTCGTCTATCCTGGCGGAAATCAGCGGTGTGATCAGCTTCGGTAAAGAGACCAAAGGTAAGCGTCGTCTGACGATTACTCCGGAATCTGGTGACCCGTTTGAGGCGCTGATTCCGAAATGGCGTCAAATCGCCGTCTTCGAAGGCGAAACCGTCGAGAAGGGCGAAGTCATCTCCGATGGCCCGAGCAATCCGCACGATATCCTGCGGTTGCTGGGTGTTGAGGAGCTCGCCAAGTACATCACTGCCGAAGTACAGGACGTTTATCGTCTGCAGGGTGTAGGCATCAACGACAAGCACATCGAAGTGATTGTGCGTCAGATGCTACGCAAGGTAGAGATTAGTGACTCGGGCGATTCTGACTTCATCACCGGCGATCAGGCAGAATTGGTCCGCGTGCTGGAACAGAACGAACGTCTGGAAAAAGAGAAGAAATTCCCGGCCAAGTATCAGCGTATGTTGCTGGGTATTACCAAGGCCAGTCTGGCCACCGAATCGTTCATTTCCGCGGCCTCCTTCCAGGAGACCACACGGGTACTGACCGAAGCGGCGGTGACCGGCAAGCGCGATTATCTGCGCGGCCTGAAAGAGAACGTCGTAGTGGGTCGTTTGATTCCGGCAGGTACCGGTCTGACTCACCACGCGGAACGTCGTCGCAAGCGCGAAGACGTTGAGCAACTGTTCAATCCTTCGGCGACCGAAGTTGAGCAGGAGCTGGGTGCTCAGTTGACCGCTCTCGATTCTGACGATGAGCTGTAAACGGGCCCATGGCACGACAGTAAGCGGTACGTAAAATGAGTAGCTGACCTGAAAAGCGTCGTCTTGCCGGTAAAACCGCCGGCGAGGCTTGACGTGACCTAGGGTCAGCCTTTAGAATGCGCAGCCTTTAACAGTGGGGTGGGTGCGCCCGCATCCGCTGCCCGTACTTGTTGAAAGGCAAGGCAACCATTGGAGTCAGCTAAACACCATGGCAACGATTAATCAGCTAGTGCGCAAGCCGCGCAAGCGCCCCGTCACCAAAAGTGATGTGCCAGCGCTGCAGGCCTGTCCGCAAAAACGTGGCGTATGTACGCGCGTTTACACCACCACCCCGAAGAAGCCTAACTCGGCCCTGCGTAAGGTTTGCCGTGTGCGCCTTACCAACGGCTTTGAAGTGTCTTCTTACATCGGTGGTGAAGGTCACAACCTTCAAGAACACTCTGTCGTTTTGATTCGCGGCGGCCGTGTAAAGGATTTGCCAGGTGTGCGTTATCACACCGTACGTGGCGCCCTTGACACCTCCGGCGTTCAGAATCGTCGTCAGGGTCGTTCTAAATACGGTACTAAGCGTCCTAAGTCCTAAGGGCTAAGTCCTAAGGGATTGGATTGCTGTGCAGCACTGCCCTGTTAAATGGGCTTGTTGAGTAACGATTATCACGAATTTGACGGTCTGATAAGAGTAAGGTCGGGCGGCGCTTGTTGTACTTGAATAGTGTACACAGGTCGCATGAGTTCCGGGTTTACCTGAAAGATCCTTAATTGAGGGCTTATCATGCCTAGAAGAAGAGTAGTAGCTAAACGCGAAATCCTGCCGGATCCCAAGTTCGGAAGTGAGCGTCTGGCGAAGTTCATGAACCACCTGATGGTCAGCGGCAAGAAGTCCATAGCTGAGCGTATCGTCTACGGTGCGTTGGACAAGGTTGCCGAGCGTAGTAAAGAAGATCCGCTGGAGATCTTCGACAAAGCGCTGGAAGCCATCCAGCCGATGGTCGAAGTGAAGTCGCGCCGCGTGGGTGGTGCGACCTATCAGGTGCCGGTTGAAGTACGTCCGTCTCGCCGCCAAGCGCTAGCCATGCGTTGGCTGGTAGACGCGGCGCGTCGTCGCGGTGAGAAAACCATGGTGCAGCGTCTGGCTGGCGAAATGCTGGATGCCGCTGAAGGTAAAGGTTCTGCCGTTAAGAAGCGCGAAGACGTGCATCGTATGGCAGAAGCCAACAAGGCCTTCTCGCACTACCGTTTTTAAGATCGGCGTTTCTAAGGGCAGCGTTTTTAAGATCGGCGTTCCAAAGATCGGCGTTTCTGAGTACGGCTTTATGGTTTATATATGCACGTTGTTCAGCATGGTGAAGTGTTTGCTGAGTCGCGTTGTTGCAATTCAATAGTTGCAACACTCCGCCGCTACCATGCACATGCAGTGGTAGCGGCCGCATAAGCCTCGCTTGCATACGCCGCTAAATTAACGAGCATCGCCAACAAACGGGAGTTTCACCGTGGCACGCAAGACTCCACTAAATCGCTACCGTAATATCGGTATCGTCGCTCACGTCGACGCGGGTAAAACCACGACGACTGAGCGTGTATTGTTCTACACCGGCCTTTCCCACAAAGTGGGCGAAGTGCACGACGGCGCTGCGACCATGGACTGGATGGAGCAGGAGCAGGAGCGTGGTATTACCATCACCTCAGCTGCAACCACCTGTTTCTGGCAGGGCATGAGCAAGCAGTTTCCTGAGCACCGCATTAATATTATCGACACACCAGGGCACGTTGACTTCACCATCGAAGTTGAGCGTTCTTTGCGCGTACTCGATGGTGCGGTGGTTGTACTGTGTGGCTCTTCCGGCGTTCAGCCGCAGACCGAAACAGTATGGCGTCAAGCCAACAAGTACGAAGTTCCGCGTATGGTTTTCGTCAACAAGATGGACCGTACCGGCGCTGACTTCTTCATGGTCGTCGAGCAGTTGAAAGAGCGCCTGGGTGCCAAGGCCGTGCCGATTCAGATTAACTGGGGTACGGAAGAAGACTTTAAGGGCGTTATCGACCTGATTCAGATGAAGGCTATCCTGTGGGATGAGGAAAGCCTGGGTATGAATTATGACCTCGTGGATATTCCGGCCGAGTTACAAGAAACCGCCGAGAAATACCGCGAAGAGATGGTCGAAGCGGCTGCCGAAGGCTCTGACGAGCTAATGGAAAAGTACCTTGAAGGCGTTGAGCTAACGATTGAAGAGATCAAGGCTGGCCTGCGCGCCCGCACCTTGGCTAATGATATCGTTCTGGTGACCTGCGGTTCTGCCTTTAAGAACAAGGGCGTTCAAGCGGTACTTGATTGCGTTATCGAGTACATGCCGTCGCCGACGGAAGTTAAGGCGATCGAAGGTGAGCTGGATGATAAAGACGGCACCATCGATACCCGTGAAGCAGACGACAATCAGCCGTTCGCGGCCTTGGCGTTTAAAATCGCTACCGACCCCTTCGTAGGCACGCTGACCTTTATCCGCGTCTACTCGGGCGTTCTGAAATCTGGCGACGGCGTCTATAACTCCGTTAAGCAGAAGAAAGAGCGTGTTGGCCGTATCGTTCAGATGCACGCCAACTCTCGTGAAGAGATTAAAGAGGTTCTGGCAGGCGACATCGCTGCTTGTATCGGTCTGAAAGACGTCACCACCGGTGATACCCTGTGCGATATCGATAACAAAATTGTTCTCGAGCGCATGGAGTTCCCGGATCCGGTTATCTCGGTTGCCGTAGAGCCTAAGTCTAAGGCCGACCAAGAGAAGATGGGTGTTGCATTGGGCAAGCTTGCTCAAGAAGACCCTTCCTTCCAGGTTAAAACCGACGAAGAAACCGGCCAGACGATTATTTCTGGTATGGGTGAGCTTCACCTGGATATCCTCGTTGACCGTATGCGTCGCGAGTTTAAAGTTGAAGCCAATATCGGTAAGCCTCAGGTTGCCTACCGCGAAACGATTCGCGGCAGCATTGAGCAGGAAGGCAAGTTCGTACGTCAGTCTGGCGGTCGTGGTCAGTACGGTCACGTTTGGCTGCGTATCGAGCCGCTGACAGCTGAAGAGAAGGGTGAAGGCGACGAAGAGATCTTCTTCAAATTTACCTCTGAAATCGTAGGTGGCGCGGTTCCTAAGGAATACGTCCCTGCGGTTGAGAAGGGTGCTTACGAGCAGCTCAAAAACGGTGTCATCGCGGGTTACCCGATGATTGACGTTAAAGTGTCGCTGTTCGACGGCTCCTTCCACGACGTAGACTCCAACGAGACTGCGTTTAAGATTGCTTCTTCTATGGCAGTAAAAGAAGGTGCCAGGAAGGCCAAGGCCGTGCTGCTGGAGCCGGTGATGAAGGTCGAAATCGTGACCCCCGAAGAATTTATGGGTGACGTCATGGGTGACCTGAGCCGTCGTCGCGGCCTGGTGCAGGGTATGGATGACTCCTCTTCTGGTAAAGTCATTCGTGCGACGGTGCCACTGGGCGAGATGTTCGGTTATGCAACCGATCTGCGCTCACAAACCCAGGGCCGTGCGAGCTACTCTATGGAGTTCTCGAAGTACGACGAGGCGCCCTCCAGCGTCGTTGAAGCCGTCATCAATCAAAACGGTTAACCGTTAGCTAACGTAAAGAGGTTATAGCAGTGGCTAAGGAAAAATTTGAACGTTCCAAACCGCACGTCAACGTCGGCACCATTGGTCACGTCGACCACGGTAAAACGACTCTGACTGCGGCCCTAACCCGCGTGTCTGCTGAGGTTTTCGGCGGCGACTGGCGTGAGTTTGATACCATCGATAACGCTCCTGAAGAGCGCGAGCGCGGTATCACGATCGCTACTTCACACGTTGAATATCAGTCTGAAGATCGTCACTACGCGCACGTTGACTGCCCAGGGCACGCTGACTACGTCAAGAACATGATCACCGGTGCTGCGCAGATGGATGGCGCGATCCTGGTATGTTCTGCCGCAGATGGCCCGATGCCGCAAACGCGCGAGCACATCCTGCTGTCTCGTCAGGTTGGCGTACCGTTCATCGTTGTGTTCCTGAACAAAGCGGACATGGTCGATGACGAAGAGCTGCTTGAACTGGTAGAAATGGAAGTTCGCGAACTTCTCGACCAGTACGACTTCCCGGGTGACGACACGCCGATCATCACTGGCTCTGCGCTGATGGCGTTGAACGGTGAAGATGAGAACGGCATGGGTACTACCGCCGTTGCTAATCTGATCAAAGCTCTGGATGCTTACATTCCTGAGCCGGAGCGTGCTATTGATCAGCCGTTCCTGATGCCGATCGAAGACGTGTTCTCTATCTCTGGTCGCGGTACTGTTGTGACTGGTCGTGTAGAGCGCGGCATCGTTAAAGCGGGCGAAGAAGTGGAAATCGTGGGTATCCGCGACACCACCAAAACGATCGTTACCGGTGTTGAAATGTTCCGTAAACTGCTCGACGAAGGTCGTGCTGGTGAGAACGTTGGCGCCCTGCTGCGTGGTACTAAGCGTGATGACGTCGAGCGTGGCCAAGTACTGGCCAAGCCGGGCACCATCAACCCGCACACTACCTTCGAAGCAGAAGTTTACGTACTGTCCAAAGAAGAGGGTGGTCGTCACACGCCTTTCTTCAAGGGCTACCGTCCGCAGTTCTACTTCCGTACCACCGACGTAACCGGTACTTGTGAACTGCCGGAAGGCGTTGAAATGGTCATGCCGGGTGACAACGTGCAAATGGTTGTTACCTTGATCGCTCCGATCGCAATGGACGAAGGCTTGCGCTTCGCTATTCGTGAAGGCGGCCGTACTGTCGGTGCTGGCGTTGTGGCCAAGATCGTCAAGTAAGCAACATGCTTGAATGATGAAGGGGGCTCTGATGAGCCCCCTTTTCTGCGCACCAACAGCAAATGTTTGACATGGGCTTTTGGCGTGCCTATAATGCGCATCCTTTGAATGCGTGGGTAGACGGCTCGCGCCGTCGACATCCATTGGAGTTTAGGGCAAATGCAGAACCAAAAGATTCGCATTCGGTTGAAAGCTTTCGACCATCGCCTGATCGACCAGTCTACAGCGGAGATTGTTGAAACCGCTAAGCGTACTGGTGCTCAGGTTCGTGGACCGATTCCGCTGCCGACCAACCGCGAGCGTTACACCATTCTGATCTCGCCACACGTCAACAAGGACGCGCGTGATCAGTATGAGATTCGTACGCACAAGCGTGTGCTCGACATTGTTGAGCCGACCGAAAAAACTGTTGATGCTTTGATGAAGCTTGATCTCGCCGCAGGCGTTGACGTGCAAATCAAACTCAACTAATTACACTAGTCACTTTGCGGCCCAGCGCTCATCGCTCGTTGTAAATTGTAAGTACTAACAAGCTAGCATGAGCAGCAGCCGCCGCGCCGTGAGGCGCCATACAATGTGCTAGTGGAATGCTCTGGAAAGGGCAGCCATAGCGGGTGATAGCCCCGTACACTATAGGAGACTGAGTATGACTATCGGTTTAGTCGGTAAAAAGGCCGGGATGACCCGTGTCTTTACCGAAGACGGCGCGTCTGTGCCCGTAACCGTTATTGAAGTTGATCCTAATCGTGTTACTCGCGTTAAATCTGTCGAATCTGACGGTTACGCAGCGATTCAGGTCACATCTGGCTCTCGTAAAGCTAAGCACCTCACCAAAGCGCAGGCTGGTCAGTTTGCCAAGGCGGGTGTTGAAGCTGGTCGTGCACTGATGGAATTTCGTCTTGCAGAAGGCGAAGAGATTCCTGAAGTGGGCGGCGCAATCACCGTATCCCTCTTCGAAGCTGGTCAAATGGTTGACGTGACTGGCACCTCTAAGGGTAAAGGCTTCCAGGGTGCTGTTAAGCGCTGGAATTTCCGTACCCAAGATATGACTCACGGTAACTCTCTGTCGCATCGCGCGCCGGGTTCTATCGGCATGTGTCAGACTCCGGGTCGCGTTTTCAAAGGCAAAAAGATGGCCGGTCAAATGGGTAACGCCCGTTGCACCGTGCAGAGCCTTGAGATCGTCCGTGTCGACGCCGAGCGTAACCTGCTGCTGATTAAAGGCGCCGTACCGGGTGCTCCCGGTAGTGACGTTATCGTTCGCAGCGCCGTGAAAGCAGGCTGAAGGGGATAATTACCAATGAATCTGAATCTTGCTGCAGGCGCGGGTACCGTTGAAGTAGCCGACGCCACTTTTGGCAAAGAATTCAACGAAGCGCTCGTTCACCAAGTGGTCACTGCCTATTTGGCGGCTGGTCGTCAGGGAACTCGCGCACAAAAGAGTCGTTCCGACGTTCGTGGCGGTGGTAAAAAGCCGTGGCGTCAGAAAGGCACCGGTCGTGCACGTGCCGGTACCATCCGCTCTCCGCTATGGCGTAGCGGCGGCGTAACCTTCGCGGCGCGTCCGCAAGACTACACCCAGAAGGTTAACCGCAAGATGTACCGTGCAGCGATGCGCTCCATCTTGTCAGAGCTGGTACGTCAAGAGCGCCTAGTCGCGATTGAAGAGTTCGTCGTCGATGCGCCCAAGACCAAGCAGGTAGCTGCCAAGCTGAAAGAGCTCAACCTTGAAAAAGTGTTGATCGTCACTGAAGAAATTGATGAGAAGCTCTATTTAGCCGCACGCAACCTTCCCCACGTTGACGTGGTGGATGTCGCGGCAGCTGACCCGGTAAGCCTGGTAGCCTTTGATAAGGTCCTGATTACCGTCTCCGCCCTGCGTAAATTCGAGGAGAAGCTGGCATGAACCAGGAACGCGTATTCAAGGTTCTGCTTGGACCACACGTGACCGAAAAAGCCGCGATGGCAGCCGAGCGCAACCAGTACGTTTTCAAGGTGGCATCTGATGCTACCAAGCCCGAGATCAAAAAAGCCGTTGAAGCACTTTTCGGCAAAAAGGTCGGTAGTGTTCAAGTGCTGAACATGAAGGGTAAAACAAAGCGTACTGCGAACGGCATTGGCCTACGTAAGGGTTACCGCAAGGCGTATGTAACTCTGGCTGCGGGTGAAACGCTCGAAGACTTCACAGGCGCCGAATAAGGGCAGGAGTACGGATAATGGCAATCGTCAAGACCAAACCCACTTCCGCCGGTCGTCGCCACGTCGTCAAGATCGTTGGCGAGGAACTGTTTAAAGGCCGTGCCTATGCACCGCTGTTAGAAAAACAGTCCAAGTCCGGCGGCCGTAATAACTACGGTCGTATCACCACCCGCCACGTGGGCGGTGGTCATCGTCACCACTACCGGTTGATCGATTTCAAGCGCACCAAAGATGGCATTCCTGCCACCGTTGAGCGTTTGGAGCACGATCCCAATCGCAGTGCACACATTGCGCTGCTGAAGTATGCCGATGGTGAGCGTCGTTACATCATTGCACCGAAAGGTGTCAGCGCGGGTGCCGTGCTGGAATCAGGTGTTAACGCGTCAATCAAAAAAGGCAATGCCTTGCCGCTGCGCAACATCCCGTTGGGTTCTACGGTGCACTGCATCGAACTCAAGCCGGGTAAAGGCGCGCAGATTGCTCGCAGTGCCGGTACAAGCGCCCAGTTGGTTGCTCGTGAAGGTAACTATGCCACCCTGCGCCTTCGCTCTGGCGAAATGCGTAAAGTGTTAGCCGAGTGCCGCGCGACCTTGGGTGAAGTGAGCAACTCCGAGCACAGCCTGCGTCAACTTGGCAAGGCCGGTGCGAAGCGCTGGAGAGGTGTGCGTCCGACTGTTCGCGGTGTCGCGATGAACCCAGTCGATCACCCACACGGTGGTGGCGAAGGCCGCACCAGTGGTGGTCGTCACCCGGTATCCCCATGGGGTGTGCCGACTAAGGGTCACAAGACGCGTAAGAACAAGCGCACCGACAAGCTGATCATTCGTCGTCGTAATAAGACGCGTTGATCTAAATTGCCAAGACATTAAGAGGTAACGGCTGTGCCACGTTCACTAAAGAAAGGTCCCTTCATTGACCTTCATCTTTTGAAGAAGGTAGAGGCTGCAGTGGAGAAGAACGACCGTAAACCGATCAAGACCTGGTCGCGTCGTTCTATGATCCTGCCCAATATGGTAGGCCTCACTATCGCGGTCCATAATGGTCGCCAACACGTCCCGGTGCACGTATCCGAGGAAATGGTTGGCCACAAATTGGGCGAATTCGCTGCTACCCGCACTTATCGTGGGCATGCGGCGGATAAAAAAGCCAAACGGTAAGCCAGAGAGGATTGAGAGATGGAAGTCACAGCTAAGCTGCTTGGCGCTCGTTTATCCGCCCAGAAGGCCCGTTTGGTGGCTGACCAGGTGCGCGGTAAACCTGTCGCCGAGGCACTCGACCTGCTGACCTTCTCACCGAAGAAGGCTGCCAAGCTGGTTAAGAAGGTGCTGCAATCCGCGATTGCGAATGCGGAAGAAAATAACGGCATGGATATTGACGAGCTGCGTGTCTCGACCATCTGCGTCGATGAGGGCATGACGCTCAAGCGTATCAAGCCGCGTGCCAAGGGGCGTGCGGATCGTATCTTGAAGCGCACGTGCCACATCACCGTCAAGGTAGCCGAGAAGTAGGAGTCGACCGATGGGTCAGAAAGTCAATCCAACAGGCATTCGACTGGGCATCGTCAAAGACCATGCTTCTGTCTGGTATGCTGAGCGCGGCGCTTACGCCGATAAGCTCAATAACGATCTCGAAGTGCGTAGCTTCCTGGAAGAGCGTCTTAAAAGCGCCTCTGTTAGCCGCATCCACATCGAGCGTCCGGCGAACAACGCCCGCATCACCATTCACACTGCCCGTCCGGGTATCGTGATTGGTAAAAAAGGTGAAGATGTCGACCGTTTGCGTCGCGATCTTACCCAGATGATGGGTGTTCCCGTGCATGTGAACATCGAAGAAGTTCGCAAGCCGGAGCTGGATGCCAAGCTAGTCGCTGCTAACGTAGCGGGTCAGCTTGAGCGTCGCGTCATGTTCCGTCGTGCTATGAAGCGCGCGGTACAGAACGCAATGCGTCTTGGCGCTGGTGGCATCAAGATTCAGCTGTCAGGTCGTCTTGGTGGCGCTGAAATCGCACGTACCGAATGGTACCGCGAGGGTCGCGTTCCGCTGCACACGTTGCGTGCGGATATCGACTACGCCACTTACGAAGCTCACACCACCTATGGCGTTATCGGCGTCAAAGTGTGGATCTTCAAGGGTGAAATCCTCGGCGGTATCGAGGAAGTACGTGCCAAGGCTAAACAACAGCCTGCCGGCAACGCGCCCAAGAAGAAAGGTTCCAGGTAAGGGGAGAGCGAGTCGATGTTACAGCCCAAGCGTATGAAATTCCGCAAGATGATGAAAGGCCGCAACCGTGGCCTGGCGCATCGCGGAAGCAAGATCAGCTTCGGGGAATACGGCCTAAAAGCTACCGGTCGCGGCCGCATCACTGCGCGTCAGATCGAAGCAGGCCGTCGTGCGATCACACGTCACGTTAAGCGTGGCGGTAAAATCTGGATCCGCGTCTTCCCTGATAAGCCGATCTCCAAGAAGCCGCTCGAAGTTCGTATGGGTAAAGGTAAAGGTTCTGTTGAGTACTGGGTTGCCCAGATCCAACCGGGTCGGGTCCTGTATGAAATTGAAGGCGTGTCGGAAGAGCTCGCTCGCGAAGCGTTTGAGCTTGCCGCACAGAAAATGCCCTTATCCACCACCTTTGCGAAACGGACGGTGATGTGATGAAAGCCCAGGAAATTCGTGAAAAGTCCGCAGGAGAGCTCCAGGAGCAACTCCTCGAACTCCTCCGCGAGCAGTTTAACCTGCGCATGCAGAAGGCCACTGGCCAACTGAGCCAGACTCATCTGCTCAAGCAGGTCCGCCGGGATATCGCCCGTGTTAAGACTTTGCTCAACGAGAAGGCAGGTGATTGAGATGGCCGAAGAAAACACAAAGCGTACGCTCACTGGTAAAGTGGTGAGCGATAAGATGGATAAGTCCATCGTCGTTATGATCGAGCGGCGCGAGCGTCACCCGATCTACGGAAAATACGTTAAGCGCTCCACCAAGCTGCACGCCCATGATGAGGCGAACCAGGCTAAGGCAGGCGATACGGTCTCTATTCAAGAGTGCCGTCCGCTTTCCAAGAAAAAAGCTTGGACGCTGGTCGAGGTGGTTGAACACGCCAAGGGTTAATCCCTGGCTTGTCAATCAGTGCAGTCAGATTAGGTTTGGAGAAAACCGATGATTCAGACTCAGACAATGCTGGATGTCGCCGACAACAGCGGAGCGCGCCGGGTGCAGTGCATCAAGGTGTTAGGCGGTTCACACCGTCGTTACGCTCGCGTTGGTGATATCATCAAGGTCACGGTTAAGGAAGCGATTCCGCGTGGCAAGGTCAAAAAAGGCCAGGTGCTAAAAGCGGTCGTGGTCCGGACCCGTAGTGGCGTCCGTCGTCCCGACGGTTCGCTCATCCGTTTCGATGGAAATGCGGCAGTTTTGTTGAATAACACCAACGAACAGCCCATCGGTACCCGTATTTTTGGGCCGGTGACTCGTGAACTTCGTAATGAAAAGTTCATGAAGATCATTTCCTTAGCGCCTGAAGTGCTGTAAGGAGCGAGGCGGATATGCAAAAGATCAAACGTGACGATGAAGTCATCGTCATCGCCGGGAAGGATAAAGGCAAGCGTGGCACCGTTAAGCGGGTATTAGAAAACCGCTTTTTGGTGTCCGGTGTGAACATGATTAAACGTCACACCAAGCCAAATCCCATGGCGGGTAATCAGGGCGGTATCGTCGAGCGTGAGGCTCCGATTCACGCGTCCAACGTAGCCATCTTCAATTCGGAGACCGGTAAGGCGGATCGCGTCGGCTTCCAAGTGAAGGAAGACGGTACCAAGGTACGTATCTACAAGTCGACGCAGACGCAGATCGACGCCTAACGCGAGTCGGGTAGCAAAATGGCGAACTTGAAAGAACGTTATCAAAACGAGGTAGCAGCTCAACTCAAAGAAGAGTTCAGCTATGCCAACGTTATGCAGGTACCCCGGATCACGAAAGTGACTCTGAACATGGGTATCGGCGAAGCAGTCAACGATAAAAAGTTGATTGACAATGCCATCGGCGACCTAGAGAAGCTCTCGGGTCAAAAACCGTTGGTGACCAAAGCACGTAAGTCCATCGCGGGCTTTAAGGTGCGCGAAGGTTGGCCAATCGGCATCAAGGTAACACTGCGCGCTGAGCGCATGTGGGACTTCTTGGACCGTTTGGTGTACATCGCGATTCCCCGCGTGCGTGACTTCCGTGGTCTCAACCCGAAGTCTTTCGACGGTCGTGGTAATTACTCCATGGGTGTGCGTGAGCAGATCATCTTCCCGGAGATCGAGTATGATAAGATCGATCGCATCCGGGGGTTGGATGTCACCATCACGACGACCGCCAACACCGACGAGGAAGGTCGCGCGCTATTAACCGCGCTGAACTTCCCGTTCAAGAAATAGGGGCGAGATCATGGCTAAGAAAAGTATGGTAGAGCGTGAGCTTAAGCGTACTCAGCTGGTCGCGAAGTATGCGACCAAGCGCGCTGAACTCAAGAAGATCATCTCAGACGTGAACACGTCTGAGGAAGACCGCTTCGAGGCGACGCTGAAGCTGCAGCAACTGCCGCGCGACTCAAGCCCGGTGCGTCAGCGTAACCGCTGCCGTATTACCGGTCGTCCGCACGGTTTTTACAACAAGTTCGGCCTCGGCCGTAACAAGCTGCGTGAAGCCGCCATGCGTGGCGACGTTCCAGGACTCAAAAAGTCCAGTTGGTAACGCCACGTAGAATTATCAGGAGCGCACATTAAATGAGCATGCAAGACACTCTGGCGGATATGTTTACTCGTATCCGCAATGCGCAGATGGCCACCAAGGAGACGGCAACCATGCCGTCCTCCAAGCTGAAAGTGCAAGTGGCCCGAGTGCTAAAGGAAGAAGGCTACATTGCCGACTTTGCGGTAGCGGAGGGCGCTAAGCCTGAGCTAACCGTAACTCTCAAGTACTTTGAGGGTAAGCCGGTCATTGAGCACATTCAGCGGGTTTCCAAGCCGTCTCTGCGCCGCTACATGGGCAAGGACAACTTGCCTAAGGTTGCCGATGGCCTGGGTATCGCGATTGTCACCACGTCAAATGGTGTCATGACCGATCGTGCCGCGCGCCAAGCGGGTGTCGGTGGCGAAGTCATCTGCACCGTATTCTAGGAGGCTGGAATGTCCCGCATAGCGAAATATCCGGTTAAAGTGCCTGCCGGCGTTGAGATCAAAATTGATGCCGACCAGCTGACCGCCAAAGGCGGCCAGGGCACGCTATCTATGACCATCCACTCTGATGTAGTGGTCGGTCAAGAAGATGGCCAGCTGACCTTCGCCCCGAGCGAATCTGCCAAGAGCTGGGCAATGGCCGGTACTACCCGCGCCCTCGTTCAGAACCTGGTAACGGGCGTATCCGAGGGTTTCACAAGAACTCTCGAAATTGTTGGCGTCGGTTATCGTGCCCAAGCTAAGGGCCAGACGCTCAATCTTTCACTGGGCTTCTCGCACCCGGTCGACTACGAACTGCCTAAAGGTGTCTCAGCGGAAACGCCGAAGAACACCGTTATCGTGCTGAAAAGCGCGGATAAGCAGCAGCTCGGTCAGTGCGCCGCGGAAATCCGCGCCTTCCGTCCCCCTGAGCCGTATAAAGGCAAGGGTGTTCGGTACGCCGACGAGCAGGTGCGTCGCAAAGAAGCCAAGAAGAAGTAAGGCAGGGTTATGAACGCGAAGAAAGAATCTCGTCTCCGTCGTGCCCGCCGCGCTCGCGCCAAGATCCGCGAGCTGGGCGTGTATCGCCTGTGCGTCAACCGTACCCCGCGTCACATCTATGCGCAGATTATCTCGCCGGATGGTGGCAAAGTGCTAGCCAGTGCTTCTACGCTGGACAAAGCACTGCGCGAGGGTGCGACCGGCAACTCAGATGCGGCCTCTAAAGTAGGTGCTCTGATTGCTGAACGCGCTAAAGAAGCAGGCATCACCCAGGTGGCCTTCGACCGTGCTGGCTTTAAGTATCACGGCCGCGTCAAGGCGCTGGCCGACGCCGCACGTGAAGGCGGCCTGGAATTCTAAAGGGTTTTACGATGGCGAAGAACGAACAGCAAAGCGGTGATCTGCAAGAGAAGTTAGTGCAGGTTAACCGCGTCGCCAAGGTGGTCAAGGGTGGTCGTATTTTCGGCTTCACCGCACTGACCGTCGTTGGTGATGGTAAAGGTCGTGTCGGTTTCGGACGTGGCAAGGCGCGTGAAGTGCCTGTCGCAATCCAGAAAGCGATGGATCAAGCTCGTCGCAACATGGTCAAGGTGAACCTTGCTGGCCATACGCTGCAGTACCCCATTAAAGCCCGTCACGGTGCTTCCAAGGTGTACATGCAGCCGGCTTCAGAAGGTACCGGTATTATCGCCGGTGGCGCCATGCGCTCTGTACTAGAGCTCGCCGGTGTCCACGATGTACTGGCCAAGTGCTACGGTTCCACCAACCCGGTTAACGTGGTACGAGCGACTGTTAAAGGTCTCTCCTCCATGCAAGCACCGGAAGACATTGCCGCCAAGCGCGGTCTGTCTGTCGAAGCGATCACGGGGTAAGACACCATGGCAGCAACGATCAAGGTTACCCAGATCCGCAGCACCATCGGCATCATGCCCAAGCACAAGGCTACTATGAAAGGCTTGGGCCTGCGTCGCATCGGTCATACGGTTGAACTGGAAGACACCCCTGCCGTACGCGGCATGATCCACAAGGTAACTTACCTTGTGCGCGTTGAGGGAGAGTAATCCATGAAGCTTAATACCCTAAGCCCGGCTCCGGGCTCCAAACACGCTGCAAAGCGCGTTGGTCGTGGCATCGGTTCCGGTCTTGGTAAGACCGGTGGCCGTGGTCACAAAGGTCAGAAAGCACGTAGTGGCGGCAGTGTTAAGCCCGGTTTCGAAGGCGGTCAGATGCCTTTGCAGCGTCGTTTGCCGAAATTCGGCTTTACGTCTGCAAAGTCGCTGGTCTCTGAAGAAGTCCGCTTGGCTGAGCTGGCCAAGGTTGCCGGTGGTGAAGTTACCCTGGCGTCTTTGAAAGAAGCCAATGTGCTGAAGGATTCTACGCTACACGCGAAGATTATCCTTTCTGGCGAACTGAAAACAGCGGTTACCGTTCGCGGCATCAAGGTCACCAAAGGTGCCCGTGAAGCGATCGAAGCTGCTGGCGGCAAGGTAGAGGACTAAATGGCCAAGTCAGGAAACATGCCGGCGATGGGCAGCGGTCTGAGTGAACTGTGGGCGCGTTTGCGCTTCGTGCTCCTCGCCATCGTGGTGTACCGTATTGGTGCCCACATTCCCGTTCCCGGTATCAATCCTGACCAGCTTGCTGCCTTGTTTAGGGAGCAACAGGGTACCATCCTGGGCATGTTTAACATGTTCTCGGGTGGCGCCCTGGAGCGCATGAGTGTTCTCGCCCTGGGTATAATGCCCTATATTTCGGCGTCGATTATCATGCAGCTCATGACTGCGGTCTCCCCTCATCTTGAGCAGCTCAAGAAAGAGGGTGAGGCTGGCCGCCGCAAGATTAGCCAGTACACCCGCTACGGCACGGTGATACTGGCATTTGTCCAGGCAGTCGGCATGTCCGTCGGTCTGGCTAGCCAAGGCATCGCGTACACTGCAGACTTTAGCTTCTTTTTCACCGCCGTGATTACGTTTGTGTCGGGTGCGGTGTTTATGATGTGGCTAGGTGAGCAGATTACCGAGAAAGGCATCGGCAACGGTATTTCGCTGCTGATTTTTGCCGGTATTGTTGCTGGACTACCCAGTGCCGTGGGCCAAGCGTTCGAGCTTGCCCGTAATGAAGGGGCCTGGAATGTTCTGCCACTGTTAGCGCTGTCAGTGTTAGGTGTTGCGACAGTTGCCTTTGTGGTTTTCATTGAGCGTGGCCAACGCCGCCTCAAGGTTAATTATCCACGGCGACAAGTGGGCAATAAGATGTATGCAGGGCAAAGTAGCTACCTGCCTTTGAAGGTTAATATGGCCGGCGTTATCCCGGCGATTTTTGCCTCCAGTATCCTGCTCTTCCCGGCCTCTATTGGCCAGTGGGTAGGTGCCGGTGAAGGTATGGAGTGGTTGCAGCGTGCATCTCAGGCATTAGGTCCAGGTCAACCGCTTTACATCTTGCTTTTCGCGGCGGCAGTGGTATTCTTCTGCTTCTTTTACACAGCGCTGGTCTTCAACCCCAAGGATGTGGCTGACAATCTTAAAAAGTCAGGCGCTTTCCTGCCGGGCATTCGCCCCGGCGAGCAGACCGCTCGCTATATCGACAAGGTCATGACACGTCTGACCCTGTTCGGTGCCTTGTATATCACTGCGGTTTCCTTGATGCCCCAGTTCTTGATTGTGGCGTGGAACGTGCCGTTTTTCTTCGGCGGTACCTCGTTGTTAATCGTAGTCGTGGTCATCATGGACTTCATGGCCCAGGTGCAGTCGCATCTCATGTCGCATCAGTATGACTCAGTGATGAAGAAGTCCAACCTGAAAGGCTACGGTAGCGGCGGTATCATGCGCTGAGGCGCCGCCCACCCTATTAAGTTAGCGGGGCGCGCCGCGAGCCGGTTTTTGGAGAAAGATCGATGAAAGTTCGAGCTTCCGTAAAGAAAATGTGCCGTAACTGTAAGATCATTCGTCGCAATGGCGCTGTCCGCGTCATCTGCAGCGAACCACGGCACAAACAACGCCAGGGTTAATAGCCTGGGTTGTATTAAGCGGGTGCCAGCATACCCCTTGCCTTAGGGCAATTGATGGGGTATGCTGTTGCGCCTTTTGTAGATGAATAAACGAGCAAGCCGCTCAAATTTCGGAGTAAGCTGATGGCCCGTATTGCAGGCGTCAATATCCCGGACAACAAGCATGCGGCGATCTCGCTGACCTATATCTTCGGGATTGGCCGTACCCGTGCTGAGCACATCTGTGCAGCAGCTGGTATTGCCATGAATGCCAAGATCCAGGACCTGTCTTCTGAAGAAGTCGACACCCTGCGTTCTGAAGTTGGCAAGTACACCGTAGAAGGCGACCTTCGTCGTGATGTTACGCTTAACATTAAGCGTCTCATGGACTTAGGCTGCTACCGTGGTCTGCGTCATCGTCGTAGTCTTCCGCTGCGTGGTCAGCGGACTAAGACTAACGCGCGCACCCGTAAGGGCCCGCGTAAGCCGATCCGCAAATAACACGCACGTTCTGGCGTAAAGACAGGAATAGACATCAACATGGCTAACCCGCGTAGTAACCGTAAAAAGGTTAAAAAGCAGGTAGTGGATGCGATTGCACATATCCATGCCTCTTTTAACAACACGATCGTGACGATCACAGACCGCCAGGGCAATGCTCTTTCTTGGGCAACTGCCGGTGGTTCGGGTTTTCGTGGTTCTCGCAAGAGCACCCCGTTCGCTGCTCAAGTGGCAAGCGAACGTGCAGCAACTGCTGCAGCCGAGTATGGTGTGAAAAACGTAGACGTACTGGTTAAAGGCCCAGGTCCCGGTCGTGAATCCGCCGTGCGCGCACTGAATGCCGCCGGCTTCCGCGTGCAAAGCATCGTAGACGCGACGCCCATTCCCCATAATGGCTGCCGTCCGCCGAAGAAACGCCGCGTTTAAGGAGACAGATTCATGGCTCGTTATATTGGACCGAAGTGCAAACTGTCTCGTCGTGAAGGCACCGACCTCTTTTTGAAGAGTGGTGTGACTCCCTTCGAGAAAAAGTGTAAATCCGAGCAGATCCCGGGTGTACACGGCCAGCGTCGTCAACGTCTTTCAGACTACGGCTTGCAGCTTCGTGAGAAGCAAAAAGTACGTCGCATGTATGGCGTACTCGAAAAACAGTTCCGTAACTACTACAAAGAAGCCGCTCGCCTGAAAGGCGCGACCGGTGAAGTATTGTTGCAGTTGCTAGAATCCCGACTGGATAATGTCGTCTACCGCATGGGCTTCGGCTCGACTCGCTCTGAAGCGCGTCAGCTGGTCAGCCACAAAGCGATTTCCGTGAATGGCCGCACCGTTAACGTTGCTTCCTACCAAGTGAAGCCGGGTGACGTTGTTTCCATTCGCGAAAAGGCGAAAAACCAAGCACGTATTCAAAGCGCGTTGTCCATTGCGGCCAACCGTGGCGATATCGCTTGGATCGAAATCGACGCCAAGAAGATGGAAGGCACTTTCAAGGCTCTGCCTGAACGCGGTGACCTGTCTGCCGACATCAACGAAAACCTGATCGTCGAGCTGTACTCCAAGTAAGCAGTTTTCTGTTTCTTGTCGATCTGGTGCCGGTTTAAAACGCCAGCGCCAGGTCGTACCGAGTATCAAGTATCCGTTTGGCAGCCTGAAAGGTGTTCATATGCAGCGTTCAGTGACAGAGTTTCTCCGTCCTCGCGACATCAAGGTCGAAGAAATCAGCGCACATCACGCCAGAATCGTGCTCGAACCGTTCGAGCGTGGCTTTGGTCACACCCTGGGGAATGCACTTCGTCGCATTCTGCTTTCGTCTATGCCCGGCTGTGCCGTGGTAGAGGCTGAAATCGCCGGCGTCGAGCATGAGTACAGTGCGCTCGAAGGGGTGCAGGAAGATGTCATTGAGATCCTCCTGAACTTGAAAGATGTTGCGATCAAAATGCACAGCCGCGATGAGGCGGTGCTCACGCTGAACAAGCAGGGCCCAGCCGTCGTCACCGCTGGCGACATTGCGCTTGATCATAGCGTCGAAATCGTCAACCCGGACCACATCATTGCACACGTCAATGAAGGTGCCGAGCTGAAGATTCAGCTTAAGGTAGCGCTGGGTCGTGGCTACGAGCCGGCTGACGCGCGTGGCTCTGATGAAGAGACGCGTGCTATTGGCCGCCTGCAGCTGGATGCCACCTTCAGCCCTGTCCGCCGTGTTTCCTACTCGGTTGAAGCCGCTCGTGTCGAGCAGCGCACCGATCTCGATAAGCTAATTATCGACTTGGAAACCGACGGTACCCTGGATCCGGAAGAGGCTATCCGTCGCAGTGCGACCATCCTGCAAGAGCAGCTGGCCGCCTTCGTCGACCTGGAAGCTGATAAAGAACAGGAAGTCGAAGAGGAAGAGGATCATGTCGATCCAATTCTATTGCGCCCCGTAGACGATCTTGAGTTGACCGTTCGCAGCGCGAACTGCCTAAAAGCCGAGAATATTTACTACATCGGTGATCTGATTCAGCGCACAGAAGTTGAGCTGTTGAAGACACCGAACCTCGGTAAAAAGTCTTTGAATGAAATTAAAGACGTATTGGCGGCTCGCGGCTTGTCCCTTGGCATGCGGTTGGAAAATTGGCCACCGGCAAGCCTGAAGGACGACAAAGCCTCCGCGTGAGCGTCGACTTGAGTCCCAGTTTGGTAAGGAATTACAACCATGCGTCATCGTAAGAGTGGTCGTCATCTGAATCGCACCAGCTCGCATCGTCAGGCCATGTTCAAGAACATGTCTGTCTCGCTGGTCGAACATGAAGTCATTAAGACAACCCTGCCGAAAGCCAAGGAGCTGCGTCGCGTTATCGAGCCGCTGATCACCTTGTCTAAGCAGGATAGCGTTGCAAACCGTCGTTTGGCGTTTGCCCGCACGCGCTCTAAAGAAGCCGTCGGCAAACTGTTCAACGAACTAGGTCCGCGTTATGCCGAGCGTCCGGGCGGTTACGTCCGTATCCTTAAGTGCGGCTTCCGCACCGGCGACAACGCGCCTATGGCGTTCGTTGAGCTAGTTGACCGTCCGGTTGTTGAAGAAGCAGCGGCAGAAGAGTAATCCTCTGCGCTAGGCCTCTTTGGTAGCGAATGAAAACCGACCCCCAGTGGGTCGGTTTTTTTATATGCGCATTTATCTTCTCTTTTCTAAGCTTAACTGTGTATATACTCTACTTATCATCATAACTATTCAGCGTTGGCCTGTGGTGAGCCGATAGGAAGCCTTGCGTTGCACCCAGAGTGTGGCATGGTAGTTAAGTCGTTGATCGTCTAGCGCATTGATAACAAGCAAGGGGCAGGTATGTATGCAAGGTTAAACAGCGCTGCGGCAGGAGCGGCCACGATATTGAGTATGCTAGTGCTGCTTGTACTGGCGATGACGACCAGCGCGCATGCCGACAATCCACGCTATGCGGGTATTGTTGTCGACTTGGATAATGGCGAAGTGCTCTACGCCGAGAATATTGACGATCAGCGCTACCCTGCGTCGCTTACTAAGATGATGACGCTCTATCTGACGTTTGAAGCGTTAGAAGAGGGGGCGCTACGTTTAGATCAGCCCCTGCCTGTTTCCCCTTATGCGGCCGCCAAGCCTGCCGTCAAACTGTGGTTGGCTGCAGGCAGCTCTATCCCGGTGGATACCGCTATTCGTGCGCTCGCGGTGCGTTCTGCAAATGATGTTGCTGCCGTGGTCGCCGAAGCGCTGGGTGGCAGTGAAGCGCACTTTGCGCAAATGATGACCACCAAGGCGCGCGAGTTGGGCATGCACGCCACCACCTTTCGCAATGCCTCCGGCTTGCCGGATGAGCGACAAATTACCACCGCACGGGATATGCTAACGCTCTCGGTCAGAGTGATGCAGGACTTCCCCCAGTACTACCACTATTTTGGTCTGCAGGAGTTCACCTACCGTGGGACCCGGCATACCAGTCACAATCGGTTGGTGCGCGATTACCCGGGGGCCGACGGCTTAAAAACCGGCTTTATTCGCGCTTCTGGGTTTAACGTAGCGACCACCGCGATGCGCGGTAATCGGCGTTTGGTGGGTGTTGTGATGGGCGGTTTTTCTTCCCAGTCCCGGGATACCCATATGGCCAACCTGCTAGATCGCAGCTTCCTACGTGCCTCGCTGCGCGACCAGCAAAACTGGATGGGCGACACCGATTTCTCGCGTGAATTCATGGCCTTTGCGCCGCCTGCCCAGCCGGTTGCGCCACAGCAGCCCCTCTTGGCGGTGGTCGAAACCACAACACTGTCGCCATCGGCCCACGCCACACCTGCCACGCCAGTTGTTGATCTTGAAGAGCAGTTGGCCGGTATTGCTACCATTCAGCGCCCCCCACCCCCCAGCGAAGCGCCGCAGACTGATCCTCTACAAGCGTTCATTGAACGTGAACGTCAGATGGCCGCCGCTAATGAAACGGGCGGCGGCTGGGGGGTGCAAGTGGGCGCTTTTAGTCGCGAAGCCCAAGCGCGCCAGTTGGCTCAGCAGGCGGCTCAACGCATCGCCCAGAATTTAGGCGGACGCGTTGCTGTGGACACTGTAGAAGGACAGAATCCGGTTTATCGCGCCCGGCTAATGGCATTGGATGAACAGCGTGCCCGCCAAGCGTGCCGTGAACTGCACTCCCAGGGTATGGACTGCATGGTGGTTAACGCCAGCCTATAAGGTGGTGTATGGCCATTACCCCGCCAATGGCAAGTTGGCGGGGTTTTTGCTTTTTAACGGCTAATAAAAAAGGAGGTTGCGGTGACAACGTCACTCAAAGGCATACTCTGTATGTGTCTGGGCGTGCTGTTTTTAGCCCTAGGCGACGCCGTTTCCAAATGGTTAGGCGAAGTGCATTCGCCGCTGCAGATTATTTTCTTCCGTGCGTTAGTCTCGCTACCGATGATTGCGCTGCTGGCCCATTTTGCCGGTGGCTTGCGTAAGCTAAGGACTAAGCGGCCTGGCGTGCATTTTCTGCGCGGATTGATCTATACCGCCACCATGGTCTGTTTCGTATGGGGCTTAACGCTGTTACCCCTGGCGGAAGCCACGGCAATCGCTTTTGTGGCACCGCTGTTCGTAACGCTACTGTCGGTGCCCTTGTTGGGTGAGCGAATTGATCCGCCGGTACTCATCGCATCGTTAGTGGGGTTTGCGGGGGTACTGATTGTGGTTCGCCCCAACGGCGATGCCTTTCAGGTGGGCGCATTAGTGCTGGTGGCCGCCGCGCTATTTTATGCGCTGATGATGATTACCGCGCGCCGCTACGGCGCCCGCGAGCACTTATGGGCAATGCTGTTTTACATGACCTTTGTGCCATTAATCGTCACTGGATTAACGCTGCCGTGGGTGTGGCAAACACCCCAGCCGTGGCACTGGGTCGGGTTTTTCGCGTCTGGCGTGCTCGGTGTCGCCGCCACCGCTTTTATCACTTTGGCCTTTCGGTTTGCCCCTGCGGCCATCGCCGCGCCATTTGATTACACCGCCATGCTGTGGGCGGTGCTGTTGGGCTGGTGGTTCTGGGGCGAAATGCCGGATCTTTGGGTCTGGGTAGGCAGCGCCTTGATAATGGGCAGCGGTTTAGCGGTGGCGTATCACGACCGTAGAACCACCCTTAAACGCCGCCCAACTGCCTAGCAATATACTTAAGCAAACTGATAAACGTCCATGGCAAGCACCCCGTGCTCGACGCTGTGGTGCAGCTGGGCCGCCTCGCCTCCGGCTCCCATGGCCACCAGCAATGGTTGAAAATGCTCAGGGGTTGGATGGTTCTTCTCGGCGTTGGGCGCGCGCTCCCAGCTAAGCAGTGCGTCGCGATCATTGGCGATCAGGCGTTCGCTGACCCAAGTGGCAAACTCATCGACCCAGGCAGGCATTGGGCTCTCCAGGGGCATAATTTCATAAAGATTATGGGTCAGGCTACCCGAGCCGATAATGAGAATGCCTTCTCCCCGCAGTGCCGACAGGTGCTCACCCAGCGCGACTAGTTCTTGATTGCTCCAACGCACCGGAAGCGACAGCGAAACAACCGGCACCTTGGCGTCAGGAAACATTAATGAGAGGGGTACCCAAGCGCCGTGATCCAGGCCGCGCTCTACCCGCTCGGCGCCTAGTAACTCGGCTAGCCGTTCAGCCAGTTCAGGCTCGCCGGGGGCGGGATACTGGCACTCGAACAGCGCCCGTGGAAAGCCGCCAAAATCGTGTATGGTCTCTGGCTTGGCGCTGGTACTGACCTTGAGCGCTAGGCTCTCCCAGTGTGCCGACACCACGACCACCGCCTTGGGTGAAAGCCGTTTGCCCAGTTCGCGTAGAAAGGCGTGAGCCGGGGTTTTATTAAGCGCCAGCATGGGCGAACCATGGGAAATAAACAGGCTAGGTAACATGGGGGAATCTCCATAGCAGCATTGCCAGCGCTGACGGTGAGGCGAGCGCTGGCGATAGGATTGTGGGTTAGGGGTTAGGCGAATCGATTGCTTAACACCCAGCGGCCGCTGCCCAGGCCCGCTTGCACGATTAACGCCAGCGTCCAGAACACCGGGAATTCCCAACCGCCGCCGGCATTTGAAAACATCCAGCCGTTGCCAAGATGCACCCAGGCAGCGCCAAGCAGCACGGGCACCAGCGCCAGGCTCACCCAGCGGGTATATACGCCAAGCAGCAGGGCGATGCCGCCGCCGATTTCGGCAGCAATGGTCAAGTAGGCCAGAAATCCAGGTAAACCCAGTGATTCAAAATAGCCGACGGTGCCCGGCAGGGTAAACACAAACACCTTGAGCAAACCGTGAGCGAGGGCCATTACTCCTAGTGCAATACGTAGTAGCGAGATGGCATGGGGCTGTAGAGAAGGAGTGGAGTGAGTAAGGGTTGTCATAAGAGTAGCTTCCATCGAATGGTTGATGGCGCTACTTTACCGCCGGATTATATCGAGATAATCAGCATATTTTGCACATCACTATTGCGTAATTGGCGACAATCCGATGTTCTGCTCCCAAACCGGTGGATCGCCCCACGCCTCGGTGAGCAGGTCAATAAAGCGCTCCACCTTGGCAGGCAGGTAGCGCCGGGCGGGGTAGAGCGCGTGAACATCGAGCCGCACCGTTGGCTCATGGGTCAAAATGGGCACTAAACGCCCGCTGGCGATACTCTCCGTGACCAGAAAGCTGGGCTGTTGAGCGATGCCCAGGCCCGCTTCTGCGGCGTGAGTGAGTACATCGCCGTTATTGCTTTCCAGCGGGCCATTGACCGTCAACGACTGTGTGGCAATCTGCCAGTCAGCGCTGTGCTGGCCGCTGCGGTAGCGAAGGCAGCGGTGCTCAGCAAGGGCTTTAATGCTACTGGGTTCGCCGTGGGTGGCAAGGTACTCTGGTGATGCGCAAAACAGCAGGCGGCAGCGGGTTAGGCGGCGTGCCACTAAACTTGAGTCTGGAAGGCTGCCGATACGAATGGCGACATCATACCCCTCTTCCAGCAGATCAACGCGGCGGTCGTTCAGATCCAATCGAACTTCAAGCGCTGGATGGGCCTGCATAAATTGAGCAACGAGAGGCGCCAGGTAGCGGGTGCCGAAACTCATTGGCCCATTCACGCGTAGCCGTCCACGCACATCACTGGTGCCTTGGCCTACTTCGGCGGCGGCTTCATCGAGCGCTTGCAGCACGCCTTGGGCGCGGGCTAAATAGCGCTCCCCGGCTTCCGTGAGATGCAGTCGTCGCGTAGTGCGCTGTATGAGTCGCGCCCCCAGTGCCTCTTCCAGCGCCATGACCTGGCGGGATACGCGGGTGCGCGAAATATCCAGCGCTTCGGCAGCCCGGGTATAGCTACCCAGCTCGGCTACCCGCACAAAAGCGACGATGTGCTCCAACTGGTTCATGACGCCGAAACAGCTTGGAAAACCTGAAATGTCCGTGCCGCCTGGTAGGGGTCAGGCTGACCACAAATAGCCGATATCACCGCTAAACCGTTCGCTCCCGCGCGCTGCACGCTAATCGCATGGTTGGCTTTCAGCCCGCCAATGGCCACGCTGGGCAGCGGGCACGCCTTGACCAACGACGCCAGGCCGCCAAAGCCGATGGGCTGGGCATGATCCTGCTTGCTCACCGTGGCAAACACCGGGCCAATCCCCACATAATCGAGTAACTCCACCGGTGCAGCTTCTAGCTGGGCGAGGGTGTTGATCGACAGGCCAATAATCGCCTGCTCACCTAACACTCTACGCGCCTCTTGAACGGCAGCGTCGCTCTGGCCGACGTGCAGACCATCTGCCTGGCTCTCAAGCGCCACCTGCAAACGGTCGTTAATGATCAGTGGCACACCGGTGCCCGCCAGCACCGCTTTGAGCCGCTTGGCTTGGGTCAACATCTGTTCGTCGCTGGCGTGCTTATCACGCAGCTGCACGATGGTGACGCCGCCTCGTACCGCTGCCTCAACCGTCTGCTCCAAGCCAATGGCGTCGCACAGCGCAGCATCGGTGACTAAATAAAGCGATAGATCAAACGGCATCGATAGCCTCCAACTGGGCATGGGTGGTGAGGTCGTCAGGGGTGAGTTGGTACAGCGTATCCAGCAGCGCCACTTGAAAGCTGCCAGGCCCCTGGGCGTTGCTGCCTGCCCGTTCACCGGCGACCGCAAAGCAGGCCAGGGCGGCGGCGGTCGCGCCCAGCGGCGCTTCACGGTTGGCAGCCACAAAGCCTGCCACCAGCGCGCTTAGCCCGCAGCCTAATGTTGTCACCCGGGGCATTAAGGGGTGGCCACCGTTAATACGGTAGTGCTGTGTGCCGTCTGTCACCCAGTCGCTTTCCCCGGTCATCGCGACGATACAGCCATTTTTTTGCGCCAGGGCGATGGCTGCATCCACGGCTTGCTCCGTAGCGGCCGTCGAGTCCACCCCGCGGCCCTGGCTGGCTAAGCCGTTAAGGGCAAGAATCTCCGACGCATTGCCACGAATCACGCTGGGTTTATTGGCCAGCAGTTTCGCGCACAGCGTTTGGCGATAGCGCGTAGCGCCAACGGCGACGGGATCCAGTACCCAGGGAATCGCGTGTTGATCGGCAGTCGCTGTGGCGGTCAGCATCGCATCGGCCCAGTGGGAGGAGATCGTGCCGATGTTAATCGAAAGCCCCGCGGAAATAGCCGTGAACTCCGCCACCTCTTCAGGCGCATGCAGCATGGCGGGCGACGCGCCGGTGGCTAGCAGCAGGTTGGCAGTGCTGTTCATGGCCACATAGTTGGTTATGCAGTGAACCAGAGGTGTCACTGCGCGCAGCGTCTCTAGGTAATCGCCAAGCGGGCGTAGGGTCATAGCATCCTCCCGGCAGGGAGGTGGTAAGCGTTACCACGACTCCCTACGCCGGTGTTATCCGGTTCAGGTTCAAAGGGTGCTTCTCAGCCCACTGGTAACGGAGGGCGCCCCTGTCGAATGATTACTATCCTTGCCTGGAGTAGCCCTGTAAAGCCCCGAATGCGGACGATGGCCCGCTAGCGAAACGAAATACGTGTACCGTAGGTAAGCATTTCATCAGGCGTTATGGCTTTCCCCTCTACCCCGATCATCTCGTCGCCGCACTGGTCAGCGAAGGTCAGTACGCCGTGGGTCAGGCCCAGTTGACCTAGGGTGTCGCGTATCTCGCCCGTGCCCAAAAAAGTGCTGACATGGCCCTTGTTGTCGCTCAGGTCAGACACGCCGTTGGCGTGATGAAAACGCACTTTGTAGATGCCATCCATGGATTCAACCTCCACAATCGGCGAAAAACCGTTGTGCAGAGCATTGGAAAGTTGCTTTAGCGTCAGCTGGTCACCCAGCGTCATATCAATCGAACTCATGGAAAACTCCTGGACGACGCCGTCAATGTGAAGCGTCGCTCATGTGGCAGGAACTGCTTTTTTGTAAAGCTTGTGAATAATAAGTGTAGGGGTTTTGTTCATGATTGCCAGTGCGCTTATGGGTAGCGTGATGCGACGCTGTCTATGTGCTTGTAAGGGCTGGTATTATGGCCCTAAAGCCCCCATGGTAAGCGGTATATGAGGCGCAATAGCCTCCATGGTTAATATCAGCAGCAGGAGAGCGGAATGAGTTTTCAAGGCGAACAGCACCCTGGCGTCGTTGCTACACCACCCCAAACTCAAGGGTTTCGTTTAAATCACACCATGCTGCGGGTGAAGGATCCTGAGCGTGCGCTGGCGTTCTACTCAAAGGTGTTTGGCATGCAGGTGATGCGGCGGCTGGATTTTGAAGAGATGCAGTTCTCGCTGTATTTCCTGGCTAACTTGGAGCCCAGCGACAGCGTGCCGGAAGATGCGCAAGCGCGTACCGCCTGGACGTTTAGCCAGAGAGGGCTGCTGGAGCTGACCCACAATTGGGGCACCGAAGACAAGGACGACTTTGCCTACCACGATGGTAACGCCGAACCCCAAGGCTTCGGGCATATCTGCTTTAACGTGCCGGATTTAGCGGCGGCTCAAGCGTGGTTTGACCAGCATGATGTCACCTTTGTGAAACGTGCCGATCAGGGCAAGATGAAAGATGTTATCTTCGTTAAAGACCCGGACGGCTACTGGATCGAAGTGATTCAGGCAGACCTGATGGTGGGGAAGAGCGACGCTTGAGGCACGCCAATGGCTGAACTACTGTTCCGGCTGCGCCACGTTACCGACGAAGAAGCCATGGAAGTGCGTGACCTGCTCGCCGCCCATGGCTTTGATACCTATGAAACCCAGGCGGGGTTTTTCCGCCTGGGCGTCGATGCTATTTGGTTGCGCAACCCGCACCAACACGACGCGGCCATCGCCGCGCTAGAAGCCTATCAGGCGGAGCGCCTGGAGCGTGTCCAACGGGAGCATCAGGCAGCGGTTGAGCGGGGTGAGCAAATGACGCTATGGAAACGCCTAGCGGCCCACCCGCTGCAGGTGGTGCTGGTGCTATTAGCGGTGACGCTGATTGTCGCCCTCACACTTTTGCCGTTTTTGGGCTTGTCGCAAACCTGAAACGGAACCTAAGCCTAAGCAGGCGGCAGATGACCGCGTTTAAGGTACATCATGACCCCATCTTCACCAGCGGTGAGAGCAGGGGCTGCGCCACTAGGGTAGCGGCACCAGGTGCCCGCCGTGTAGCTTTGCTCTCCATCGCTCAGCGTGCCTTCCAGAACCAAAAACTCCAGACCGCCCAGCAGCGTGGGGTAGGCAATGGAAGTGCCCGCCGACCAGCGTTCCAGGCTGGTACGTTCCTGCTTGTAAGTGTGCAGCATTTTGTAGGCGATGCGCGGGCGCCGGTCTGGCTGCCAGGGCAGTCGGTGGGCGGGCACCGCCAGTTGGAGCGTGTCGTTGGGGTCAAACTGATGCAGTTTGACGAAAATCAGCGCTCCTTCCTCGCCAATATTTGGCGTATGGCCGGTGCCGATGGGGTTTCTGAGGTAGCTGCCCGCCGCGTAGCGCCCATGTTCATCGGCGAACACGCCTTCCAGCACCAGAATCTCTTCGCCACCGCCGTGGGTATGCCGCTCAAACTGCGTATTGGGTGCGTAGCGGACAAGGCTGGTGGCGCGGGCAACTTCATCGCCAATGCGGTCAAACATCATGCGCTCTACCCCCGCACTGGGGGAGTCGACCCACTGATACTCTTCTGGGGTAACACAGGCAAAGTGGCTAAAATCGGCGTTTAAACGCATGGGAAAGGGCTCTTCGCAGTGAAGGTTAGTAACGGGGAGGGGTGTTAGTCTCCTTATCGACAGCGAAAAATGCAACCAAAAAGCCGCCCGAAGGCGGCGTCACGTTGTCTGGACGCTTACTTAGGGCGCTTCAGTGAGCTCGGAAAGGATATGGTGAGCCGCCTCAATGCGGGCCTGATTGGGATAGTTGCGGTTGGCCAGCAGCACAATGCCGATCTGCTCGCTGGGCACAAAGGCTACGTAGCCGCCAAAACCGTTGGTGGCGCCGGTTTTGTTGTAGAACGCCTCCTGCCTGGGGGCTAGCGGCGGGGTTAAGCGGTTGGCGGCGTTGGGCTCCAAAATCATCTCAAGGGAGTTGCCCGCCAGTAACTGCTCAAGCGTCACCGGGTAGGCGTAGCTTTCCCAGCCCAGCCCTTGGGTCATATCGCCGAACTCAAAGTAGCCTGTGCGCGTGGCTGCCAAGGCTTGGCGGAGTGGCTCGTCGTCGAGCCCAGGCGCCTCCATATGCGCCTCCACAAACGTCAGCACGTCGGCGGCTGTGGATTTTAAACCGTAAGCTTGGGCATCCAGCATGCCTGGGTTGACCCGTATAGGCTTATCCTCTTTTGAGTAACCGTAGGCGTAGTGATCCTGCTGCGATTCCGGTACCTGGTAATAGCTATGCTCAAGCCCCAGCGGGGCGAACAGCGCTTCTTCCATCAGCATCTCGAACGGTTTATCAAGGCGTTGGGCAGTTAAATAGCCCATCAGGCCTATGCTCGGGTTGGAGTAGAGTCGATGGCTGCCGGGGGGAGATTCAGGTTGCCACTGGCGATAGTAGTCGAGCATTTGCTCTTCGTTTTGTACCGCATCGGGGAACTGCAGCGGAAGCTCACCTGCCGTATAGGTGCCCAGTTCCAGCAGCGTGATCTCATCGAAGGCACTGCCTTCAAGGGTGGGCAGGTACTGGCTGGCCGGGTCGGATAGCGAAAGCGCACCGCTGGACTGGGCATAGCCCGTTAACGCCGCCGTGAAGATCTTGCTGATCGAGCCGAGTTCGAACAGTGTCTCATCGGTGACCGGAGTACCCGCTTCTTGGTCGGCTTCTCCATAATTAAAGTAATGCTGTTGGCCACCGATACTCACAGCGACCGCCATGCCTGGAATACGGTGCTCCGCCATCAAAGGCGCAATAGTGTCGTTTACCAGCGCCTCGATGTCTGCGTTTTCAGGCGCATCAGATGCCCAGGCAAAGCTGCCGATGAAAAGAGAACCCGTCATGATAAGCCCGGAGTTTGCTGCTAACATCTTACCCATACCAGTATCCTGTTGTGATTAGCATTGAGTGAAAGCTGGGTGGTCTCACCCGCCGTAAAGAGCGTGACAGTGGCTAATTTACGGCGTGCTGTGTCGATTAACAAACAGCGATATTTTGCCCGAGCCATTAGAAAAATTTGGGGGTCAAGGTGGTGCGTCCCTACCTACCGTTAAAAGCACTGCGCGCCTTTGAAGCGTCGGCCAGGCATTTAAGCTTTACCCGAGCATCTGAAGAGCTTCACGTCACCCAGGCCGCGGTTAGCCATCAGGTGAAGCTGCTCGAAACGCAGTTGAAGGTGCCGCTGTTCAAGCGCTTGCCTAGAGGGCTAATGCTGACTCAGGAGGGTGAGCTGCTGCTGCCGGTATTGAAGAGCTCATTTGATCAGATCTCCCACACCCTGGAACGGGTGGGCGAGAGCAGCTACCGGGAAGTGTTAAATGTTGGAGTGGTCGGGACCTTTGCCGTCGGCTGGCTGCTGCCAAGGCTGGCGGATTTTAAGGACCAATACCCGTTTGTCGATTTGCGCCTTTCCACCCATAACAACCGCGCGGATATTGCCGGTGAAGGGCTCGATTTTGCTATCCGCTTTGGCACCGGGGCCTGGCACGCTACCGCGGCGCAGCCTCTGCTACCGGCGTCACTTTCGGTCATGTGCACGCCGACCATTGCTGCCCGGCTTAACACGCCAGCCGATCTATTAGGCGAGACCTGGCTGCGCTCTTACCGTGCCGATGAGTGGACAGAGTGGCTATTAGCGGCGGGGCTGCCGCGCAGCTTTGCGATGACTAACAGCATTGTGTTCGACTCTTCCATCGCCATGGTGGAAGCCGCGATACAAGGGGCAGGCGTGGCGCTGGCGCCACCGCTGATGTTCCCCCGCCAACTGAGCAGCGGCGCGCTGGTACAGCCTTTCGACACCGCTGTCAGCCTGGGAGGTTACTGGTTGACTCGCCTGCAGACACGCCCGGAAACCCGCGCCATGGCCTCTTTCCGGGAGTGGCTGCTCACCGCGATTAACGTCTGAGCATCGCTTGGTTATCCGGCCCGCTTAGTGGCTATGCTCGTCATGGTCATGGTCATGGTCATGGTCATCGTGCTCGTGACTGTGCTCATGATCGTCATGACCACCAGGCTGGGCCAACGCATCGTGCAGCACATGGGCATTGTGGCGCATCATCCCCAGATAGGTGCTGGCTTCGCCTTCCGAGGCTAACGCATCGGCGTAAAGCGTGCCCGCAATCGGCAGGCCGGTCTCTTCGGCGAGCTGGGTGATGATCGACTGATTGGTCATGTTCTCATGGAACAGTGCCTTCACGTTCTCCTGCTCAATCACATCTACCAGTGCTGCCATGCTGGCGCCACTGGGGTCAGCTTCCGTAGAAAGTCCCACCGGCGAGAGGAAGGTCACGCCATAGGCGCTTGAGAAGTAGCCAAAAGAGTCGTGGCCGGTAATCACGCTGGTGGAGGCAGGGATCTCGTCAATCAGCGCACGGATCTCAGCGTCTACCTTGGCCATATCCTGTAAGTACTGCTCTGCATTGGCACGGTAGGCATCGGCGTTGTCGGCATCTGCGGCGATTAACCCATCACGAATGTTGGCAACATACACCTCGGCCTGGTGCATATCCTGCCAAGCATGGGGGTCTTGATTGCCATGGTCATGACCGGCGTGCTCACCCGCATGTTCTGCGTGATCGTGTTCTTCATGCTCGTGTTCTTCATGCTCGTGTTCTGCATGGTCGTGTTCTTCATGGGCATGGTCATCATGTCCGTGATCATCATGTTCTGCATGCTCGTCATGCCCAGCATAAGAGAGCGGCTCGATGCCATCGGTCGCGGTGACCAACGGGCCGGCGTAGTCGCTGGCGCTAATCAAGCGCTCCATCCAGCCTTCAAACAGCAGGCCGTTGAAGACCACTAAATCAGCGTTGGCCAGAGAGCGGGCATCGCCAGGGCTGGGGGAGTAAACGTGGGCGTCGCCATCAGCAGCCACCAGGGAGGTCACGTCGACATGCTCGCCGCCCACATTTTCCACCATATCCGCCAGGATAGAGAAACTGGTGACCACTTGAACGCGCTCATTCGCCATGGCAGCAGGCAGCGCCAGCATAGCGGAAACGCCCACTAACCAGCGCGACGACCAAGGTGATAAATAGCCAAGCGACATACAACACTCCTTACGGTTAAGCATGAAACGGACAATTAAGAGCCGTGCTCAACAGCCAGCGGCGTTGTTTTACGCCGAAGCTTGGCTGCCAAGCTGTGGTAACGACCAAACAGGGCCGAAAACAGATACCCCACGCCAGCCAGCAGAATAATGCTCGGGCCGGATGGAATATCCAGATGAAACGAGAGCAGCAGGCCACCAGTGCTCGACACCATGGCCAGCGCAATCGCAATGCCGATTAGCCCCTCTAAACGCTTACTCCAAAACCGCGCCGAGGTGGCGGGCAGCATCATCAAGCCCACCGCCATGAGTGTGCCCAACGTTTGAAAGCCAGCGGTTAAATTCAGCACCAGTAGGCCCAAAAACACGCTGTGTACCCAACCGCTGCGGCGGCTCTGGCCGCGTAAAAACAGCGGGTCCAAGCACTCCACCACCAGGGCGCGGAACACCACCGCCAGGGTCAATACAATCAGCGTGCTGATACCTGCGATCAGCAGCAGCGCGGTCGAGTTGATCGCCAAGATCGAGCCAAATAGCACGTGGGTAAGATCAACACTGCTACCGCCCAGCGAAATCAGCATCACACCAGCGGCCAGCGAGATAATAAAAAAGCTCGCCATGGCGGCATCTTCCCGCTGGCCGCCCATTTTCGAGACCGCCCCCGCCAGCAGCGCCACCATCAAGCCAAACAGCACCCCACCAATGCTCATAATCGGCAGCGAAAACCCTGCCAGCAAAAAGCCAAGTGCCACGCCGGGCAGTATTGCGTGAGCCATGGCGTCGCCAATCAAGCTCATCCCGCGCAGTACCAAAAATACCCCCAACGGCGGTGCGGCCAGGGAAAGGGCCAAGCCGCCCACCACCGCGCGGCGCATAAAGCCGTAATCAAACGGGCTGACAAACCAGGCGTTAAGCAGATCCAGCATGGCGTCCTCCCAGCAGAGTAAGCGGCACTACCTGAGTAGGTGCATGCTGATGATTGAGCGCGCTGGGCGCCACCCAACGGCCATGGCCGCCGTTTAGCATCAGCACTTCATCGGCCAGGCGGCGCAGGTGATCCATATCGTGGAGCACGACAATAATCGTCGCGCCATCGTCCGCCATCTGGCGCAGAATGCGGATCAAAATATCCACGGTTTCGCTATCCACATTGGCAAACGGCTCATCAAGCAGTAACAGCTCGGCTTCCTGCATCAACGTACGGCCAATCAGTGCGCGCTGGCGCTGGCCGCCGGAAAGCTCGCCCAGCGGGCGGTGGGCCAGGTGGGAAATACCCAGCCGCGCCATAATCTCGCGGCCCTTGCGGTAGTGCGCGGCGCAGTAGCCGGTTAACGCGCCATGGCTGGGCCAGCTGCCGGTCATCACCAGCTCTTCCACACTCATCGGGAAGGTCAGGTCTAACGCCAGCTGCTGGGGCAGCCACGCCCGGCGCTCTTTGGCGACGGTGCACACCACTTCGCCGCTAATAGGCCGTAGTTCACCCATAATCGCCTGAATCAGCGTGCTTTTACCGGCGCCGTTAGCGCCGATCAGCGCGGTAATGGCGCCCGGCTTAAAGTCGCCTTCGATGTGTTCCAGCACCGTGCGGCGCGCCTGGGCCAGGTGCAGGTTGTGCAACTGTAGGCGTGATAACGAGCGCTGACTCATCCCAACCACCCGCCAGCCCAAACCACCAGCGCCCAAAGTGCCAACAGCGGCACGGCCACGAACAGCAGCCGTTTAACAGCCGATAGCGACATCAAGGAGAAATGGCAGGGGCCCTCCTTGTTATGGCGGTGCGTATGCTCACTCATCAAGTGGCCTCGTGTAATGACGAATAGGTTATAACATAACGTTTGGCAAAGCCAAAAAATTGCTGGGTATTTTACTCCTCCATACCGCGCTGGCAATAATAAAGCGCTGGAAGCAAATCGCCGCCAGCGCTTTAGAGGAGTAATAAGCCGGGAGAATCAGTAGCGCCAGGTAGCACCTAACTGCTGTGGCCCCACGTTGAACGCATATTCACCGGGAATCGTGATTGGCCCTAGCGAGAGGTTAGCGGGCTGGAAGCGATTAATCGCCGAAGACGCCTGATTGGGCTGCGACCAAATTTGCAGCTCGTTAACCAGCATGCCGGTGGCAAAGTTAATAGCGCCGTCGCTTTCCCGGCCATCGGCGGCAATCACCGCACCCGCCACGCCATTCACCACCAACGAGCTCACCCGGGCACCCCAGCCACGCCGCTCGCGCTCAGCTTGAGCGAGCTGCAAGCCGAGCGCCTGCACGCCGCTTAAATCACCGCTGGCTTTCAAACGCTCATACTCGGCCAGTGCCGCCGGGTGCGGCTGGCGATCCGTCAGCATGCCGGCCACGGCCAGGGCGGATTTGACCACGCCCACCCGGGCATCAAAGCGGTCATCCGGGTCGCTTGCCTCACTCGACTGGTACGCATTCACCGCCAGGCTGGTGCCGTAAACGCCTGTCCAGCCCCACTGCCAAACGTTGGCGTGGCTGGCGCCGTTCTCAAATACCTCATCGTATTCACTCCACTGCCCACCGGTTGGTGCCTGGGCTTGCGCCTGTAGAGAGGCAGGCAGAACGACCACCAGGGTGGTTACCAGCGCGGCAAAAAGACGAAAAGCATGCATGAAGTAGTGCCTATATCAGGGAGCGGTAGCGCTAAGCGTAGCACGCAAAACAAATCAGACGAGGGGGATTCAGGGTTAGCGAAGTATGACTAAGGCCAATGGCGTGGTGGGGTAAAGGATGGTTAGATGGAGGAAACGACCATTAGGAGCGCCGCATGGATGACTTTTCGCCCAATGACCTAAAAACCATTCTTCACTCCAAGCGCGCTAACCTCTATTACCTGCAGCACTGCCGGGTGCTAGTGAACGGTGGGCGAGTGGAGTACGTCACCGATGAGGGCAGCAAATCCCGCTACTGGAATATCCCCATTGCCAACACCACCTCGATACTACTAGGAACTGGCACCTCAATTACCCAAGCGGCCATGCGCGAGCTTGCTAAAGCAGGTGTACTCGTCGGGTTTTGCGGTGGTGGCGGCACGCCGCTATTTGCTGCCAATGAAGTCGATGTGGATGTTGCCTGGTTGACCCCGCAGAGTGAATATCGGCCAACGGAGTATCTCCAATACTGGGTGCGCTTTTGGTTTGACGATGCCAAACGCCTCGATGCTGCCCGCGCATTTCAGCAAGCCCGCCTTGCCCGTATCGAAGCGCTGTGGACAAGCCGCGTAATGAAAGATGCAGGTTTTACTATTTCCACCGATCACCTGCACAGCGCACTAAACCACCATCGCGAAGCGATCAAAAAAGCTCCCAGCACCGTTGATCTGCTCACCCTGGAAGCGCGGTTAACCAAGACGCTGTTCAAGCTGGCGGTGAACGCCGTTGACTACGGCGACTTTAGCCGCGCCAAACGGGGTACGGGAACCGACCCCGCCAACCGCTTTCTCGATCACGGCAACTATTTAGCCTACGGCCTGGCGGCGACGGCCACCTGGGTGCTGGGAATACCCCATGGGCTCGCGGTACTCCACGGCAAAACCCGCCGGGGTGGCTTAGTGTTTGATGTGGCGGATTTAGTCAAAGACGCGGTGATTCTGCCCCAGGCGTTTATTTCCGCCATGCGCGGCGACGAAGAGCAGGAGTTTCGCCAAGCCTGCATTGAGCGCCTGACCCGCACCGAATCCCTCGACTTTATGATTGATACGCTCAAGGAAGTCGCCCAGGAGCTGGGGCAAGAAATAGGGAGCGGTGACGCATGAATGTGTTGCTGATTTCCCAGTGCAACAAGAACGCGCTCAAGGAGACCCGGCGCATTCTTGATCAGTTTGCCGAACGCCGCGGCGACCGTACCTGGCAAACACCGATAACCCAGGCCGGGTTGGATACACTGCGCAAACTGCTGCGTAAGAAAGCGCGCAAGAATACCGCTGTCGCTTGCCATTGGATTCGTGGCCACGACCATAGTGAGCTGATGTGGGTGGTGGGGGATGCCTCGCGGTTTAATATCAATGGCGCGGTGCCGACCAATACCACCGCTCGAGATATTCTGCGCCGCCGCGATGAAAACGACTGGCACAACGGCGAGGATATTCTTCTTCTCACCGCCTTTGCTGCGTTACTGCACGACCTGGGCAAAGCCTGCGACGCCTTTCAGCAACGGCTTAAAGGCAAACTGGAAGGGCGCAACTTATACCGCCATGAGTGGATATCGCTTCGCCTGTTCCAAGCGTTTGTCGGAAGTGATGACGACGCCACCTGGCTGGCGCGCTTAGCCGAAGGCGACTATCAAGAACAAGACTGGCTGGAAGGTTTGGAGCGTGACGGAATAGACGCTCCTAGCTCTACAGTGTTTAGTCAATTGCCGCCGCTGGCTGCCGCGCTGGGTTGGCTGGTGCTTAGTCATCACCGCCTGCCGTTAAAACCGCCGGAACAGGATGGCAATACTGAAAGGCGCTGGGGCAGAGGAAAGGCGCCACTACAGGCGGAGCAGCTAGGCGGGCTGTTTGCCTCTATTAATGCCGAGTGGAACGAGATTCCTGAGACCCAAGACCCTAAACGTATTGCCCCGTACTGGAAATTCAGCGGTGGACTGCCGTTGAGTACCTCCCGCTGGCGTGAACGTGCTGCCAAACTTGCCACGCGGTTACAGTTGCGGCTAGAGAATGAACGCCATTGGCTGGATAGTCCTTACGTCATGCACTTGGCGCGGCTAAGTCTAATGCTCGCCGACCATCACTACTCAAGCCTGGAAGATCTCCAGCATCGCGTACGCGGCGAACCCAATTATCCGTTGATCGCCAATACCGTGCGTAAAACCGGCAAGCCCAATCAACCGTTGGATGAGCATATTTTGGGTGTTGAGAAACATGCCGCCGCGGTCGCCCGTGCCCTGCCCAGCGTCGACAGCCACCTGCCCCGCTTAGCGCGCCATAAAGGCTTTCGTAAACGCAGCAGCCACCCGCGTTTTCGCTGGCAGGATAAAGCCTTTGATCTGGCCCAATCGCTGAGGGAGCGCAGCCAACGACAGGGCTTTTTTGGCATCAATATGGCCTCCACCGGCTGCGGTAAAACCCTGGCCAATGGGCGCATTATGTATGCACTGGCCGATCCTCAGCAGGGCGCGCGTTTTAGCATCGCCCTTGGGCTGCGCACGTTAACACTGCAAACCGGTCAGGCTCTTCGCGAGCGCTTGCATCTGGGTGAGGATGAACTTGCCGTGCGGGTGGGTGGTAGCGCCAATAAAACGCTGTTTGAGCACTATGAGCAAGAGGCCGAAGCCAGCGGTTCGGCGTCTCAACAGGCGTTGATCGAAGAAGACGCCCATGTGGTGTTTGACGGCAATTTCGATAATCACCCGGTGCTGCGTCGCTTGAGCGATGAGCCGGGCACTCGCGCCCTCATCGCCGCGCCTATTTTGGTATGTACCGTTGACCATCTGGTGCCCGCCACGGAGAGCACCCGCGGCGGTCGACAGATTGTGCCCATGCTGCGCCTGATGAGCAGTGACTTGGTGCTCGATGAAATCGACGATTTCGATATCAACGACCTGCCCGCGCTTACTCGATTAGTGAATTGGGCGGGACTGTTGGGCTCGCGGGTGCTGCTTTCATCGGCTACCTTGCCGCCTGCATTGGTCGAAGGGTTGTATGAAGCCTACCGCAGCGGCCGCGAAGCCTTTCAGCGTCATCGTGGCGAGCCAGGCTTGGCGGTGGATATCTGCTGCGCCTGGTTCGACGAGCACGACCGCCAGCATGAAAACTGCGCCAGCAGCGAGACCTTCAAAGCCGCACATCATAACTTTGCCAAGCGGCGGTTGGAGCGCCTAGCCAAAAGTCCGGTACGCCGCCGTGGCGAGATTTTAGCACTGCCACCGCTGGGCAAACGCCCGGAAGAGATCAGGCCCGCGGTTGCAGAGCTGCTACGCGAGCATGCGCTGGCGTTACACCAACAGCACCATTCCGTTGACCCTCACACCAGCAAACGCGTCAGCTTTGGCTTGATTCGAATGGCCAATATCGACCCCTTGGTGGATGTGGCCAGGGCGCTGTTTCAGCAGGGTGCGCCGGAAGGTGCGCGCATTCATCTCTGCGTTTACCACTCCCGTCATCCGCTGGTGATGCGCTCGGAGATTGAGCGCCGGTTAGATAAAACACTGCAACGGGCCGAACCCGAGCGCGTGTTTCAGCAGCCCGATATCCGCCGCCTGCTGGATAGCAGTGAAGAAGACGACCATCTGTTTATCGTTCTAGGCTCGCCGGTAACGGAAGTCGGCCGCGACCACGATTACGGCTGGGCGATAGTCGAGCCTTCTTCCATGCGCTCGATTATCCAGCTAGCGGGCCGAGTACGCCGCCACCGCGAGCAGGCCTGTGAGGTGGCGAATATTTTGCTTTTAGAGACCAATCTAAAAGACCTTGAACGGCCGGGCGAACCTGCTTTTTATAAGCCAGGTTTTGAAACAAACGCTACCTGGCGTCTCAAAAACCACTCACTTAACACCTTGTTAACGCCGGATGAGTACCAGGTGATCGATGCCCGCCCCCGCGTGCTGGCGCGGGAAACGCTGCACGCCAAAGACAGCCTTGTCGATCTGGAGCATGAGCGGCTGCACCAACTGATGATTGAGCAGCCCGCCGAACCGTTAACCAAAAAAGAGCTACGAATCGGCAAAACGCCCAAGCCTCCGCCCTTAGGAGCCTATAGCTGGCATGTGATGCCGCAACTGCATTTAACCGGTGTATTGATTCAACGTGATCCATTTCGTAAGCAGCTCGAGCCTGAAATAACGCTAGCACTGCTGCCCGATGAGGGTGGCGAAACCTGGACGCTGCACCGCGTAGACGACGGCGCAAGGCGAGGTGAAAAGCTCTACGTTCCGGTGGAGGAAAGCCTGCTGGTGCGGGTAGATCTAGCAAAAGAGCAGGGCGAGCGGATTCAACCCTGGGGTGCCAGCGATTATTTAACAGCGCTCGCCGACTTGGCGGAAGACTTGGATATCTCTCTTGATCGCGCCGCCCGTACCTTCGGCACGGTAACAGCTTCGGCTAGAAATCAGCGGTGGGGGTATCATCCGGTGTTGGGGTTTTGGCGGAGCCGCTAGCTATACGTTTGCGAGCCGATCACTGACTAAGCGGTTGAGGCTGATATTTTCCTCTGCTGCCTTAATCGCAAGCTCGCGGTGTTTCTCTGGGGGAATACGCACATTAAAACGGCCAGAGTAGTGGCGTTCAGAAAGTGGGAGCGGGGGTGTTTCACCTTCAGCTTCCATGTCGGCCACTACGTCGGAAACTAGAGAAAGAATACCTTCCAACGCTTCTTGGTGGGTATCTGCAAGCCAAGAGAGGCTGGGTAGTTCGGTGCATAAACCAACGAATTCGTTATCTTCTTCTGACCAGCGAATACGGTAGGTGTAATGTGTATGGTTCACCATGGTCCTACTCCCATCGTCATGCAGATGACGACAATTTATCAATGGCAGCGAGCGCTTGGCGTACCTGATAAGCCTTGGCTTCTCCATTTTTCCCCCGCTGAATATTAACGCGAGGGTCGCGGGGCCAGGGTGTTTTATACACCCGATGGCTAGTTTTTTGCTGGCGAGGAGGGCCAAAGTAGTGATCGCATAAATAGGCCAATTCGTCGAAGCTCATGCTTTTGGGCTGTCGACGTGCTTTATCCAGAAGCTTATCAAGCTTTGCCATAAGCGCTCTCAAATAGTAGTACTAATAATAGTACTGTATTGATTGGATGTCACGCTGCAATGATGAGTCTGCTGCCTGTTCGGCAGAACATTGCCAAATGAAGATATAAGGCGTGCGATAGTATTGCTGAGCTACCTACTCGGTAGTCAGGAATGAATGTTAGGAGTGTCTGAGAATGTAGTCAAGGATTTTGATTTTATAAGTGTGGGTTAGTAGGATGAATTTATGGGCATAAGGCTTTTGGCTGAGCATCAGGCGTTTCCTTAGTGGGGTAGTCGCAAGATCGTTCAAGGCTACAGTATAAAACATGATTAGGGAGTAGAGTTATGCGGGAAAGAACCGACAACGGGGGGCAAAAACTCAATTTAGTCATCCAGCACTTTCTAAAAGAGCGCTTCGATACCAAGGCGGAAAAGCTAGCTCCCGATGATCCGAAATACCATGCCCTGGTCGAGCAGTTCCAATTCGATACCTGGATCAACGATGCGGCAAGGCGCGTTGGACAACTGCAAGTCGTTACCCACTCTCTCAAGCCTATCCACCCCGATGCCAAAGGCTCCAATCTTTACGCCCCTCCTGAATCGCTAAACAATCATTGTCTTGTCGGCAGCCACACGCTACCCGCTGATTTTGCGGGCGATGTCGTGGGGAACGCCGCAGCCTTGGATGTTTATAAGTTCTTAAAGCTGCAATTTGAGGGGAAATCGCTACTTGAGCGGGCGCTGGAAAATGACACTGAGCTAGCAAAAGCGTTAAGCGATAACCCCGAACAAGCTCAGGCGTGGATCAGCGCCTTTGCGGCGATTACCGAGCCGCGTGGTGAGCACGCCTCGCATACCCGGGGTAAACAGCTCTACTGGCTGGTGGGTGATGATGCCGCAGACCTAGAAAATGACGCCGATAACTTCCATCTGCTAGCTCCACTCTATGCCACCTCGCTGGCCCACCGCGTATTTCAAACTATTAACCATGACCGTTTTAGCGAAGAGGCCAAAGAAGCACGCAAGGCCAAGCGGGAGGACAAATACGCCGAGCAAACCGTGCACAACTATCCTGACTTAGCCGTACAGAAAATGGGAGGCACTAAGCCACAAAATATCTCGCAGCTGAATAGCGAGCGAGGCGGGAATAACTATTTGCTGGCCTCAATGCCACCGAGCTGGAATGTGCGCGACATCCGACCGCCGCTGAAGGTGGATTCAGTTTTTACGCATCCTGGGATCTTTGGTCGCCGTAGAGAAGTTTGGACGTTGGTCTATGACCTAAAACAGTTCCTAGAAACTAACCCTTCTACCACTATGCACACTCGCGACCTGCGCGATGACTTCACTGCAATGCTGATGGACGAGCTGATGCTTTTTGCCATGCAAATGCATAGCTTACCTGCTGGGTGGAGCAAGGATGAACATTGCCGTTTAGTGCAGAATGAGATTTTTTGGCTAGACCCTGGTCGCGCCGAAGAAGATATTGGCTTTCGTGAAGCAAGGAACAGTAACAACTGGGCAGATGACGTTCGCCACAGCTTTGCTAAATGGCTCAATGACGCCTTAGGTGGAAAGCTGCCCTTTGGCGATATGGAGTATCGCTACTGGCGAAGCGAATTAGCGAAAGATACGGCCCATCAAGCCATGCTGGATCGTGACCGTCGCTGGATGGAAAACCTAATGGAAGACTTAACTAACCTGCCAGGAGGTGATGACGATGAGTGAAGTGAAAAACCTCCTAGTCCTGCCGCGCCTGCGGGTGCAAAACGCCAACGCAATTTCTAGCCCAATGACCTGGGGCTTTCCTGCCATGAGTGCTTTTGTGGGCTTGATGCATGCTCTAGAGCGGAAATTAGCAGATGCGAGTCTTCCCGTTTCATTAGGCCGTGTTGGGGTTATTTGCCACGACTTTGAAGCCCAAGCCACTGATGGCGGTTACATTCGGGGCTTTCATCTCACCCGTAACCCGGTGGATAAATCGGGTGGTACAGCAGCGATTGTGGAGGAAGGGCGCGTCCATCTTGATATCACTCTGATCTTCTCAATGGATAGTGCTGCTACAGAAAGTGAGCATGAAGATATTGCCCATCAAATCGGTGAGATCGTTGCGGGTATGCGTATTGCCGGTGGCAGCATCATTCCTAACCGCGCCGTGCCAAGCCACAAGCAACGCCCACAATGGGTCACGCTTGATGACGATGAAGAAAAACGGCAAAAGCAGTTCGCCCGCCTAAAGCGCCGCTGGCTGCCGGGCTTTGCGCTAACCCTGCGCGACGACTACCTCACCGAACATCACCAAACGCTGCAACAGCAAAACCCGGAAGCCAGTTTGCTGGATACGTGGCTAGACCTTTCACGGCTCAATCACTATTGCACCCTGGAAAATGAAGGTGAATCCAACGAGAAGCCCGTTTGGCAGGTGCAGCGCCCCTATCGTGGCTGGCTGGTGCCTATCCCCGTAGGTTACGGCGCTATTTCTGATCTTTTCCCACCCGGAGAAGTGGCCAATGCCCGTGATGCCAAGACTCAGTTTCGCTTTGTTGAAAGCCTCTACTCCATTGGCGAATGGGTCAGCCCTCACCGCATGAAGCAACCGGAAGACCTGCTTTGGTACGTTGATAACGACGAAGAAGCGGGACTTTACCGACTCAATAACGATTACCACCTTCGCGCCACTGCACAGTAAACCAGGAGCTTTATCATGGCTAAAAACGATACCCTTAAAACCGCTTCCGTCCTCGCCTTTGAACGCAAGCTTGATCCTTCCGATGCCCTGCTTTACGCCAGCAGCTGGGAAAAGCGACAAGATAATCAGCAGTGGCAGCCGGTAGAAGTGCGTGAAAAGTCGGTGCGCGGCACCATTTCCAACCGCCTGAAAGCCAAAGACCAAGACCCAGCTAAGCTAGACGCGGCGATTGAAAATCCCAACCTGCAAACTGTCGATGTCGCCACGCTGCCCCACGATGCAGACACCTTAGTTGCTCGATTTACGCTGCGTGTATTGGCGGGTGCCGGAACGCCTTCGGCCTGTAATAACGCCGAGTACCAAGCCAAACTGGAACAGGCAGTTGCCGAGTATAAGCAAGCACAAGGCTTCGGCGAGCTGGCGCATCGCTATGCCAATAACCTCGCTAATGGCCGCTTTCTGTGGCGTAACCGCATGGGCGCAGAGCAAGTTGAGGTAAGCGTTCGACAATTGGCCCAGGGTAAAACCACCAAAGAGTGGACGTTTGATGCACTGTCGCTCTCGTTGCGGGCCTTCGAGGACACTGCCGAGCTTCAAGAGCTCGCCGGAGTTATTGCCTCCGCACTGGCCGGTGAGCAGCACTTACTGCTAGAGGTAGTGGCTTATGTGCGCGTGGGCAGTGGCCAAGAAGTGTTCCCTTCGCAAGAGCTGATTCTTGACCGGGGCCGGGGTGATAAGAGCAAAACGCTTTATCACGTTAGCAAGATCGCCGGTATTCACTCTCAGAAACTGGGCAACGCCATTCGTACCATCGACACCTGGTACCCCAATGAGAACGATGAAGACCTTGGGCCTATTGCCGTTGAGCCGTATGGCTCAGTGACCACCCAAGGTAAAGCGTACCGCCAGCCCAAGCAGAAAGCGGATTTCTATTCACTCCTGGATAACTGGATGATCAAGGATCAAGTGCCTACGAAGGAAGACCAGCACTTTGTTATGGCGACCCTGATTCGCGGCGGTGTATTCGGCGAAGCGGGGTAAACCATGGATCACTATATCGATATCCGCTTAAGGCCCGATCCGGATTTTCCAGAATCAATGCTCATGGGCGCGCTTTACAACAAGTTGCACCGTGCGTTGTTTGATCTAGAAGCCGCAGACGTGGGAGTCAGTTTTCCAAAGCATAAACATGGTGTCCGCGCTCGCACGCTGGGCGACCGCCTGCGCCTGCACGGTACACAAGCGCGTTTGCAGCAACTAATGAGTGCTGACTGGCTAACGGGCATGCGTGACCATACCCAGGTGAGCGAAGTGCTTGCGGTGCCTGCTGATGTTCAGCATATCAATGTGGCGCGTAAGCAGTTTAATACAGGGAGCGAAAGCCGTGCTAAACGTTATGCCAAGCGGCATAACATTTCAGACGAAGAGGCGCGGAAAATTTACGCCAAAGTCGCGGCGCGACGTATTGAGCTTCCCTTTGTGCAAATAAACAGCCATTCAACCCAGCAGCGCTTTAGCCTGTTTATTGAACATGGCAAGCCGCAGGAAAAGCCGGTGTCGGGTTCGTTTAGCCACTATGGTTTAAGCCCCAGCGCCACAGTGCCCTGGTTTTAACCCTTTTTTCTAGCATGAAAATAGGCGACTAATAATCAATCACTTAGCGGTATCGCTCGAAAAAGGGTGATACCGCTTTTTTTGGCTGAAGCTCTTTAACAATCAGTAGATTAATTTTGATATGCTCTAGTGCGCTGCCGCCCAGGCAGCTCAGAAAAACAGCCGCCATTGTTTTAATAACAGGCGTGAGTGCGCTGCCGCCCAGGCAGCTCAGAAAGTCAGTCGCTTTTGCTGTTTCGAGTGTTTGCCGTGCGCTGCCGCCCAGGCAGCTCAGAAAAGAGAATTAACAACGTTAGCATCACTGGCTAAGTGCGCTGCCGCCCAGGCAGCTCAGAAAACGTGCTAAGACAATACTGTCATTTCGCTCAAGTGCGCTGCCGCCCAGGCAGCTCAGAAATAGGGCGCTTACAATAGTGCGTGACATGCCGTGTGCGCTGCCGCCCAGGCAGCTCAGAAATGCTCACCTTCAATTGTGGAGCGCACCATGACGTGCGCTGCCGCCCAGGCAGCTCAGAAAAAACCCGAAAACGTACCGCGTCCATGAAAACTGTGCGCTGCCGCCCAGGCAGCTCAGAAAATCGCGCCAGGTTAGCTCTACATCTATAGAGCGTGCGCTGCCGCCCAGGCAGCTCAGAAAACGACTTGCTACCCACCCCCTCGACATACGACGTGCGCTGCCGCCCAGGCAGCTCAGAAATGCGGCGCTTGCCCTGACCATCCGCTCTCGATGTGCGCTGCCGCCCAGGCAGCTCAGAAAAAGCACTGAAGGTGCTGGCGAGCAGCTAGGCCGTGCGCTGCCGCCCAGGCAGCTCAGAAACCGCCCTCAGCGCGGCATTGAGCGCGTCTTTCGTGCGCTGCCGCCCAGGCAGCTCAGAAATTTATTGTCCAGACCCATGATGTCGCGCTCTGGTGCGCTGCCGCCCAGGCAGCTCAGAAAACTTCTTGTCGAAATCTTTCATAGCCTCACTCGTGCGCTGCCGCCCAGGCAGCTCAGAAATGAAATGTATCAGGTTCGGCCGGTGCAGATGGGTGCGCTGCCGCCCAGGCAGCTCAGAAATGGGTGCAGGCTTCAATCGATGCTCATAAGAAGTGCGCTGCCGCCCAGGCAGCTCAGAAAGCGATAACGTCCGATTAAATTAAGGAGGCATCGTGCGCTGCCGCCCAGGCAGCTCAGAAATCTCGGCGTGGTGACGGGATGAGTAGCCCGCCGTGCGCTGCCGCCCAGGCAGCTCAGAAAGTTAGCCATGACATGCCCATATCGCGGGTCTTGTGCGCTGCCGCCCAGGCAGCTCAGAAATGTTCGCCGCGTCTCTGGTTGATCGCTGATTGGTGCGCTGCCGCCCAGGCAGCTCAGAAATCAACGACACCGATCTGCCCTTTCGTCGACCAGTGCGCTGCCGCCCAGGCAGCTCAGAAATAATGAATAAATACGGGATCGCCGCATAAGAAGTGCGCTGCCGCCCAGGCAGCTCAGAAACCTCCATAATCAGATCCACCCGCCGTAGCAAAGTGCGCTGCCGCCCAGGCAGCTCAGAAAAACTCTTCCGCTTCCGAGTTAGCACCTCCCAGGTGCGCTGCCGCCCAGGCAGCTCAGAAAAATCGGGCAGGCAATACGGCATTCGGCTTGACGTGCGCTGCCGCCCAGGCAGCTCAGAAATATCGCGACATTCTTGGCCGCCGTTTTCTTAAGTGCGCTGCCGCCCAGGCAGCTCAGAAAACGTCAGTGACGCCGATAAAGAAATCTGTACTGTGCGCTGCCGCCCAGGCAGCTCAGAAATAGACGTGGCTGGTTTACGTCTATACTAGCCAGTGCGCTGCCGCCCAGGCAGCTCAGAAAGCGTAACCGCGTGGTTGCGGGGCAGTATCTGAGTGCGCTGCCGCCCAGGCAGCTCAGAAAAACCCCACTTAACCCGCCCTTTGAGCGGGTTTGTGCGCTGCCGCCCAGGCAGCTCAGAAAAATTCGGTGCCAAATGACTCTAGCGGGGTCTGGTGCGCTGCCGCCCAGGCAGCTCAGAAATCAATGGTCAGGCTTTCATACTCGCCTCTTAGGTGCGCTGCCGCCCAGGCAGCTCAGAAAATCAACGACTGCCCTAGTCCTATGACGATATGGTGCGCTGCCGCCCAGGCAGCTCAGAAATCACCCGCTCAACGCGGCCAAATAGTAAATGAGTGCGCTGCCGCCCAGGCAGCTCAGAAAATGATGAAAGCGCATTACATTGCGTTGTTGGCGTGCGCTGCCGCCCAGGCAGCTCAGAAAAGCGCGAAGAAACTGACGAGGTGTTGCTGTCGGTGCGCTGCCGCCCAGGCAGCTCAGAAAGATTACTACCGCGTTCGAGATGAGCGACGACAGTGCGCTGCCGCCCAGGCAGCTCAGAAAGTTTAGACGGTGCAGGCTCTACTGCCAGAAAAGTGCGCTGCCGCCCAGGCAGCTCAGAAATTGATGCCGTTTGGGATATTGATCGTCGCATTGTGCGCTGCCGCCCAGGCAGCTCAGAAACTGCCGCACTGCTCGCTGACTCACTGGCGACCCGTGCGCTGCCGCCCAGGCAGCTCAGAAAACTACGAAAAACACAGCAGCCAACAGAGAGGCGTGCGCTGCCGCCCAGGCAGCTCAGAAAAGGATGCGCTCAGCCTCACGCAGCGATTCATCGTGCGCTGCCGCCCAGGCAGCTCAGAAACATGTGATCCGACCCCTGGGGCAATAGCGCTTGTGCGCTGCCGCCCAGGCAGCTCAGAAAAATAAAGCGCTTGGGTCATCAGAGATCTTTTCGTGCGCTGCCGCCCAGGCAGCTCAGAAATAGAACGTCACGCGCAGCTTGCAGCTTGCCGAGTGCGCTGCCGCCCAGGCAGCTCAGAAACGCCAGAAGCCTATGCTCAAAACTGGTGGCAAAGTGCGCTGCCGCCCAGGCAGCTCAGAAATAAGAGCATCTCGATGGCCGCAGATAAGATTCGTGCGCTGCCGCCCAGGCAGCTCAGAAAGACAGGCGCATGCGCTATAAATTATGTAGAGAGTGCGCTGCCGCCCAGGCAGCTCAGAAAAATGCAGGCGTTGCGGCACTTCGCGCAGCGATGTGCGCTGCCGCCCAGGCAGCTCAGAAAAAAGGTAGGCCGCCAGCGCCGCACATAGGCGTGTGCGCTGCCGCCCAGGCAGCTCAGAAAAGCTAGAGCAAGGCTACGACCCTCGAACACAGGTGCGCTGCCGCCCAGGCAGCTCAGAAATTTTCAGGCTCGCGGGTGTTTGCGGTGGAAGTGTGCGCTGCCGCCCAGGCAGCTCAGAAAAGGCCAAGCTTGCCCGCTCTTTGGGGGGCACAGTGCGCTGCCGCCCAGGCAGCTCAGAAATACGCCTCAACCGTCGCAGGACTACGCGTATTGTGCGCTGCCGCCCAGGCAGCTCAGAAAATCACAATCCGGGCACGACACGGTTAGCGCAGGTGCGCTGCCGCCCAGGCAGCTCAGAAAAGCAGAATCACCTTGCGCTCTACGGTGTACTGGTGCGCTGCCGCCCAGGCAGCTCAGAAATACATGCGTCTTTATCGGCGACAAGGAACTACGTGCGCTGCCGCCCAGGCAGCTCAGAAAAATCGGAGCCGCCAAGGATGAGCCCCTTTGATGTTCGCTGCCGCCCAGGCAGTTGTGGTTAGATTTAAGATATGTGCCCTTGGCAACGCTGTGCGGTGCTTTCGCGGGTGCGCCTGAGGCTTGCCACGCGCTACCCGTAACGTGCACTGGGCGAGTAAGGTGGTTTGTTTGGGGTGATACAGCTTAGTGCTCGTCAGGTTGAAACGTTACCGCTTCATCGAAACCGTACATACATTCCTCTGGAAAATCATGCAACTCGCTATCGGTCTCAATCGCTGCTGCGCGGCGTGCATCCTCATACGCTTCGTTCATCAGTTCAGGTAGCGATGCTCTCAAGCTGGGATTGTCGTTCAGCAGGCGGGTTGTTTTGGCTTGGGCATCGATGATCGTCAACCGCCAACTGCGTGAGCGTCGTTCTGGCTGGTGATCCCATTTAAGCAGGTGCATTAATAGGCGGGCCAGTTGGCTGACCAGCGCGCGCCGTTCGCTTTTGCCCATGCTCTCAATCTCCTCGGCGAGGTGCTCAAGATCAAGTTGTTCCAGTTTTCCCGCCCGCAGAAGCCCTGCTTGTTCAAGCGCCCAGGCGTAGGCATCGTGTTCATAATGTACGGCCATAGTGATGCTCCTCTAAAACCGCTTTGTATCTGTTTAGTGTAAACGTTCGACGACAGCAGGCGACAATATTGAAGTGAATATAAGTTTACGGGATATCTTCTGTTTACTGGTGCTAAAGCGGAGTGCTGGGATAGTTTGCCTGTCGCTTTGTGTTGTGATGATCAATTTTACATTGCCGTCTAGGAAGCTTGAAACTGCGCTGCTGGGGAACATGACAGGCATTATGTGATGCCGCCCAGGCAGCTTAGAAAGTTCTTTGAAAGTGCTCTTTCAACTCGCTACTGTTCGCTGCCGCCCAGGCAGTCGTGGTTAGATTTAAGATATGTGCACTTGGCACCGCTGCGCGGTGCTTTCGCGGGTGCGCTGACGCTTACGCCGCGCTACTCGGAATGTGCATGACTCGTAATACGTGGCAAAATTGGCATTTCCGCTCAGGCAGCTTAGGAAAGGTGTGGGAGTTCGAGTCTCCCCATCCGCAGTGCGTTTCAGCCGAGGCAATTTTTAAAGCTGGCTTTAAGGTGTGTGCCCGTGGCACCGCTGTGCGGTGCTTTCGCGGGTGCGCTAACGCTACTCAATGTGCTGCTTGGTTGTTTAACTTTGCGCGAAAAAGCCACCGTGTTGGTGGCTTGTCTGGTGAGTTTAGAAAACGCGAAGCTTTAATCTTCTTTCGGCGGTGTTTCCATGGCGCGTTTATCGTCGGGTACTCGGACGATGTGGCCGACTTCGAGTTTGTGATGGCTTTGGTGGCGGCCGCCTTTGGTGTCGATGATGGCGGCGACTTCGCCGATGCTGACGGCGTCGTCTTCTCGGTAGGCTTCTACTTTGACGCGCACCATGGCGCCTTGGTAGCGGGCGGAGATAATGTCGCCAGGGTCGGGGGCGTTGTGATCAGGGTCGTTTTTAAAGTATTCCGCTACGCTGGCGCTGCCGGGTTCGTCCCATTCGATATGCTGATGCATTGCTGTCTTCCTTGTTGAAATAAGAGTGTCTTAAAAAGTGCCGTGCTGAGTATTGCTTTAGTGTAGTGCTTTAAGCGGCGTTATGTGTTTTGTTCCTCCACCGACGCTAGGCTGTTTTCCTGCCCCACGTACTGAAATAGAAAGTTGAGCGCTGCCGGTAGGCTGGCGCGCCATACCTGCCATGTGTGTCCGCCGGGGTAGAGGTCAAGGCGCACATCGTTGGGCTGAATGCGCTCCATGGCTTGGCGCAGGAGGCGGGCGTGAAATTCAGCGTCGTAAACGTCGCTACGCCCGGCGCTGATATACAGCGGCACGGGGGAGAGGTCGCCCTCTTCTTCAGTGCCGCGGGGTGTCACGCGCAGGCGATACTCTTCCAAATGCTCAATGTAGTTGAGGGATTTCCATAGCTCGCGATCAAATTGCCCCTGGTCATTGCGAAAGGCTGGGTGGCGCCAGGCGGAGGAGTTGCGCGGTGGAAGGGGGGCGTAGCTTGCGGGGCTTAACGCGGCCACTGCGGCAAACAGCTCCGGCCGTTCCAGGGCAAAGTTGAGCGCGCCGTAGCCGCCAGCGGAGAGGCCCGCTACGCCTCGCAGGTGGCGCTCTTGTCCCACACGGTAGGTCGCTTCTATGTGGGGCATTAGGTCGTTAAAAAAGGCGCTGCGGGCAGGTTCGTTGTGCCCATCCACCCACCAACTGCGGCTGCCGGGCATAATGAACACCGCCGGAGGAATATGCCCGGCGGCGATTAACCTATCCGCTACCTGCTGCAAGTTGCCGCGAGAAACCCAGTCGCGGTCGGTGCCGAAAGAGCCGTGCAGCATATAAACGACCGGGTACGCGTCTGTCGCTTGGGTGTCATAACTGTCGGGTAAATAAATGCTATAGGGGTAGTCGTAACCGAGCGTGGGCGAGAAAAACTGATGGTGTTCGACCTCGCTGGCTAAGCTATGGCCGCTAAACGTTAGCCAGCCAATAAACGCGGTGAGTAGGGCGTTACATCGGTACGAGAGTAACGGAAGCTTAGTGATGAACACGTTTCCTCCGGGAATTAAAACTGTTCAATAGGGTCGGACAGCGTGAAGGCCCTCATTGTTCATCATAGCCATATAAGACAGTCAGTTAGCATAGTCATTCATAATCGCCATTCAAAATGCCAGGGTAGGAGTAGGTCGCGGCGGGAGGCCCAATGCGGAAAATTGAAGAGATCTATTGGTTACGTGCTTACGGCTGTATGGCCGTTTTTTTGTTTCATTTATTAGATCACGTCAATCAACGCCTCAATAACGTTGCCACCGATTTGATGCGCATACCGCTGGTGTTGGGTACGCCGATCTTCCTGTTTATTGCTGTCTTTGTGTTTGCCGTTCGCTACGATAAATCCGTGCCGGAAGGTTTTCTTGCCCAGCGCGTGAAGTATGTGATGGTTCCCTACTTTGTGTATGGCTTTATTTATTCGACGGCGGAATGGGCAAGGTTACGGGCTTCCGGTGAGCCGGTGGGGTTCGTGGCCAATGCCATTGAGTATTATGTGTACGCGGGCTGGCATGGCTATTTTTTGATCATCGCGATGCAGTTTTATGTGGCTTATTGGTCGTTTACCCATTGGCAGCTGTGGCGCTTGAACCCGGTGCCGTGGCTGTGGGGCGCCTGTGTGATCAGCATGGCGTATTGGGGGCTGGCATACTGGTTTGACGTTGACCTGCCCGGATACCTGCTGTGGATAGCCCCGCTGGGGTGGATTTATGTATTTTTCCTGGCGCTGGTGCTGGTGCGTTACTATCCGCTAGCCCCTGAGAGCGTATTGCTGGCGCGGCCTGCTTGGATGCAGCAGATGGCACGCCCTGATTGGTTGGTGCTGTGGGTGGCGCTGATTATTGCTGCGACCTTTGCTGGCTGGCTGGCGTTCTCTTCCAAAGAGGTGTGGGTGGTTCCTTTCTTCGTGCTGTTTACGCTGTGCGCCATGCGCTACTTGGCTGGGCGCCCGGCGCCTTTATGGGCGCGCCACATCAACGCGTATTCATTTGGTATCTACTTGGCTCACCCTATGTTCTTTGTGCTCGCCGATTTGGCGATTGAGCCTTTGTCGTTACCGGTTTGGGTGTATGCGCTGGTGCTCATGGTAGTGGGCGCAGCTGGGTCTGTGGGCCTAAATAAGCTGGCCAATACCACTACACTGGGAGCCATGCTATTTGGTAAGCGGCTGAAGGTCAGCTAGCAAGCGCCCAAAGAGCAGTGAGGGTAGCGGTAGAGGGTAACGATGGAGCGCGCGTTAAAAGTGCGATGTGCAGGCCGCACCGGGTGGGGTAGACAGCGAAGAATCGTCTGGTTCATCCATTTGGCTCAGCAGGTGCCCGCTGTAGGTTTTCAAGCGAGTGGGGCAGGCGTGTAAGCGCTGCAAAAAATCGACTATCGCGCTGTCATCATCAAGTTCAGGGTCAAACCCACCCAAGCGTTCAAGCCAAACGCGCCTAACGGCGATGTAGGGCGGCAAGATTAACGCGCTTGCCAACAGGCGCCGCAGAATGCGTTCCGACAGCGATGGCCGAGTGAGGCCGATAATTAAGGCGTCAAGGGTGTAAGTGTTGAGCTGTGGATAGAGCGCGCCCCAAAGTGCAGCAGGCAAAGGTTTTTTCTGCAGCGCAATGATGAGCCACTCTGCTTGACTGGCAAACGCGGCTTTATTTAGGCGAGCCCCTAGCGGCCGCGCTGGCGTAATCAACGAGTGAGTGTGGTAGCGTTTCTCGATAACACTCATGCGCGTTTGCGCTTGAGTGGCCGTCACCAAAATGGGCAGCAAGTGGTCGGCAACACCGGACTCACGTATGGATTTTAAATGGCGTGGCAACGTCTCACCCGTCACCATGGCATCAACAATAAAGCAGACCGATCCCATTTGCCGACTCCACGTGTGAGTAAATCTATCAGTTTGTAATTTATTGTAGTATCTGGTTTATTTAGGTAGCAAGTAAAAAAGCTTGCGAGCTAAAAAAGAGAGTTCAGTAGATTTAGCGCACCTTAATGGCGCATTGAGCACTATTTTTGTTCTATTTTGGTGCAAAGAAGAGCTTTTAGCTGACTTGAGGCACCTTGTTTAGCTGTTATGCGTCATCAAGAGGCATTTAGCTTTATTTTTTAATATATGAAAAACAATCGTTTATTGTTTTTTTACGCCATATTGGTGCAGTGTTGGCATGAAAAGTGCTTTGACTGATTAGTAAGTTTTGAAGCGGCTAGTGGGCCGTAGGCATAAGCCCTGCGGCATGCTAAAACGATAGCCGGTCTGAAATGTTCGCTGAGCGATTTGTTAATTGATGTCAGGCAAAAAAATGCCAGGCAAACGCTGAGCGAACAAGAATGACAAACGTGCTACTTAGCACGTAGTTTGTCGAACAGTTTGTCGAACAACACTTTTATCGGTAGCTTACTGTCGTTAGCTTTAAGCCACGCTCATACCGGAGGACACTATGTCAGCCAAGACCCTCGCGCTAATTGAAGAACACGATGTTAAATGGGTAGACCTTCGTTTTACCGATACTCGCGGTAAAGAGCAGCACGTGACCGTGCCTGCCCGCGATGTAGACGAAGAATTCTTCGAGAATGGCCAAATGTTCGATGGCTCTTCTATTGAAGGTTGGAAGGGCATCAACGAATCCGACATGATTCTGCGCCCGGAAGATGGTACGGGTTACCTTGACCCCTTCACCGAAGATGCCACGCTGGTGCTGCGTTGCGATATCATCGAGCCGGCCACCATGCAGGGCTACGACCGTGACCCGCGTTCCATTGCCAAGCGTGCCGAGGCTTACCTGCAGTCAACCGGCCTGGGCGACACCGCTTTCTTTGGTCCTGAGCCTGAATTCTTCATCTTTGACGAGGTGCACTGGAAGTCTGATATTCAAGGTTCCATGTACAAGATCACTTCTGACGAAGGCGCTTGGGCGACCGATAGCCAGGTAGAAGGCGGCAATCTGGGGCACCGTCCGCGCGTTAAAGGCGGCTACTTCCCGGTTCCCCCGGTGGATAGCTTCCACGATATTCGTGGTGCCATGTGTAACACCCTGGAAGCGATTGGTCAGACCGTGGAAGTTCACCACCACGAAGTTTCCAACGCAGGTCAGAACGAAATCGGCGTGAAATTCAACACGCTGGTGAAGAAAGCTGACGAAGTGCAGGAAATGAAGTACGTGATCCACAACGTGGCTCATGCGTATGGCAAAACCGCCACCTTTATGCCGAAGCCGCTGGTCGGTGACAACGGTTCGGGTATGCACGTGCACCAGTCGTTCTGGAAAGATGGCAACAACCAGTTCGCCGGTGACGAGTATGCGGGCCTGTCTGAAATGGCGCTGTTCTACATCGGCGGCATCATCAAGCATGCCCGCGCCCTGAACGCCTTTACTAACGCGTCTACCAACTCGTACAAGCGTTTGGTGCCGGGCTTTGAAGCGCCGGTTATGCTGGCTTACAGTGCCCGCAACCGCTCTGCTTCAATCCGTATTCCTTACACCGCTAGCCCGAAAGGCAAGCGTGTTGAGGCGCGTTTCCCTGATCCGACTGCCAACCCCTACTTGGCCTTCTCTGCCATGTTGATGGCAGGTATCGACGGTATCAAGAACAAGATCCATCCTGGCGATGCCATGGATAAAAACCTGTACGACCTGCCGCCAGAAGAAGGCAAAATGGTCCCGACGGTGGCGCACAGCCTGGATCAAGCCCTGGAAGCCCTCGACACTGACCGTGCATTCCTAACCGAAGGCGGCGTGTTCAGCGACGAAATGATCGATGCCTACATCGAGCTCAAGATGGAAGAAGTGGAGCGTATTCGTATGACTACGCACCCCATCGAGTTTGATATGTACTATAGCTGTTAAGTACAGCTGCTAATCCGCGTTACTTGCCCCTGGCTGTTACTATCGGTCAGGCGGTGGTAACGGTGATTATTAATAGAACCCCGCTTCGGCGGGGTTTTTTGCTTGGGAGTTGAGGAGCGCAGCTATGAGCAAGATCCATACAGTTGCGATCAGTAGTGTACTGGTTGCTGCTCTAAGCTTAGGGGGAGTCGGCGCTTCAGCGTTCGGGCAGACGGTTTATCGGGTTACCGATGAGCACGGCAACGTTACCTTTACCGATAACCCTGGTCGCGGTGGTGAGGCCCTAGAATTGACGCCGTTGCCAAGCCTGCCGCCTGCGTTGAGCGCCGCACTCGCCAAGCCTGGCGCTAACACGACCCCATCGCAGCGGCCGCGGGGCAAGCCGGGGCAGCCCTTTATGCCCTATGACCACTTCTCGATCGCTCTGCCCCAGCAAGGCGCACAGGTGCAAGATGGAATGACCGCGGTGGAGGTGGCTATTGCGCCATCGTTGCGCGACGACCACCAGGTCCGCTTGTTGGTGGATGGCAACATTAGCCAGACTGCGCTGCACAGCGATGTGTTTTGGCTAACGGGACTAACTTCAGGACGGCATGAGCTGCAAGCAGAGCTACTGGATAGCAGCCAGCGTTTGCAACACCGTACGGCAGCCGTGACGATTATGGTTCCTTAAAGTCAGTTCCTTAAACACGGATTATGCGCAAAACCCGGCATGAAAATTCCCTGCCTTTAACTGGATGCACTAAAGTGGTGCGCAATTAGGGGCGTTTACTGCCATGGGTGCGCTAAAACGATTCGTTCTCGCCCCTTGCGATGCCCGTAAGCCGTGCAAATGGGCATAAGTGCGTAATTGGCGCGCTTTTTGCAGTTCACTCATTGATCATCCACCTGTAGGTCTGTATCGGCGATGGAAGACGCTATTTTTCAGGACACCTCCATGCATCAGCGTTTGCTTGAACATCTCACCACAGCGGTATTGCTGCTAGACGGCGAGCTGCGTGTGCGCTGGATGAACCCTGCCGCTGAAGCGCTGTTAGCGGTCAGTCTTAGCCGTGTTCATGGGATTAGTCTGGACACACTACTCGGTGGGGATGAAAGCATTGACGATGTATTGGCCAAGGCACGGGATGCCTTTCACCCTTATACCCAGCGTGAAGCGCGCATTACCCCGCTGAATAGTGAACCGCTGACGGTTGACTACACGGTTTCGCCGTTATCTGACGATGAGCTGTTGCTGGAAGTGGAGCCGCGGGATCGGTTGATGCAGATCTCCCGTGAAGAGGCGCTAACCACCCGCCAGGAGACCATCAAGGTGCTCGCCCGCGGGCTTGCCCATGAGGTCAAAAATCCTCTGGGCGGCATTCGCGGTGCGGCGCAGCTATTAGAACGGGATCTAGACGACCCGGCGCTGCGCGAATATACCCATATCATTGTGGAAGAGGTGGATAGGCTGCGCGATTTAGTCGACTCCATGCTCGGCCCAAACCGTATTCTTAGGCACGAGCCGGTCAATATTCATAAAGTGCTCGAACGGGTGCGGGCGCTGCTGATTGCCGAGCACCCTTGCGTGCCGATTAGTCGTGATTACGACCCCAGCTTGCCTGATCTCTCCGGCGATGAATCGCAAATGATTCAGGCGGTGCTCAACGTGGCCCGCAATGCGGTGCAGGCCATGAGCGATGCGCAAACACCGGAACCCTCTTTAATACTGCGTACCCGCGCCCGTCGCCAGTTCACCCTGGGTGCTGAACGCCACCGGCTGGTTAGTGAAGTCGCCGTGATCGATAACGGTCCAGGTATTCCCGCTGCGCTGCAGGAAACGCTGTTTTACCCCATGGTATCGGGGCGCGCGGAAGGCAGCGGTCTTGGGCTGTCTATCGCCCAGTCGATTTTGCACCAACATCAAGGCTTGATCGAATGCGACTCACGCCCTGGACACACCGAATTTCGTTTACTGATTCCCATGGTTATTAATTTCACCGGAGAAGCGTCATGACTGAGGCTGCACGTAATGATGTTGCGCGGGTGGTCATTGTCGATGATGACCGCGCTATCCGCTGGGTGCTGGAGCGCGCCTTAGCGCAACCCGACCTGGACGTTGAGTGTATTGAGCGCGCCGACGTTGCCCTGCCCCGTTTGCTGGAAAACCCACCCGACGTGCTGGTCACCGATATTCGTATGCCGGGTATTGACGGGCTGGATCTAATGTCCCGGGTACGTGAGGCGCATCCCGACCTGCCGGTGATCGTGATGACCGCGCACTCCGATCTGGACAGCGCCGTGGCCTCTTATCAGGGTGGGGCATTTGAGTATCTGCCCAAGCCGTTCGACGTTGACGAGGCGCTGGCGCTGGTGCGCCGCGCCGTGGCCCACGCCCGTGAACGCCAGCGTCCGGTCACCGTGCCGGAAGGCTTGAACGCCGAAATTATCGGCGAAGCACCTGCCATGCAGGAAGTGTTTCGCGCCATTGGTCGCCTTTCCCACTCTCATATCACGGTGTTGATTAACGGCGAGTCGGGTACTGGTAAAGAGCGCGTTGCCCAGGCGCTTCACCAGCATAGCCCGCGGGAAGGTAAGCCGTTTATCGCCCTCAATATGGCGGCCATTCCCCGCGATTTAATTGAGTCTGAGCTGTTTGGCCACGAGAAGGGCGCTTTTACCGGGGCAGCCCAGCAGCGCCAAGGGCGCTTTGAACAGGCCAATGGCGGCACGCTGTTTTTAGATGAAATAGGCGATATGCCGTCTGAAACCCAAACGCGCTTACTGCGTGTATTGGCCGATGGTGAGTTTTATCGCGTTGGCGGGCACACGCCGGTCAAAGTAGACGTGCGTATCATCGCCGCCACCCACCAAAACCTAGAAGTGTTGGTGGACGACGGCCGCTTCCGGGAGGATTTGTTTCACCGTTTGAACGTGATCCGCATCCATCTGCCCAAGCTTGCCGAGCGGCGTGAAGATATCCCCCGCTTAACGCGGCACTTTTTAGCCGAGGCGGCGAAAGAGCTGACCACCGATATCAAGGTGCTGACCAGCGAAGCGGAGGCTCATCTGACACGCTTGCCGTGGCCCGGCAACGTGCGCCAGTTAGAGAATATCTGCCGCTGGCTGACCGTGATGGCGTCGGGGCGTGAAATTCTGGTTGAAGATTTACCGCCGGAGCTGCGTTCCACCAGTGCTTCCGAAAGTAGCGCACACGGCGATTGGCGCACGGCGTTTCGCGATTGGGCGGATCATGCCTTGGCCGAAGGCCATACTCATCTGCTTGAGGAAGCGGTGCCCGATTTTGAGCGGATTCTGATTGAAACCGCGCTAAAACATACCGGCGGGCGCAAAGGTGAAGCTGCTGAGCTGCTGGGCTGGGGGCGCAATACGCTCACGCGTAAATTGAAAACATTGTTACCGGCACTCGCTGACGAGTAATCGTTAGTCATCAGCGAGTATATACACCGCATCAGCTAGCGTAGGGTCGGGCAGAGTGCAGTCGCTCATTTGCCAGGGCAGCAGGCTAACGGTGTCGTTAACGCCCAAGGCGTTTAGCTGGTAGGCCACTCCCTCGTTATACGTGACGTGGCCAAGACCCATTAAGCCCACTGCCAGGGCGCCGCCCTCCGTGGCCTCGGCCAGGCGCTGGGCCATGGCGGTATCCCAGGTGAGCTGTGCCTGAATAAAATGCTCAAGTGCATCGGGAGCATCGCCCATGGCGTGCTGATTGAACACCTTGGTGAGCCGTAAGCGATAGGCGGCACTGGCGGGCTTGGGGGGCGAAATTGTATGACGCTCTTCAGCGGGTACGCTGCTCCAGCCATCATTGACCAGCCGCTGGCGTAGGTCGGGGGTGATATTAAGCGCGATTAGCGGGATTTGTGCCATCCGGGCAAACTCTAAAATCGGCATATAAAGCGCTGAATCAAATCCCCAAGTCTCGTCCCACTGAATTTGCTCAAGCAGTGTGGCCACATCTAACTCATCAGCCACCCAGGCATTCAGGGCAGGCTGAACGCTGCGCGGCAGCATCTCCAGGCCAATCACCATATCGTCACGTAGCGCATGCAGACCCGCTAAGGTATGCAGCTGCCAGCGGTGGTGAGCTATTTCATCGTGCTGTTCACCCAGCAATACCACTTGTTGCTGGGCTGCAGTCGGCAGCAGCTCACTACTGGTGAATGGCTGTCCTTCCTGCCACCACTGCCCTGGGCTTGGGCAAACCGCCAGAGCTACGTTGGGCAGCAGGCTAGCCAGCGCTAAAGCCGCGAGTAGTTCAAAGCGTTGTCTATTGCGGTTATTGTGTCGATTCAATACGTCTGATCTCGGCAAGTAGCGCTTCTGCTTCTTCGGTAAGCGTGGCATTGGCGCGCATATCGCCATTGCGTGAAGCCTCCATTGCGGCTTGAAGTTTGCGTTCATACTCTTGCTGTAGCTTCTTTTTGGGGTCGCGCTTAAACATACCTAACATGAGCAATCTCCGTGCTATCAATGTGCTTGTGTACACTATTTGTATAGGTTTAGAAGGCTCTTGTCGAATGTTTGTTTTAGCTAGGCTGGCTAAGCGTATTGAGTAGGTGCGCCGCACTGACGTAAAAAGCGCTCAAAATCGAACAAAATAGTCTCCAGGCTGGCATGCAAACGATGATCGTCGTCTACCATCCGCAGCGATAAGCGCTGTAGGCGGGCACGTTCAATCACCGGTTCCGGGGCAATGACATCGTCCCGCCAGCCGTGAATGATATGGGTGTACCGGGCCTGGATAGTCGGTGACGTTTCTGGATAGTCGGCTAACCCCAGCGCGGGTGCCAGCAAAAAGCAGCCCAACACCGGCTGTTGAGCGCTAACCGCTGCGCTTAGCCAGCCCCCCAAACTTGAGCCTGCCAGTACACACCGGGCAGGGTCGTCACCGCGCTCGGCTAACACCCCCAATAGGTGCTTAAGGCGCAGCTTTGGCGCTGCAATGCCTCGGTAGTCCATGACCACCGGCTCACAGTCATCCAGCTTTTCCGCAACGCCTTTCAGCGCCTGGGTTTTTAGCGCTCCCGGGCCGCTCTCAAGGCCATGGGATAGATACACAGTCATCATAACGTTTAGCTCGCTGCGCGCTGGATGGCTTCGCCACCCTGTTGAAGGTCTTCACCCGCACCGCGAATGGTATTACAGCCACTGATCAGCAGCAGTGTCACCATCATGACGATGCCAAGCGCGATAGTACGTTTCATAGTGGTCCCCTTGAAAGCATCCGGCTAGAAGTGAGTGGATAGATAGCAAAATAACCCCTGCGATGACGATTCGCTACGCTTTGTGTCCCAAACCGGTGTGCTTATGTCGCATGTGCCAGTTCTATACATGAAAGAGGTTGCCTGTAGAGTACTTTTTGGCACACGGTTTTATTTTTAAGTAATTGTTTTTAAATGGTTTATGTGGCTATTGGCATGAGTTGGCGCAACGTCTGCAAGTACTGAGTAGCTACATAGAAATGTATTAACTATTCAGTTGTTTAGTATTGCAGTTGTTAAGAGTTAAACGTACAGATTAAGTGTCAGCAAAAACTGAGTGAGTGGGCTGACGGGCAGAAGGAAGGCAGGGAGCCAATAAGTTAACAGGACGTTAAAGGACAATCAGCCCACTCACTGGTTGCAGCGTAGGGAGGCGCTGTTCATCAAACAAAGGAGTGGACTGATGCGAAACGACCATCTCATGAAAATGAGGTGGTTTTTTCGCGTGGGCGAAATTATTTAAGTGGTTGATTTTTTTATAGTTTGTTGGTTCGTCTATTTGCATGGGTCGCAACCCCACAGATTAATGCGTTGTTTTGGTCTATCCTTCGGTGAAATCAAAAGGCAGCGGTTAGAAAACGTCAACGTAACGACCGCGCACTACCAGGGACAAGATTATGGCGATGGCATTGATGTTATGCATGTTTGTTTTGTTCTTAGGGTTTTCAGGCGTGGGCGTGTATATGATGTTTAAGACATCATTCATGGCTAGAATGGATGAGCGTGATGATATGCCGCCAGATGTTTAATAAACTGTTTTTTATTAAATTTTATAAAAAAACAGCGCCCGCTTACGCGGGCGCTGCTGCGTCGTCTGTCCGCCGCCGAAGCGCGTTTACCCCATCCAATACAGGCTGGCCAAGGCAAAAGCGTAGCCCATTGCGGCCCCTGCCAGTACATCGCTTACATAGTGCAGCCCTAACCCTACCCGTGAGATCGCTATCAGCAGTGTTAACGGCAATACCACCGGCAGTAGCCAGGGCGTGTGGGCGGCGACTAATACGCTAAACATCACCGCGTGCATGGTGTGACCACTGGGAAAGCTGTAACGGTCGCGGGCCGGTTCGCAGCACTCGATGCCTTCACCGTAAGTGATAAAGGGACGCTCACGGCATAAGCGGGTTTTCACCAGCCGATAAACGGCCACGGCAAACAGAGCGATGACGCTGTACTGCAAGACACGCCAGGCGCCATTAGGCTGGAGCCAGGGCTGGGCGAGAATCAGCAGCACCCACACCGGCCAATCACCTAAGCGGCTGGCGGCCTGAAGTGTGATGCGCCAGGGGCGGTAGATCGATAGCCGCGATATGCGCTGGCAGAACTGCCACTCAATCAGGTCAAGACGGTCGAATACGACAAGCGGACGCGGGCGCATGATGAGCCTCCTGGGCTTGGTGTAGATAACGCAAAAATTGCTCGGCAATACCCGTCCAGCTCTGCTCAAGTGCGCGTAAGCGCGCCACTCGACCTAAGCGAGCGTAGTCGGCGGGGTGCTGGCACAGCTCCACGGCAGCCTGTTGAAACGCGGCGCTATCGCCAGCGGGTACGGTGACTCCGTTGTGGCCGCTGTTAATGAGTTCGGCGCTGGCCGCATGATCATAAGCCACCACGGCCAAGCCGCTGGCCATGGCTTCAGCCACCACATTCCCCCAGGTTTCGGAAAGCGAGGGGAAAATAAACATATCGGCGCTGGCATAGTGGCGAGCAAGCGATTCCTGCCCCACGAAACCGGTGAAGTGTGCATCGGGCAGCGCCTTTTCCAGCTGTGCCCGTGCGGGGCCATCGCCGACGATGATCTGGGCGATATCGGGGCGTACCTCGCGCATGGCTTGAAGGCTTTCATGTAGCAGGGTGAGGTTTTTTTCCGCGGCTAATCGGCCAACGTAAAGCGCCACCGGCTGATGCTCGCTCACCCCCCAGCGTTCGCGTAATGCAGGATCACGGTGGGCAGGTGAAAAGCGCTCACCATCCAACCCCCGTGACAGCACATGGACATCGCGTATCCCCTGACGCTGCAGCGCTTTTGCTTGCTGGTGGGTAGGCACTAAGGTCAGGTCGCAGCCGTTATGGAAGTAGCGTAGGTAGCGGCGTGTGGTCGAGGCCAGCCAGTTGACGCCGTAATCTTCACAGTAGTGGTCGAAGTTGGTGTGCCAGCCCGCTACCAAGGGAATATTGAGCTGCCGCGCCGCTTGGCGGGCCGCCCAACCGAGAGGACCTTGGGTGGCGACGTAGATGATGTTTGGTCGATGCTTACGCCAAAAACGGCGCAGCGTAGCGGGCCTAACCAGCCCTACCTGCACATCGGTGTAACCGGGTAAGGCAAAGCGTTGCACCTGTAGCTCGCGGTTAATGCCGGTTGCATTACCCGCGCCCCTGGGACGCGGGCGAATCACATCAACCGGCACTCCTTGCCGGTTAAGCTCACAGCTTAACCGGCTCAGTGTATGGGCTACGCCATTGATATCCGGTGACCATGTTTCACTAACGATGCAGAGCCGCATGAGCGATTCATCCCTTTATCACATTTTTAATCATTTTGGATGGGAATAGTGACACTGCGGAGTCAAGCCGGTGAATAAGCGATGACACGCTGAAGAAAATAGGCTAAGAGAGAAAAGACCGATCTTCGCTGTACTATCAGTTAAATGTTAAATTTGAATGAAAAGTTTCTTTAATAGTGTATAAAAAATAAGTTCCCAAAAAAATAAAACTTTAAAGTAAATGAAATATATGTCCTTTAAGGTTGGCTGCGTTGAGGCGTTATTCGTCCTTCATTGTGTCTTCGCAAAGCGCAAGCATTAACTACTTCAATGGGAACGATCATGTTTAAAAAGACGACATTGGCCCTGGCCGTTAGCGGTTTATTGGCAGCCTCTGCAGCACAAGCAGCCACCGTTTATGATCAAGACGGTACCGACCTGGAAATCTACGGCCGTATTGCTATGGGGTTTGAAGGCGGCGGTGTTGATAACGGTGTTGATAACGGCGAAGAATTCCGTAATTTCGGATCCCGTCTGAGGATTACTGCTGGCCATCAAATCTCCACGGATCTACGTGCATTTGCGCGTGTTGAGTGGCGTTTTACCGGCGATGAGCGCAATCAGGACTCTGGTTTCGATGAAGTGCGCAACAGCTACCTAGGTTTGGAAAGCCAGCAGTTTGGTACCTTCATGGCCGGTAACTACGATAGCTTCTACGATAGCTACGTAATGACGCCGTTCGACGTCTACGTTGAGCGTGGCTATGAGTTTGCTGGCGGTGGTGTACAGGCACGCGGCGATTCGATTGGCTATAAAACGCCAGAACTCAGCGGTTTTCAGGCGGTTATATCTGCCAAGCACTTCTCTGAGCGTGGTTTGACTGAAGCCGAGCAGACCTCCGAAGGATCCGTTATCGCCACTCAAGGTGGTGTTGTCTACGAAACAGGTCCAGCTCGTTTAGCGCTTGGTTATGTAGATGATACGGTACGCGGTGGTGGTAACGGTGAAGTGCGTTATGGCGCTACAGGCGAGTTTGCTATTACGGATGCTTTCGCTGCTCGTGTAGGTTATGAAACCCGCGATGATGACGATGTTAACGGTGGTGGTTTCGATAAAATCGGTGTTGGTGCAACTTTCGCTGTCGATTCCTGGAAGTTCTTCGCCGACTACTACAACATCGACGTAGATAGCGCTAGCGATGAGCGTAACGCTTGGGCACTAGGGTCAATGTATAAGCTGTCTAGCAATTTCGATATGTTCCTTGAGCTGAACGATCGTAACCTGGATGCTGTTAATGACTTCGAAGAAGATATGTACTACGCATTAGGCGCTCGCTATCACTTCTAATTAATAGAGTGATGTTAGCGGTAGTGTTGCATTAGTTTTTTGCATTAGTTCTTTAGCTGTAAGTTAGCTCGCATGTTTCGATCTTTACCGGTGTGGATAATTCCACACCGGCTTTTAGCGTTTTTGTGTTTTATGCTTTATTTGGCTGTCTTCAAAGAGTCAGTCTTTGTTCTCGGTGAGTTATTTCGCTAACCGTAAACTTAAGGAGAGGAGGAAAGGTAATAATTTGCCATGGAGACGAAATGTCGCTGGTAGTCTATCTTTACTGCTAAGGTGTTCGAACACCGTTATGAAAGGAGTCATTTAGATGCGTTTTCACCGCTATGGCATGGCGCTAGGGACAGCGTTATTCGTCACCGCTCCTCCCGCCTTGGCTGATAACTACACCCTAACGCTGTTCCACACCAATGATTTACACGGGCGCACCGATCAGTATCCCCATTTGATCACCACGCTGAATGAGGCACGGGAGCGCTATGGGGACGGATTACTACTGGATGCGGGTGATATCTTTTCAGGCACGCTCTATTTCACTGAGTTTCAGGGCCAGGATGCGCTGGAATTTATGAATTTGATGGGCTACGACGCCTTTGTGCCGGGTAATCATGAGTTTGACTTGGGTGACGCAGAACAGGGGCATCAGGCGCTAGCGGCATTTTTTGCAGGCGCCGCGTTTCCCATATTAGGGGCCAATCTAGACTTTTCAGCAGGCCCTGAGTTTACTGACATGCTGGGTGAGTCTGTCAGCGTAGATCCGCAAGCCGGGCAGCTCTATGACGGCATTGTGGTTGAGCACAATGGCGAACAGATCGGCATTTTTGGGTTAAGCACGCAGGATAGCGAAACGATCTCAAGCCCCGGCCAAATAGCCATCAGCGATTATCGTGAAGCGGCTGAAGCCATGGTGGCGGCATTTGAAGAGCAGGGCGTTAACAAAATTATTGCCCTTACCCACCTGGGCTACGACAGCGACCCCAGCGTGGGTAACGACTTGCTGCTAGCGGAGCACGTCGAAGGTATCGACATTATTGTTGGCGGGCACAGCCATAGCCAGGTTTCGCCCCCCAGGCTGCTAAGCGAGAGCCGCGCAGGTGAGGAGCTCCCATCGCCGACGGTGATTGGCCAGGCAGGCGAGTATGGCCAGCACCTTGGGGTGATGCAGGTCACCTTCGACGAGGACGGCGTGGTGGTAGATGCCAGCGGCGAGCTGCTCGCCGCCGACGATCGTGAGGCGGACTCCGACGCCGCTCAGCGGCTTGAACCCTACACCGCTGAGATTGAAACACTGCGGGATACCTTGATCGGCGCCAAGGCGATCTCAGCGTTGCCCAACCCGCGCCACGGCAGCGGCGATGAACACAGTGTGCGTGCCAATGAAACAGCGCTGGGCAATTTAATCGCCGATGCCCAGCTGCATGCCGCGCAGCAGGTAGCGCCGGACACGGTCATGGCGATTCAGAATAGCGGGGGTATCCGTGAAGCGATTGAGCGTGGTGATGTATCCGTGGGTGATTTGATCGCCGTACAGCCGTTTGGCAATCGCCTGACGTTGCTCGACGTTACCGGCGCCGAGCTGCTGGAAACCTTTGAAATTGCCCTGGCCAATGCACCCGATGAGAACGGAGGTTTTCTGCAGGTGTCAGCAGGCGTTGAGCTGATATATGACAGCAGCGAGCCGCCAGGTGAACGGGTGATCAGCCTAAATGTTGCCCAGGAAGGCGCGATGCAGGCGATTGATCCAGAGCGTACTTATACCATCGCCACCAACAACTTCACCGCCGCCGGTGGCGACAGCCATACGGTACTCGGTGAAGCCTATGAAGATGGCCGTAACACCATTGTCGGCAATACGGATTGGGAAATGCTGCGCGACTATATGGTGGAACGCAAAGAGGTGTTCTACCAGGTTGAAGGGCGGATCACTGATGTAACTCAATAAGATGTAGCTGAAGAGAATGGGGCCCAGGACGATTCGGATTAAATCTCTGGGCCACTTGTTCACGCTTACTCATTGATGATGCTTGCAAAGCCTCCATAAATGAGTCGCTTACCATCAAATGGCATCGGGTTAACGTCCATCTGCAGGCGAGGGTCCTGCATGACTTTGGGCATGGCTTCATCGCGCACGGTGCGGGATGGCCACTCTATCCAGGAAAAAATAACCGCCTCGTCATCCTTGCGCTTAACCGCCATGGGGAAGGAGGTCACTTCCCCATCGGGTACATCGTCGCCCCAGCACTCCACCACGCGGAGCGCTCCGTGTTCCTTGAACACAACGGCCGCGGCACGGGCATGTTCAATAAACTCAGCTTTATTAACGCTAGGCACAGCAGCGACGAAACCATCCACATAGGGGTAGGCGGCAGTATTCATGATTGTTCTCCTATTTCTGTTTTGGGTGCTGCTTTAGGTGGCAGTTCTCGAACCGGGCGGACTTCAATGCTGCCCAGCCGGGCGGGCGGAATGCGGCTAGCCAGCTGCAGTGCCTCGTTCAGGTCGTGGGCTTCCAGCAGATAGAAGCCAGCCAATTGCTCCTTGGTTTCCGCGAAGGGGCCATCGGAGATCAGCGTTTCGCCATCGCGCACGCGTACGGTGGTTGCCGTCTCAGTCGGTTGTAACGGCTGCCCGGTCAGGTAGTGGCCGCTGGCGCTTAGGCGCTCAACCCCAGCAATGCATTCCTGGTTGAGGTCGTGCCACTCCTGTTCGCTCATGGCGTTGATAATCTGTTCTTGGTAATAGACCAGCGCAACGTACTTCATTGAGAGCCTCCTGGGTGGTCAGGGTGATGACTCTCCGTAGTCGTTTGACGTGCTCACGAATCGACATAGCCTAAGCATTTTTTTAGGGGAATTTTTCGAGCTCTGCCAATCGCCTGTTCAAAAAACGTTTTTCTGGATCCAGGGTGACTAATAGCAGCGCCTGGTGATAGGCACTGCGCGCGGCCTCATGCTGACCTTGGCGCCGCAGTAAATCCGCTTTAGCGGCATAGAACAGATGATAGCGGCTGATTTGCGGGTGATGAGCGATGTCATCGAGTAACTTCAGGCCGGTATCGGGCGCACCGTTCATGGCAATGGCGACCGCACGATTCAGCGCCAGGATGGGGGATGGAAAGCGTCGGCAGAGAGCATCGTAGAGCCTGACGATGCGCCCCCAGTCTGTTTGCTCGGCGTGGCTAGCCTGGGCGTGTACGGCGGCAATCGACGCCTGCAGGGTGTAGTACCCGGCGGGGGTGAGCGCCAGCGCCTGTTCCAGCCATGCAATGCCGGTTTGGATATCCTCTTGGCGCCATAGGCGTCTGTCTTGAGCATCCAGGGTTACCAGTTCTCCGTCGTTATCCTGGCGCGCATCCCGGCGGGCATCGTTAAGCAGCATCAAGGCCATCAGCCCAAATACCTCACCCTTGGGTAGTAACCGTGCCAGCTCATTGCCCAGCCGCATGGCTTCTTGGGTCAGGCTGATATCGACCACGCTGGCGCCCGTGCTGCGTGAGTAGCCTTCATTGAAGACCAGATAGATGACTTTGAGCACATCGGGTAGGCGTTCGGGCAGTTCCTCTTGGGTTGGCACGGCATAAGGGATATGCGCATCGCGAATTTTGCGTTTGGCGCGCACGATACGCTGTGCCAGCGTCGTAGGCTTCATCAGTAGCGCGCTGGCGACCTGCTCGGTGGTCAAACCGCACATCTCGCGAAGCGTCAGGGCAGTCCGTGCCTCCATGCTCAGGCTTGGGTGGCAGCAGGTGAATAGCAGCCGCAAGGCGTCGTCTTCGATAGCCGTTGGCTCAAGATCCAGCGTCTCTTCTGTCAGTAAAAGCTCAGTAGATAACAGCAAGTGGGCCCGACGGCGTGCGGTACTACGCTGGCGGATTTGGTCTATTCCGCAGTGGTAGCCGGTGCGAATTAGCCATGCGGTGGGGTTGTAAGGTTTGCCGTTAACCGGCCACTGGTGAACAGCCGCCACAAAAGCGTCCTGCATGGCTTCTTCGGCTAGCTCAAAATCCCCCAGCAGGCGTATTAGCGTCGCCTGAACGCGCCGGGAGTGATCACGATATAGGCTATCAACGTATAAAGGTTCAGTACTCATCAAGGGAGATCCGTACGCGACTCGGATAAAGGGCTGAAGGCGCAGAAATGCGTCATGCTCGCTCTCTCAAACGTAGCGCATGGCTTCTCCGTTGACTTGTTTTTTTCTTGGCTTGTTTTTGGGGGATAGGCTTTCAATCTCCCGTACGTTTCCCCGTGGTGCTGTTGAAAGGGTGCAGAGCGTCACGGGTCACAAAAAACCGCAGGGTTTCGCCTTCGGCAACGGGCGGCTGCCCCGAAACGCGGATCACCGTGGGCTGATCGCTATCGGCGAGGGTCACGTACAGATGGCTTTCAGCACCGGCGGCTTCAAACAGCGCAAGCGTCGAGTCAACAATTAGGTGAGGCGCGGTAGGCGGCGCTAGGTGCATATCATCCGGGCGAATGCCGACGATATCGGTGCCTTCGGGCAGGTTATCCAGCAGACCGTTGGCACTTGGTGTGTTCAGGTAATCCACCGGCAGCATATTCATGGCGGGTGAGCCGATAAACCCGGCCACAAACATGGTCGCGGGGCGGGCGTAGATCTCCATCGGCGTGCCCACTTGCTCGATCTGCCCAGCGTTCAGCACCACCAAGCGATCACCCAAAGTCATGGCCTCCAACTGATCGTGGGTTACATAGAGGCTGGTGGTTTTCAGGCGCCGCTGCAGCTGTTTGATCTCCACGCGCATCTGCACGCGCAGTTTGGCATCCAGGTTGGAAAGTGGCTCATCGAATAGAAAGGCTGCCGGGTCGCGCACCAACGCGCGGCCCATGGCGACGCGCTGGCGCTGACCACCAGAGAGCTTGCGCGGTTTGCGCTCCAGAAACTCTTCGATCTCGAGCATTTTGGCGGCAATTCGCACGCGCTTTTCAATGTCTTCTTTGTTAAACCCGCGGTTCTTGAGGCCGTAAGCAAGGTTGTTGTACACCGTCATGTGCGGGTAGAGCGCATAGTTCTGGAACACCATGGCGATATCACGCTCGGCGGGCTCTAGCTTATTGACCACCCGGTCACCGATTTTGAGCGTACCCTCGGTAATGGTTTCCAACCCTGCCACCATGCGCAGCAGGGTCGATTTGCCGCAGCCGGAAGGCCCCACCAGCACCACGAATTCGCCATCTGCAATCTGTAAATCGATGCCTTTCACGGCGTGAACATCGCCGCTATAGGTTTTCTTTAGCCCTTCCAAGGTAATGCTGGCCATCTTATTTCTCCGTCTCGGTCAGGCCTTTTACAAATAGGCGTTGCATAAACAGAATCACTAATACAGGCGGCAGCGCTGCCATGACCACCGCGGCCATCACTAATTGCCACTGTGGGTTCTCTTCAGAGGTCATGCGCTGAATGCCCATCACAATGGTGTAATAATCAGGGTCGGTGGTGATAATGAGTGGCCAGAGGTACTGGTTCCAGCCGTAGATAAACATGATCACAAACAGCGCGGCGATATTGGTCACCGACAGCGGCATCAAGATGTCTTTAAAAAACTTCAGTGGCCCGGCGCCATCGACCCGGGCGGCTTCGAGCATCTCTTCGGGAATGGTCATAAAGAACTGGCGGAACAAGAAGGTTGCGGTAGCCGAGGCAATCAGCGGGATCGATAGCCCGGCAAAGCTATTGAGCATTTTAAGATCCGCAACGACCTGAAAAGTCGGAATAATGCGCACTTCCACCGGCAGCATCAACGTGACGAAGATCATCCAGAAGAAGAACATCCGGAAGCGGAAACGGAAGTAGACGATGGCAAAGGCGGAAAGCAGCGAAATAGACAGCTTACCCACCGTGATCGCCATGGCCATGATAAAACTGTTCCACAGCATTAAGGCTGCCGGCGGTGCGCCGGCATTGGAGACGCCCGACTGCCACATGCGCGTGTAGTTTTCGATCCCGTGGCCGCCGGGCAGCAGTGGCAGCGTACCCTGCAGCAAACCCGATAGGGAATGGGTAGAGGCGATGATCGCGACATACACCGGAAAAACCACCAGCGCGACACCAGAGATCAAAACAATATGGGCTATCAGGTTAGCCCAAGGGCGGTTTTCAACCATTAACGTTCTCCCAAAGGCTAGGGCCTGTTGACGTTTCATCGCGAACCGCGTTGCCCCACAAATCGCGCCAGACAAGGCGCAAAACGCAGGGAAGGGTGGTTCCCTTTTCAAGTTTTGCAACGCCGTATGGCGCGATTTGTGGGGCAACCCGTAGGGCTGGGCCCGTTTTTACCCGCGGCGGCGTTAGTCGTCGTTCATTTGGAATCACCAAACCTCTCTCCTCCTGCCTTGCCGCGAATAAAAACGGGCTCCAGCGCGGCCGTGAGTGAAACTTCAACAGGCCCTAGTAGTTGACTCGGCGCTCAATAAAGCGGAACTGGATCATCGTTAATGCCACCACAATCACCATCAGAATCACCGACTGAGCCGCTGACGAGCCAAGGTTTAGCCCTACAAAACCGTCGGCATACACTTTGTAAACCAAGATGTTGGTCGCCTGAGCGGGGCCGCCCGCGGTGGTGGCGTGAATGATCGCGAAGGTGTCGAACATGGCGTACACCACGTTAACCACCAGCAAGAAGAAGGTGGTAGGCGTGAGCAGCGGGAAAATAATCGTCCAGAAGCGCTTCGTTGGGCTGGCGCCGTCAATGGAGGCGGCTTCAATCAGCGATTGCGGGATTGACTGTAAGCCCGCCAGGAAAAACAAAAAGTTATAGGAAATCTGCTTCCAGGCGGCGGCAAAAATCACCAGCAGCATGGCGTCACTGCCCGAGTTACGGTGGTTCCACTGGTAACCCACCATTTCCAGCATATAGGGCACAATGCCGATAGAGGGGTTGAAGATAAACCACCACAACACGCCCGCAAGCGCGGGGGCGATGGCGTAGGGCCACACCAGTAGCGTGGTGTAGGTGCTGCGTGAGCGAATCATCCGGTTGACGGTACTGGCCAATAAAAGCGCCACTGTCATCGATAGCAGGGTAGTGCCCACGGCGAATACCATCGTCACCGATAGAGAATTGACATAACTGCCGTCACGAAATAGACGGGCAAAGTTCTCAAGACCCACAAACGTTGAGCGCAGCCCAAAGGCGTCTTCGCGCAACAGCGACTGATACAGCGCCTGGCCCGCAGGCCAGATAAAGAAAATCAGTGTCACAATCACCTGGGGCGCCAGCAGCGCGTAGGGCAAAAAGCGACCAGGGTAGGTCATGCGTTTGGTTTGCATGGGCAGCTCTGCAAATTGTTAGCAAAAATAAGCATCAACAAACGAAATCGCCGCCTACCCATAAGGGTAGACGGCGAAGTGAGTGCTTATTTACTGGTTGGCAGCTTCAAAATCACGGAGCAGATCATTGCCGCGTGCTACTGCTTCATCCGCTGCTTCCTGACCCGATTTGTCACCGGTCATCACCGCTTCCATCTCTTCGGAGATGATGTCGCGAATCTGCACGAAGTTACCAAAGCGTAGGCCTTTGGAGTTCTCGGTCGGCTCGTTGAGCGTCATTTGTTTCAGCGAAATATCCGCGCCTGGATTCTCTTCGTAGTAGCCCTGTTCTTGGCTCAGATCCCAAGCGGCCTGAGTGATGGGCAGGTAGCCAGTTTGCTGGTGCCACTGTGCCTGTACTTCGGGCTGGGAGAGGTACTCAAAGAACGCCGCAACGGCTTCGTATTCGTCATCGCTATGGCCCTGCAGTGCCCACAGAGTGGCGCCACCGATAATTGAGTTTTGCGGTGCGCCTTCTACGTCGTCGTAGTAGGGCTGCATGCCAAAGCCAACTTCAAATTCTGAATTGGCGGCGACGTCCGCCCGTGAAGCAGAAGAGCCGAAGAAAATCGCGCAGTCCTGGGAGTAGAACATCGGCTCAGAGTCGGGACCGGAGCCGGGGCCACCCCATTTAAAGACACCTTCTTCCTGCCAGTCGTGGAGGTTGTCCCAGTGGCGAGCGACTAGCTCATTGTTGAAGGTAAACTCGGTTTCCATACCGCCAAAGCCGTTTTCCAGCGTACCTAGCGGCAGATTATGCCAAGCAGAGAAGTTTTCCAGCATTACCCAGCTAGGCCAGGAGGTGGTAAAGCCACAGCTTGCCGCACCAGAATCGACAATTTGGCGCGAAAAATCGGCTACTTCTTCCCATGTTTGTGGGGGCTGCTCAGGATCTAGACCCGCTTCTTCAAACATATCCCTGTTGTAGTACATGATTGGCGTAGAGGAGTTAAACGGGAAAGAGAGCATATTGCCGTTGGTGTCGGTGTAATAACCCACGACGGCTGGCAGGAAGGCTTCTTTATCGAAAGCGCGGCCATGCTCTTCCATCAGCTCGTACACTGGGTAGATGGCGCCTTTGGCGTTCATCATGGTGCCAGTGCCGACTTCAAACACCTGCAGGATATGCGGCTGCTCATTGGCACGGAAGGCGGCGATCGCGCCGGTCATCGTTTCGGTATAGGTGCCGCGATAGCTGGGGGTAACGTGGTAGTCGTCCTGAGACTCGTTGAAGTCTTGGGTCATCTCTTCGAGAATTTCGCCCAGTTGGCCGCCCATGGCGTGCCACCAGCTAATCTCTGTTGCCGCCTGAGCAGACAGGCTTAGGCTGGCCGTCGCCACCCCTACGGCAAGCGCGTGCAGTGTAAAACGAGACATAAAGAAGCTCCTTGTGGGCCTGAACTTAGTCAGGCGTGCAATGCGTTTGTTGAGATTTTTAGATGCACTGAACAGTAAGAAGTGTAGATGACGTTTTAGTGAATGCACGATGAACCTGCCGTGACAGTCAACGTTCGTGGGCGGGAGTAGGCGAAGGGTCTGGAGGGTGTTAGGGTTAACGCAACGCTATATTGACACGTTAGGAAAGAGAACCTCATGTCCGACGCCATTGTGCTGCTCGAAAAACTGGTCGCCTTTGACACCACCTCCAGTGAATCCAATCTGGCGCTGATTGAGTATGTGGAAGGCTATTTAGCCGAGTACGGCGTGAGCGCCGAGCGGGTGATGAGCCCTTGCGGTACCAAAGCCAACCTGATCGCAAGAATTGGCCCAGCGGCGCCGGGCGGGGTGATGCTTTCCGGGCATACCGATGTGGTGCCGGTGGCGGGTCAGCCGTGGTCGAGCGATCCGTTCACCCTGCGTGATGGTGGCGATGGGCGCCTTTATGGGCGTGGCACCTGCGATATGAAAGGTTTTATCGCCTGCGTATTGTCGATGGTGCCCACTTGGACGAAAGCGCCTCTGCAGCAGCCGATTTATCTGGGTTTCTCCTATGACGAAGAGATCGGCTGCGTGGGTGCGCCAAGCCTCATTAAGCGCTTTTACGAGCACTACTCCACCACCGCCCATGTGATTGTCGGCGAGCCCACCAGCATGCAGCCGGTGGTCGCGCAGAAAGGGGCGACCAACCTACGCACTACAGTGATTGGCCGCGAAGCTCACAGCAGCCAGGTCAATCAGGGCACTTCGGCGATTCATGTGGCGGCAAGGCTGGTGACCTTTATTGAGGACACTATGGCGGCGCTGGTGGAAGAGGGGCGCATTGATGAAGCCTTTAACGTGCCGCACACCAGCCTGCACGTTGGCAAAATCAAAGGCGGCACGGCGATCAATATCATGGCGCGGGAGTGTCAGTTTGAGTGGGAGATTCGCCATCTGCCCACGGACACCTTCGACGAAATATACGCGCGGTTTGAGGCCTATTGCGCCCAGCTCAGCGCTGAGCTACAGGCCAAAGGCAAGTACGTTGAAATCATCACCGAGCCCCTTAACGTTACCGTGCCGGGGCTAGCAGATCGCGATAATGATCAGGTGCTTCGCTTAGCCAAAGACCATTTGCCCGCAGGGTGCTGCGACCACGCGGTGGCCTATGCAACCGAGGCCGGGCAGTTCCAGGGGCAGGGCCTGCAAACCGTTATTCTCGGCCCCGGCAGCATCGCCCAGGCACACCAACCCGATGAATATATTGATATTGAACAGCTTGAAGCGTGTGAGGCGTTTCTAGCTAAGATGGGCGGCGCGCTCGAAATATCCGCTTAAACGGATTAAGTGACCGCCCAAGAAAAATCCCACCCTTTAAAAGGAGTGGGATTTTTTATACCGTACCAATGCATATCAATTAATGCATATCAATTAATGCTGAGGATGCTGTTCAAACAGCTCAGCTTTGGCATGGCGCATCACATCTTCGCACGCCTGCTGTTGGGCTAACTGCGTTAGCAGGCGTTGAGTTACTTCGAAGCCCTTGCCTAAGCAAGTATCGACTTCCTGTTGGCTAACCGCTGGCGTCACTCGGTAATCGATTTTTACCGTGCGCCCGCCACCTTCCAGCCGATCCGCAACTCCCCTGAGTCGCCACGCGATTCTCTCTTTCCAAGTTGCTGATTCTTCCGCGCCTTCGTTTACGCTAAACGTGCACTGCCATTCCGGTTTAAAGACCTTCATAGGAGAACCTCCAAAAATTTTGGAAAGAATGATCGATCGTGATTCGTACCCCATCGTCTGAATGTATTGCCCCACTACTATATACCTAACGCTGCATAAATATCGAACAATAGTGATACGCGTCGGGCGACGCGCATAGGACGTATCGGTTAGGCTATCAAAGATGTGACTAACGAGCTTGTTTATGACCCCTACGACTGATCTAAGTTGCCCCTGTGGTAGCCATTTAACGCTTGAACAATGCTGTGGCCGTTATCATCAAGGCGAACTGGCGCCTACGCCTGAAGCCTTGATGCGCTCGCGCTATGTGGCCTTTGTGTTAGGGCTTACCGATTACCTGTTGGCAACATGGCATCCCTCTACCCGCCCTGCAGAGCTTGCGCCGGATCCTGACGCTGAGTGGAAGTCGCTATCCATCATCTCCGCAGAACCGCCGATCGAGAATATCGGTTACGTGCATTTTCGTGCCTGTTTTTATGAAAGGGGGCGCGTGCAAAAAGGGTGGCATGTATTAGAAGAGGTCTCCCGCTTCGTTAACGAGCAGCAGCGCTGGTGGTATGTCGATGGCACTCCTACACTTACCCGCTTAAAACCACGCCGAAACGACCCGTGCTTATGTGGTAGCGGGCGCAAATTAAAGGTATGTTGCGGTGAATAGTGGCATCGTTCAGCCTCCGAAAGCCGAACCGCAATGGTATCTCTATTTGTTGGAGTGCCAGCGCGGCACCTATACGGGGATTACCAACAACCTAGCAAAGCGCTACCAGGCGCACTGCACCGGCAAAGGGGCGCGTTATACCCGTGCAAACCCCCCTGTTGCGCTGCTGGGTGCCGAACCCTTTAATGACCGCGCGGCCGCAAGCCGGGCTGAATATCAGTTAAAGCAACAAACGCCAAGTCAAAAGCGCCGCTGGGCCAAGCAGTGGCCTATCCAGTTAGAGGCCGATTAAGGAGCCGCAATGCTGACATTTTACTCAGAGGATAGCCGTTTGCGCCAAGCGCGCACGGAGTTACATGACGGCGCGCTGGTGACCCCGTTTGAGTGTCCTGAACGCCTTGATCTAGTGCTGAAGTATCTTCGTCAGTCCGGGCTTGGCGAGATCCATTCCCCTAGCGCTTATGGGTTAGCACCGGTACTGGCGGTGCACGACAAAGACTACGTGTCGTTTTTAGCCAACTGCTGGCAAGCGTGGGGTGCCGCCGGGCATGAGGGGGAGGCAATTCCCAATATTTGGCCATCGCGAAGCATGCGTGGTGACCGCATTCCTCGCTCTATCAGCGGCCAGCTAGGTTACTACGCCTTGGCGGCGGAAACCTCGATCTCAGAAGGCACCTTTGAAGCCGCCATGGCGAGCAAGGATGTGGCGTTAGGCGCGGTAGAACATACGCTTCAAACGGGTGAACCCAGTTTTGGACTGTGTCGGCCGCCGGGCCACCACGCTGCCTATGATCAGTTTGGCGGTTACTGCTTCTTCAATAATGCCGCCATTGCCGCCCAGCGAGCCTTAGATACAGGCAAGCGCCGGGTGGCGATTCTTGACGTCGATTTCCACCACGGCAACGGCACCCAGCAGATATTCTACGGCCGCGACGATGTGCTGTTCATTTCGTTACACGGTGACCCCGAGGCCACTTTTCCTTACTATTTGGGCTACGCTGATGAAAACGGCGAGGGTAAAGGTAAGGGCTTTAACGTTAACTACCCGTTACCGCCAGGCACCAGCGTTACCACTTGGATGGCGACACTGGATCAGGCATTGGCGCAGATTAACGTCGCAGAGTGCGAGTTACTGATTGTATCGCTAGGGGTCGATATTTTTGAGGATGACCCGATCAGTGCCTTCACCTTTACCAGCGCAGATTTCACCGTTTTAGGTGAACGCCTGGCCCAGGCAGGCTTACCCAGCGTATTTCTGATGGAAGGGGGCTATGCGGTAGATGAAATAGGTGTCAATGTAGTCAACGTGTTACAAGGTTTTGAGCAGGCCCTTTAACAAGGTCTGAAACAGCATCTACACAAGGGTAAAGGTTAACCGTGACAGCGGCCCCTAAATCGGGCAGGCTATTGCCCTTTCAACGGGGCAGGGAGCTCAAGCGTGGCAGTGTATGGTGGAATTCAAGCGCACGAATTGGAGCGTTGGCTTAATGCCTTGACCAACGCAGCCTATGACAGACGCTGCCCGTTAGCAAAAGTACACGGCGGTAATGCCCGTGCCCGTACCGCCCGGCAGAATTTATTGCTGCTCGCCCACGACTACCGCGGTGGTCAACTCACCCGCGAAGAGTGCGCCCACGACCTAGGCCACTGGTGCGAAACCTACCTGAGTGAAGCGGAGTGGTACGTGCTGGTCGGCACGCGCCAAGCGCCTTCTCAGCCGCAAAACGAAGAAGAGCGAAGCCTCACCGTGCTTAAGCAGCACCGGGTGGGGTGATGTTAAAATAAGTAGTGCTAATCAACATCAACGGTACCAAAAGCTCTCCTCGTGGGAGCTTTTTTGTGCGCGAAGCGTATTCCTCAGCGGTTAGTAGCGTTTTTAAACGTAGGTGGATTAGTGGGCGCTTAATAATGATGTGTTGACAAAAGTTTAACAAGATGAGTAGTTTGAGGTGGTCTGTATACACGACTAACGTTTTATAAAGGCTCGAAGCTTGCAGGTGGTTGTAAAGCAATCGGTAGTGAGTGTCCTATCTATATAAACGCTATTCTATTTACAAAAACGCTATTTAGGTGCAGGAGGCAATACATCTTGTGACAACGATGCCAGCGCTATCGGTTCGCTCCTTGAGCGTTAATTTTGGCTCCAATCCGGTTGTTAGAAATCTGAGTTTTGACGTTTATCCAGGTAAAACAACGGCGATCGTTGGTGAATCTGGCTCGGGTAAATCGGTGACTTCACTGGCTATTATGCGCTTAGTGGAGTACATGAATGCCGAGATTACCAGTGGCTCGATACTGTTTCATCGCGATGCCAAGGGCTCTCCGCCACTAGATCTTACCCAGCTTTCCGATAAGGCGATGCGCAAGATACGTGGCAAGGAAATCGCCATGATCTTTCAGGAACCGATGACGTCGCTGAATCCTGTTTACACCATTGGCGATCAGATTACCGAAGTGCTGGTGTTGCACGAAAAGCACACCCAGGCTTCGGCACGCGCTGAAGCGGTAAAACTGTTAAAGGTGGTTCGGTTAGCCGATGCCGAAGCACTGTTAAAACGCTACCCTCACCAGTTATCCGGCGGCATGCGACAACGGGTGATGATCGCCATGGCGCTGGCGTGTCGACCTAAGGTGCTGGTGGCGGACGAGCCTACAACCGCACTGGACGTCACCATTCAAGCGCAGATTTTAACCATCATGCGCGACCTGCAGCAGGAACTGGGAATGGCGGTCATTTTCATTACCCACGATATGGGAGTGGTGGCCGAAATGGCTGATCAGGTGGTGGTCATGCGCCATGGCGAAAAGGTTGAGGAAGCCTCAGTGGAGGAGATATTCGCCCGCCCCCAACACCCTTACACCCAAGCATTGCTGGCGGCAGTCCCTAAACTGGGAAGCATGCAGGGCGAAGACTTACCGCGTATGGATCCACTGGTCGAGCTGGAAGGTGATATTGCGCGTACGCGTGGTGTAAGCCGCAAGCAGGATACCGCAAGAACTGATGCCGCTCCTGTCGTGGAAGTAGAAAATTTAGTCACCCGCTTCGACATTCGTAAAGGGTTCTTTGGTGGTGTCAGTCATCGTGTGCATGCGGTGGAAAATGTCAGCTTTACTATTTTCCCTGGAGAGACGCTGGCGCTAGTAGGGGAGTCGGGTTCCGGCAAGTCGACCATCGGGCGCACCATCCAGCAGTTGCAGGAAAGCACCAGTGGCACGCTACGTTTTGGCGGTAAGGCCGTGGCGGATATGTCGCGAGCAGAGAAGATGCGTCTACGCCAGGAAGTGCAGTATATTTTTCAAGACCCGTTTGCATCCCTCGATCCACGCAAGACCGTCGGCTTTTCGATTGCCGAGCCTATCCGTACCCATAGCTTGCTGCACGGTTCGAAGGCCATTCGACAACGAGTCGAGCAGTTGCTGGAGCGCGTTGGCCTAAGTGCCGACCAAGCTGAACGTTACCCCCACGAGTTCTCTGGAGGCCAGCGCCAAAGAATCTGTATCGCTCGTGCCCTAGCCTCCAAGCCGAAGTTAATCATCGCCGATGAGGCGCTGTCCGCCTTGGATGTTTCCATCCAGGCGCAAATCATTCATCTGCTGATGGAGTTGCAGCAAGATGAAGGATTAGCCTATTTGTTTATTAGCCACGATATGGCCGTAGTAGAAAAAATGAGCCATCGCGTGGCGGTATTGCACCTTGGCCAAGTCGTTGAGCTAGGCGAGCGTCGGGCGGTGTTTGATTCGCCTCAGCACTCCTACACCCGCAAGCTCTTAAGCGCTGTGCCAGTGGCCGACCCGGCTCAGCGGCGGGAGCGGGTGTTGCTGCAGGGCGATATTCTTAGCCCCATCCGTAAAGTCGGTGATGAGCCAGAACATTTGCCATTAGTGCAGGTGGCTAGCGGCCATTTCGTTGCCCAGGAAGTAGGTAGCGCCGAGCGTTTGGCGTCATAGTTAGTTTTCTGAAGATACAAAAACTGTGAGACAACAACAGGAGTAATCCCATGAAGAAAAACAAACGCGTTCTCAATGGCGCCATCGCAGGAATAGCACTGAGCGTTGCCTTCTCTGCCTCCGCTCAGGCAGGTTCACTAACGATTGCTTCGCCGCAAGATCCCGGTAGTTGGGATCCCATCGACACTTTTTTGGTGAATTGGGCCTCGGTTGCCACCAATATTTTCGATGGTTTGACTTATCGAGGCCCTGATTTAGATCTGGTGCCCGGTCTGGCAACCGAGTGGGAGGAACTGGATGATGGTACCCGTATCCGTTTCACTCTGCGTGAAGGCGTCACCTTCCATAATGGCGAGCCCTTCAATGCTGAAGCGGTAAAGTTTACCTTTGATCGCTTATTAGGTGAGGAAGGGGGGCAGGGGCCCCAGCGCTCCAACTACACGGCGATTGAAAGCGTGGAAGTCATCGATGATTATACAGTCGACTTCCACCTGAATGAGCCCGACCCAGTACTGCTCACTAAGCTAGCAGGCTACGGGGCGATGATTGTGCCACCGGAGTACCTGACCGAGCATGGCGATGAACACTTCAATACTCATCCGGTAGGCACCGGTCCTTTCAAAGTAGTGGAATATAATCCTCGCGAAGACGTTCAGCTTGAGGCGTTTGCTGACCACTGGGGCGGCGCGCCGAAACTTGACGAAGTGACTTACCGCTTTATCTCCGAGCCATCCACCGCCGTGGCTGAGCTACAGGCTGGGCGAGTAGATATTGTTATACCGCCGACGATTCCTATTGGCATGATCGAAACGATCAATAACCATGACGGTGCCAGCATTGTCAGTGTGGCTTCGCCTACGGTGGAAGCGATTCGCTTCAACACCCAGTCAGGTATTACCGCCGACGAACGAGTGCGTAAAGCCATGATCATGGCCGTTGATCGTCAGGCCATTATCGACGCTATCTTGGCGGGCGAAGGCGAAATGATCGCTAGCTTCCAGGGCGCCCAGTCTTTTGGGAATGACCCTGATATGGAGCCCCTGCCGTATGATCCGCAGCAGGCTCGCGAACTGCTGGATGAAGCGGGCGTCGAGCAAGGCGCAACGGTACAGATTGATGTACGCGGGAACGACGCAACCTTCGGTGAAGTTGCCCAGGTGGTGGCGTCCTATCTACAAGGAGTGGGTATTACCGCCTCGATCCAGCCTTACGAGACCAATGTGCTGCTTAACGACATTATTCCGGCAGGCCGCACTGGCGAGATGTTCCAGCAGAAGTGGGGCGGCTGGACGTTCGACTTCGACAATACCGCTTACCTGATGTACCACACTGGCGAACGCTGGAATCCTTATGACAGCGACGCTGAGTTAGATGAAATGCTCGAAGTCCAGCGCAGCATTACTGATCAGGCAGAGCGTGAAGAACTGCTCCAGGCTATCGCCCAGTATACTCAGGATCGCGCCTTGGAAATGCCGCTCTATAGCATCAATGCACTGTATGGCGTGCGCGACCGGGTGCAGAATTTTGAGCCCGCCCCAGATAACCGTATGCGTTTGACCGACGTTGATGTTACTGACTGATTGTGACCAATACCGGCCGTTCGAGAGAGCGGTTGGTAGGTGTTACGACAGACTCTTATTATCACGGCGATATGGACTCTAGTGCGCAGAGGTTATAGTGGCAAAATTTCTTCTCTACCGAATACTGCAGGCCATCTTTGTGGTCATCGCCGTAACGCTGATTGTCTCTTTTGCGATTCGGTTAACCGGTGACCCAGCGGTGATGCTAGCTCAAGGTGCGGGCAGTATCACCGAGGCGGATCTGGAAAGGATTCGTGAAGCGCTGGGCTTGAATCAATCTTTCCTGGCCCAGTACATAGGCTTCCTGCAAGGTCTAGTAGTGGGTGATTTTGGTCGCAGTTTTATGGGCGGTACACCTGTCAGCGACCTAATTGGTCGGGCCTTACCCGCCACTTTGGCGCTAGCTTTCGCTTCGCTATTTGTCTCTATCGTGGTATCGATACCGCTAGGTATTAAGGCGGCAGTATCGCGAGGCAGGTGGCCCGACCAGATGATTAGAATTTTCTCACTGCTTGGGCTCTCTTTTCCCAATTTTTGGCTAGCCATCATGCTGGTGCTACTGCTTTCCATCACCTTCAATCTGCTGCCGCCCAGTGGCATGGAAGGCTTCTCCAGCTTCATTATGCCCGCCGCGACCATGGGGATCATCCTAACCGCGACCAACGTGCGCCTAGTACGCACCACCATGCTGGATACCCTTCGATCCCAGTACATTATGGTGGCTCGGGCAAAAGGTCTTTCCAACAATGTGGTGCTCTACAAGCACGCGCTGCGTAACTGCTCTATCCCACTGATTACGTATTTTGGTTTGCAGTTCGGTGGCCTGCTGGGCGGTATTGTCGTTGTCGAGCGAGTGTTCAACTGGCCGGGGCTTGGCACCTTGGCCTTTGAAGCCGTGTCAGCCCGGGACTATCCGGTCTTGCAGGGCGTTATCACCGTGCTCTCGCTAATGATCATCTCTATCAACCTTCTCGTTGATATCGCTTATGGGTTGGTCGACCCCAGGGTGCGTAAGGAATAACCATGACGGCAGCTATCAAAACCGACAAATTGAAACGCTTTAAGAACCTGGAGTTTATCCTCGGTGTATTGCTCGTCGGCGGGATTGGTTTTGCCGTGATCTTCTCCGGCTGGCTATTTCCCGGCGGTGGCTCAGAGCTAAATCTAGCCTATCGATTAACGCCGCCGTTGGTGGAGCCTGGCTTTCCCTTAGGCACGGATCCGTTAGGTAGGGATGTGCTGGCGCGGGTGATTATTGGTGGAGAAATCTCGCTAAAAGTCGGGGTCTATTCAGCCCTTGGTGCCGTGGTGATCGGTATCATTATGGGCTTGGTATCCGGCTACTACGGTGGGTTCCTGGATATGATCGTGATGCGCTTTGCCGATGTGCAGCTTGCGCTGCCCTTTATCCTGCTGGCGATTACCTTTATCGCCGTGATTGGTGGCGGGCTGACCAATATGATTATTCTGCTGATTATCTCCCAGTGGGTGCAGTATGCCCGCTTGGTGCGTGGCTCGGTGCTCTCCCTACGCGACCGCGAATTTATCCTCGCGGCCAAAGCGATCGGAGTAAAAGATATCCGCATTCTGTTTCAGCATCTGCTGCCGAATTTGATCGGCCCGGTGATCGTGCTGATGACGCTCAATGTGGCCAACAATATTCTGCTGGAGAGTAGCCTTACGTTCTTGGGGCTGGGCGTCGATCCGGTGATTCCCAGTTGGGGCGGCATGCTGGCAGAAGGGCGCACTTACCTGCAAACGGCGTGGTGGGTTAGCGTATTTCCTGGTGTGGCTATTTTGTTAACCGTGTTAGGGCTGAATCTGCTCGGTGACTGGTTGCGCGACGCCCTGGATCCCACTGGACGTACTTCCCTATGACCAACGGTGCTCAAATTGAGGCGTTGCTAGAGTGCTCTTTCCCGCGCACCACGCGCAGTTTGCTGGATGAGTACGCGACACCTGCCTATCAAGGCTACCAGTTGGAGGCGTGGGTTTTCGATGACGAGGCCGAACGCCACGCGACCGAAATGGCGTTTAAGGCCGCTGGCATTAACGCGTGCCTGCGCAGTGCCTATAAGCCCCTGGTGCATTTCTTTTTAGAGGAATTCTCCTGGGAGTCGCTGCAATCACTGGTGATTGAGTACCCAGTGTTAGCGACCGCGCCTCGCCGCTTTCTGCTAGAAGCCTACCCACTGGCAGCGCTGGTGCCAGAAGATGTCACCCTGAGGTGGGAGGGAGTAGAACCCACCGCGATCACTTCCCCTCTCCAATACCGTGTTCGTGTGGAGCGAAGCACCGGGGAGCTGGAAACGTATGCTGTTGAAGCGCCTAATCGCCAACACCTAGACCATGTAGATGAGGCACAGTGCTCACCCTGCGGTTGGCTTCGGCTGACTTCTCCTCAGGGCGAGATCAGCGAGACAATTGTTGAGACCGACGTTGAGGCGCTGTTTCAAGCAGCCATGGCGACGTTAGCCTCCGCCCAGTGGCAGGTCGCATCGCCTTACTTCGAAGAACTTAACTTCACCGTGCATTTGCCGAGCAGTGACCGCCGTTTAGCCTGGGATGATGAACATATCAGCCTTGCCGAAGCGCTCCATGAAGAACTCTATTTTTCTAGCCTGGAGTATTTCCAGCGACGAGCAGGGTTGGCGTTGGGGGATCGTTCTATTCAGCCGGGGCAGATTGTGCCGGAAGTCTCCACCCAAGGAGAGTGCGCCTATTTGAAAGTAAGCAGGCGGTCTTTGGATGCCTCCCAACCGCAGCGCGATCTAGTCGAGTTGGACACCGCCCAGCAGGCCATCGGCGTTACGCAAATAGAGCAGTTATTGGTAGACCTGGGTGGTCAATCGTTCCGAAGCACGACGCGAGCAGGGCGGTCAGTCGACGCACGTTATATCGTCGGCAGTGACCGCGCTGTCATGATCAGTGCGGGCCAACATGCCAACGAAACTTCCGGTGTGGTGGGGGCTTTGCGCGCAACCCAAGCACTTAGCCGCCAGCCAGAAGCACACTTTGTTATCTCGCCGCTAGAGAACCCTGATGGCTACGCGTTGCAGGGCAGGCTAATCGCCAACCAGCCGCGTCATATGCATCACGCGGCGCGCTACACCGCGTTTGGCAATGACCTGCAGAGCCAACCCTTGGGCCAGTCTTTTGAACACGCTATCCGTGAGCAGGCATTCGCCCTGAGTAATGCAGGACTGCATATCAATCTGCACGGCTACCCCGCCCATGAGTGGACACGGCCGTTAAGCGGTTACGTGCCCCGCGGCTTTGAAATGTGGACGATTCCCAAAGGTTTCTTTTTGATTTTGCGCCATCAACCAGGCTGGGAAGCCGCGGCAGAGCAGCTAGTGGAAGCCGTTACCCACGAACTGGCTAAAGTGCCTGGGTTAGTCGAATTTAATGCCACGCAAATTGCGCTGTTTGAGACCCATGCGGGCGCGTTAACCTTCCCGGTGCTGAATGGCTTCCCCTATCTAATTTCGCAAGATGCTGACCAGTTAACGCCGCTGATGCTGATTACCGAATACCCTGACGAAACACTCTCTGGTGACGCCTTCATACAGGCGCATACGGCGCAAATGGCCACCGTCGTGGCAGCCTATAATGCCTTTCAGACGCTGGCGCTACCTGGTTAATCTCAATGACGGGATCGTGTGAGCACTGTTACAATGGATAAATGAACAGTGCTTTCGCGACGCCTACTGCCTCCCTTGATGACCCTTTCTACTACCTAACGAACTTTCGCTTCGTTTTGGCCTGGGTGGGGGAGCGCCACGCTGACCTGCTTTCGGCAGACGAGCGTGATTTTCTGAATCAATTCGATAACTTGCCGCGCGCTTCCCAAGCACTGCTGGTGCGTATGGTGATGCGCAAAGGCGAGCTGTTCCGGCTTGGCAAGCTCAGCTATGCCGAGGTCGGTGACAGTGCCACGGCGATGGCACCCTTGGTTGCGCTGGGCTGGGTCGATCATGCGCCAGCGCTGAGTATCGATGAGCTGTTTCCCCAACTGCGCCTCGCCGAGCTGCGCCAGATATTGGCGGAAGAGATACGCGCCGCTGGGCTTAGCGTATCGAGTTCCAAAACCGTGCTCTACGCCACGCTGGTTAGCCGCTTAACGCAAGCCGCGCCGCTACAGACCTGGTGGCCCGAGGCACCTGACCGGGTGGTGCGCCTCACCGTGATGAATATCTGCGACCGTTTGCGTCTGATGTTCTTTGGCAATCTGAGGCAGGACTGGGCGGAATTTGTGCTGACTGAACTTGGCCTGCAGCGGTTTGAGGTGGTGCCGTTCACGCCGCAGTCCCGCGCCTTTCAAACGCGTCAGGAAGTGGACACCTACTTAGCGCTCCATCATTTGCGCCAACGTCTCGATGAGGGCGAATCGCCTGTTGACCTGCACCGTGAAGTGCCGCCGCCCTCGGATAACCGCTGGCTGGCCACCCGGCGCGCACGGTTACTGCTACAGCTGGGCCGTGAGGCGGAGCGCAGCGGTGATTCGGCGCTCGCGCTGACGCTGTATGGCGATGCTGGGAGTAGCGAAGCGCGCATTCGGCAGCTGCGACTGCTGGAGCGCTTGGGCGAGCATCAAACAGCTTATGAGTTGGCTGCCCAGGCGCTCGATAGCAGCCCCACTGAAACCGAGCACCAGGCGTTGACGCGGATTCTGCCCCGCTTGCGGCGACGGCTTAAATTGCCTGCTGTAGCGAGTGACCCCGAGCCGGACCATGTGCGTTGGGATCTCACTCTGCCAGGGCCACAAAGCGTCGAGCGGGCGGTGGTTGCAGCCCTTAGCGAACCCCAGGCGCCGGTCTGCTATGTGGAAAACAGCCTCATTACCGGGCTGTTTGGCCTACTCTGCTGGCCAGCGATATTTGCGCCGTTGCCCGGCGCCTTCTTTCATCCTTTCCATAACGGCCCGGCGGATTTATACCGCGACGATTTCGTCGCGCGGCGGCGTGATGCCTTTGACGGCTGTTTAGCGCGCCTGGAAGACGGCAGTTACCGGGAGGTGATTCAGGCAACCTGGCGGGAAAAAAACGGTCTTGCCTCCCCCTTTGTCCACTGGCCAATTGTCGATGAGACGCTGGTTGAGCTGGCGCTGGAGTGTATCCCCGCTAAGCATTTGCGGGCCTGTTTTGAGCGGCTGCTGGGGGATCTAAAAGCCAACCGGGCCGGGCTGCCGGATCTTATTCAGTTGTTGCCCGATGCACCCGCGGGCACGCCGCGCTACCTGATGATCGAAGTCAAAGGCCCTGGCGATCGGCTGCAGGATAACCAGCGCCGCTGGCTAACGTTTTTTCACCGTCACGAGATGCCCGTTGCGGTGTGCTACGTCCGCTGGGCGGACAGCGCCGAGACAACGCCATGAGTGCGACCTATCGGGTGGCGGTGCGATCGCTGTGCGATTTTACCGCCCGCGAAGGTGATCTCGATCACCGCTTTACCCCTGCGCCCAGTGCCCAGGAAGGCATACAAGGGCATACGCTGGTAGCCAGCCGCCGTGGGGCAGACTACATAGCCGAACTGCCGCTTTCAGGCACCTTTGAGGGACTGGCAGTGACGGGCCGCGCTGATGGATTTGACCCCACGGTTAACCGCCTGGAAGAGGTGAAAACCCACCGCGGCAGCTTGGAGCGCATGGCGGGTAACCAGCGCGCGCTTCACTGGGCGCAGGTAAAGGTATATGGCGCGCTGCTGTGTGCCGAGCGAGGCTTGGAACGTATTACCTTAGCGCTGGTGTATCTGGAGATTGCCAGCGGTAAAGAGACCGTGCTTAGCCAAGAGGCCTCTGCGGCCGAGTTGCAGGCGTTCTTTACCGACCAGTGCCAACGCTTTCTGGCTTGGGCGGAGCAGGAGGCCGAGCATCGCCAACGCCGCGACAGTCAACTGCAAACGCTACGCTTCCCGCACGCCACGTTCCGCCCCGGCCAACGTGAGCTCGCCGAAGACGTTTATAAAGCCACCAGCACTGGCCGCTGCCTGCTCGCCCAGGCACCCACGGGCATTGGCAAAACCGTGGCGACGCTGTTCCCCATGCTCTCAGCCATGCCGCGCCAGCAGCTCGATCGCATCGCCTTTCTGACCATGAAAACCCCCGGCCGCCGTTTGGCGCTGGATGCTTTGGCCGCGTTGAACTCTGAAGCACAGCCGCTGCGGGTGTTGGAGCTTGTGGCGCGGGACAAAGCCTGCGAATACCCGGACCGCGCCTGCCATGGCGAATCATGCCCATTGGCAGCAGGTTTCTATGATCGCCTGCCTGCCGCCCGCCAAGCGGCAGTAGAGCAGGCGTGGCTTGATCGCCAGGCGCTCCTCGAGGTGGCGCTGGCTCATGACGTGTGCCCGTATTATTTAGGCCAGGAGCTTTCGCGCTGGGCGGACGTAATCGTCGGCGACGTTAACCACTGGTTCGATAGCCACGCGCTGCTGCACGGCCTGGCCCAGGCCAACGACTGGCGGGCAGGCGTGCTGGTCGATGAAGCCCATAACCTGGTGGAGCGTGCGCGGGGCATGTACAGCGCTGAGCTTGATCAGCAGCGTTTCAATCGGGTGCGCCGCTCTGCCCCAACATCGCTCTCCCGCCCTTTGAATCGTTTAGCTAGGCAGTGGCAGGCCGTTATTAAAGAGACAGGGTTGGAGGAGGCAGGCGAGCCGGGTAAGCCTGGCTATCGGTTGCTCACGACGCTGCCCGATAAGCTGGTGGCCGCCGCTCAGCAGGTGGGTGCGTCGATTACCGATCATTTGGGTGAACACCCTGAGGATGCGACGCTTGAGCTTCAGGAACTGCTGTTTGAAGCGCTGGCTTTTTGCCGCTTGGCGGAGCGCTTTGGCGAACACTCGCTATGCGACCTTAGCCGTTATGGTCGTGGCCGGGCGGTGCTGGGGTTACGCAATCTGATACCCGCCGATTTTCTGGCCGCGCGATTCAACGCCGCACACTCGGTGGTGCTGTTCTCGGCAACGCTAACGCCGGCTCACTACTACCGGGATCTGCTCGGCTTGCCGGACAATACGGTCTGGCGCGAAGTGGCGTCGCCGTTTGCCGCCCGCCAGCTTGAGGTGCGTATACGGCACGATATTTCCACCCGCTTTCGTGATCGGGATGCCTCCATCGAGCCCATCATAGCGACCATGGCGCAGCAGTATCAGCGCAGGCCGGGCCACTACTTGGCGTTTTTCAGCAGCTTTGCTTACCTTGCAGCAGCGCTGGCGCGGTTTCGCGAAGCGCACCCAGACGTGCCCGTATTTAGCCAAACCCGCGGGATGCCGGAGGCCGAACGCGAGGCGTTTTTGGCGCGCTTTACTCCCGGTGGCAAAGGCATCGGTTTTGCGGTGCTGGGCGGCGCCTTCGCGGAAGGCATCGACCTGCCCGGCGACCGGCTAATCGGCGCCTTTGTCGCCACCCTGGGCCTGCCGCCGTTTAACGACTTCAACGAAGCGCTTAAGGCACGTTTAAGCGCGCGCTTTGGCCAGGGCGACGACTACACCTACCGCATTCCTGGCATGATCAAAGTGGTGCAGGCGGCGGGGCGGGTGATTCGCAGTCCAGAAGATGAAGGGGTTGTGGTATTAATGGATGATCGTTTCGCACAATCTAATGTACGTGCGCTACTACCTTCCTGGTGGACGGTGGACACTCTTACTCAATAACGACGATGGTTAGGCGAGCCAATGACGGATTTACTCTGGTACCAGTACGCGCTGATCGGGCTGATTTTTGCCTGGAGCGGCTTTGTGAGGACGAGCCTGGGCTTTGGTGGTGCCGTGCTGGCGTTGCCCTTCCTGCTCTTGGTGACCAATCAGCCCTTGGTTTTCCTGCCGATTATCGCCATTCACCTGCTGATTTTCTCTAGCTGGATTGCTTGGAACGGGCATCGACAGTTGCAGAAACAGGGGGCAGGAGGCTCCTCGTCACAGAGTAATATCGATTGGGGCTATCTAACCAAAGCCTTAAAAATCATGATTATCCCCAAGCTAATTGGGGTGGTGGGGCTGTTAACGCTGCCTGCGCAGGTCATGACCAGCATCATTTTCGGCATTGTATTCATCTATGCGATTGGCTATGTGCTCAACAAACCGTTCAAAAGTAAAAACAAATACGTGGACTACGTGCTGCTGGCGCTAGGCGGCTATGTCAGCGGTACCTCATTGATTGGCGCGCCGCTGATTGTGGCGGTGTTTGCCACGCACGTCGCCAAAGAGCAACTGCGGGATACCATGTTTGTGCTGTGGTTTATCCTGGTGGTGATCAAGATGGTGTCGTTCTTGATTGCGGGTGTTGACCTTCAACTGATTCACCAGCTGTGGCTTCTGCCCTGCGCTTTCATTGGTCATTTAGTCGGCGAGAGAGCCCACCGCTATATGTTAAAAGCGGATACCGGGCTGTTCTTTCGTGTGCTGGGCGCGGTGTTGATTGTGGTCAGCGTGGTGGGGTTGATCCACCCACCCGGGTAGCCAGTTGCCGCCGCCGTCTATAGCTGGCTGTCGGCCTGTAGCGTCGTTTTACTTAAAATAGTCAGTGTGATAGCGAACAGGCAGCAGAGCACTGCCATGGCAATAAAGACGCTGCGCAGTGAATCAAGCCAAATCATCCCAGAGGCGACCACCACTGGAGATATAAATTGGCCGAAAAAGAAGGTTGAGGTAAATCCGCCAAATACCCGGCCACGTACCCTCTGTGGTGTGATGCGCATCAGCCATGTGGTGGTGTTGGGCATAAAGGCGCCAAGGCCCAAGCCCGAGATTGCCGCGCCCACTATGGCCATGGCATAGCTCTGGGTGAACCCAACGATCAAAAAGCCGGCGGCTGCCAGCAGGAAGCCTAAAACGTAGATCGTCATCACTGACAGAAACGGTTTGTAGTAGCCGTAGCAAAACGCCACGATACTGGCCGTTAGGGCCGCCATGGAAAGCGCAATGCCAATCGCCATGCCGCTGACTTGGCCCTGCTGAGAAAGCAAAAAGGGCAGTTGGGCGGGGAACATATAAAACATGGTCATGCTGAGCATGGCGATGAGGTAAGCAAGGCCCGTGCGTCCGACATCCACCTTCACCGGCGCATCGTTGCTATCATGGCTAACGCTATCGCTGGCTTTGGGCTCTTGAAGAATCGTCCAGGCATAGGGGAGTAGCAGCACGCCAGTCAGGTAGAGTAAAAACGGCCCGCGCCAGCTCCAGTCGGAAAGTATTCCGCCAAGATTAATAAAAATAACCCCGCCCAAAGCCATACAGCTACTTTGTAGCCCTAAAAAGCGGGCGCGTTCGGCGCTATCGAAATAATCCCCCACCAACGTGGTGCTGATACTGAGGATGCCTGCCACCGCAATGCCCATCAGCGCGCGGGAGCTTAATAGCAGATCCACACGATCAATGAAAAAGCCCGCGACCCCGGCAAAACCGTAGATGCCCAGCATCAGCAGCAGCAATTTCTTGCGCCCAAACCGGTCAGCAAGATAGCCCATCAGTGGACTGAACAGCGTAATCATCAGCGCAGGCAGAGTCAGAATCAGCTGGATCACGACCTGGGGCTGGTCGGGAAAATGGCGGCTGATCCCCGGCAGCGCAGGCGCGATAATCGCCCCCGACATGACGGTCATGGTGCTGGCAAACAGCAGTACGGCTTTAATGTGCGTTAACTGGCTAATGGGTCTGCTTCCACATCAAATTAAAAGGGGATGGCTTACATCACAAGCACAAATAGTAGCATTTATTTAGCAGGCTAGTTATTGCCTGATGTGAACGACTCGCCGAGTGGCTAAGGCTAGCCTCGCGCGCGGCAAGTAAAGTAACCCCGTTTCATGTTGGCAACGAATTCTAGGCGTTTGAAGATGGCCATATCACCGTTGATCTAATAGGTTTGTTGGCGTCTATCTGTTATAGCTAAAAGTGAGTGAGCACATCAGCAGGGGCAGTTAACGTGGCGTTTTCGTCCAATGATAGTACAGACCCACTGGCGGATATCTTGCCGGTGACGGCCCGCCTGTTTGATAACAGCGACACAGCGGTTTCCCTGTTCGATGATCAGGATCGGCTGCTTTATGGCAACGACCAATATTATAGCCTTATCTGCCATACCCGGGGTTCGCACCCAACTTGGCCGGAAATCGTGCGCGACAACTATGCCAAGGGGCAAGGGCTGATTGTTGAGACGGATGATATTGAGTTGTGGATTCGCACAGCGCTAGCAAAGCGGCGCACGCAAAATTACCGCCAGTTTGAAGTTGACGCATGGGATGGCCGCTGGCTGTTGATGACAGAAACACTGGTTCCGGGTGGGGGGCTGCTAGATATCGGTGTGGACATCACCCAGGCAAAGAACATTACAACGGCTTTAAAGCAGGAATACCAGAATGCACTGGTCAAAGCGGAAACTGATCTGCTGACGGATATGGGCAATCGCCGCGCCTTAGAGCGTTTGCGCAAGATTCTGGCAAGTAAGGGGCGTCATTTTCAGGTGACTGCTTTGATGATCGATATTGACCAGTTTAAATCCTACAACGATACGCTAGGGCATTTGCAGGGTGACTTATGCTTACAGCAGGTGGCCCGGGTAATACGAAGCAGCCTTAGATTGGGCGAGGCCTACCCGATAAGGCTGGGTGGTGACGAATTTCTGGTTCTGATGCTGGATGCATCACTGTCATTAGCTCAGCAGGTGGCCCAGAGAATTAGACGCAGTTTACGTATAAGTGCCATCCCGCACCCTATGACAGACTCTGGGCTTGTTACCTTGAGCATGGGCCTTGCAAGCCGAGAGATCGTAGATTCGGAAAGCCTTTCATCGCTGCTCAAGGACGCCGACGATGCGCTTTATCAAGCTAAGCGTAGCGGGCGTGACCGCATCAACGGCCCTCAAGTAGAAGCTAATTAACACTTATCAATAAGCGGACAGGCTGAAGGCAGGCAAAAAGAACTTGTGACGCCAGGAACCTATATGTCACCTAGCACCAACCAAACAAAAACAGCCACTCGGTTTATTAACTAAGTGACTGTTTTTAATGAAAATTTGGTCGGAATAGCAGGATTCGAACCTACGACCTCTGCCTCCCGAAGGCAGCGCTCTACCAAGCTGAGCTATATTCCGAATAGGTTGCTGAGGCTTAAGTGTTCGCTCTCAACAACGGAGGTGGATAATACTTAGCCAGAGGTATTTTTTCAAGTCCTCGGTGTCGTCAGACCGCAATTTTTATGCTTGGCGATCAACCGCTAAGCGGGCTAGCTGGGCCATGCTGTCGCGGTAGGCGCTGGGCGGTAGGGCATCCAACTGCTGCAGGGCTTTATCGGCCATCTCTTCGGCGCGCTGGCGGGTGTAATCGAGTGCACCGGTGGCGTGAACAATTTCCAGTACGGCGTCGAGTTGCTCAAGCCCGCCATCGCGAATTACCTGGCGAATCAACTTGGCCTGCTCCGGCGTGCCTTGCTCCATAGCGTAGATCAGCGGGAGCGTGGGTTTGCCTTCGGCCAGGTCGTCGCCGACGTTTTTGCCCATGGCATCGGCGTCGCCCTGGTAATCCAACAGGTCGTCAATCAGCTGGAAGGCGAGACCCAAGTAGCGGCCGTAATACTGGAGCGCCTGCTCCTGTTCTGGTGTTGCTTCCGCCAACACGGCACCACTGTGGGAGGCCGCTTCGAATAATTTGGCGGTTTTACCCAAAATGGTCTCGAAGTAGTCCTCTTCGGAGATGCTGGGGTTGCCGATGTTGGTCAACTGCAGCACTTCCCCTTCCGCGATGATGCAGGTGGCGCCGGAGAGAATCGCCATAATGCGCATGGAGCCGACATCGACCATCATCTGAAACGAGCGGGCATAAAGGAAGTCACCGACCAGTACCGAAGGCGCATTGCCCCAAGCGTCGTTGGCGGTTTTCTTACCCCGGCGCATATGCGACTCATCCACCACATCATCGTGGAGCAGGGTTGAGGTGTGCATAAACTCAATCAACGTGGCCAGCGGGATATGCTTGTCGCCGGTGTAATTGAGGGAACGGGCGGCGAGTAGCGCCAATAAAGGGCGCAAACGCTTGCCTCCGCTTTCAGTGATGTACTGGCCGATGGTTTCGACCAGCGGTACTTTGGAGTTAAGCTGTTCGACAATCGTCCGGTTGACGGCTGCGAAATCATCGGCCACCACGGCGTGCAGCGGTGAAGGCGTTGGGCTGACGGGCTGGGCTGAGGAGACGTTAGCGGTCATGGGATTCGTTCATCGCGGCAGATGGAGGCGGTTAGTGTCGCCCGTAATTGTGGCCACGTAGTAATTGTGGTCACGTAGTTGTGGTCATAGGTTGGGGCCATGCTATGGGGCTGCCTGTTGGGCGTCAAGATACGCACAGCGGTTACGGTATCGCATTCGTCATCATTGGCAATTGACATTTATCGATAGTCTTGTGATAAGAGGAGATAGTCGTTATAATCCGCGACCCACTCATCATGCTCCCTGTCAGATGGCTCCAAAAGGGGCGCCACTCGCAGCAGGTCGATAAGAGCGATTCCCGATGAGCGCTGTTTAACGGTTGAATAAACGGCACTAACGACAGTCCGGAGAGCGACATGTACGCAGTTATCAAAAGCGGTGGTAAGCAGTACCGCGTTCAAGAAGGTCAAACCCTCAAGCTTGAAAAAATCGAAGTCGCTACCGGCGAAACGATTGAGTTTGACGAAGTGCTGATGGTCGCAGACGGCGATGACTTCAACATCGGTGCGCCGATGCTCAGTGGTGCTAAAGTCTCTGCCGAAGTGGTTTCCCACGGACGTGGCGATAAAGTCACCATCATCAAGTTCCGTCGTCGTAAGCACAGCATGAAGCGTCAGGGCCACCGCCAGTGGTTCACTGAAGTCAAAATTACCGGAATTTCTGCGTAAGCGGTCAATTCCCTTAGGAGGATTTTGCAATGGCACATAAAAAGGCAGCCGGCTCCACGCGTAACGGTCGCGATTCCGAGTCCAAACGCTTAGGTGTGAAACTCTTCGGTGGCCAAGCGGCGACTGCGGGTAACATCATCGTGCGTCAGCGCGGTACGCGTTTCCACGCGGGCACAGGCGTAGGCCTTGGTCGTGACCACACGCTGTTCGCACTGAGCGACGGTTTCGTGAAGTTTGAGACCAAAGGTCCGAAAAACCGCAAGTTCGTAAGCATCGTTTCTGCCTAAACGGCTAGTGCTATGCTCGCGGTTGCGAGAAAAAAAGGCCCCGCTATGGCGGGGCTTTTTTGTCGGTTAAATCTCTTTTCCAATACGTGTTACCACGATGTTTTTATCACCATGCCTTTATCAGTATGCTGGTGGCAATAAAGGGTTGGGAACAGGTTTGGGAAAACAGTAGTGCATATTAGGGCGGCGGAAGCGGCCGGGAGAATCCAATGCAGTTCGTCGATGAAGCCTCGATTATTGTTGAGGCGGGCAAAGGCGGCAATGGCTGTCTGAGCTTTCGCCGCGAAAAATATGTGCCCAGGGGCGGCCCTGATGGGGGTGATGGCGGTCACGGTGGTAGCGTTTACCTGATTGGTGACGATGCACTTAACACCCTGATCGATTTCAAATTCCAGCGCTTCTATAAAGCTCAGAATGGCCAGGGTGGCATGGGCCGTCAAATGAGCGGTAAGGCCGGTGAAGACCTGCACGTCAAAGTGCCGGTGGGCACCACGGTGATCGATGAAGACACCCTGGAAGTCATCGCCGATGTGACCGAAATTGGTCAGGTAGTGCTGGTGGGCGAAGGCGGACGTCGTGGCTTGGGTAATATCCACTTTAAGTCGTCGACCAATCGTGCGCCGCGCCGTACCACCACTGGCACCGACGGCGATCGCCGCAACCTGCGTTTGGAAATGAAGGTGATGGCCGATGTTGGCCTGCTGGGCATGCCCAACGCAGGTAAGTCGACGCTGATTCGCTCGGTGTCAGCCGCCAAGCCTAAAGTCGCTAACTACCCGTTCACCACATTAGTGCCTAACCTAGGCGTGGTAAAACTGGGGATGCACGAGCACTTCGTCATGGCCGATGTACCCGGCTTGATCGAAGGAGCCTCTGACGGCGCTGGCTTAGGGCTGCGCTTTTTGAAGCACCTGACCCGTACGCGGCTGCTGTTTCACGTGGTCGACGTCGCGCCGTTTGATGAGTCTGACCCGGTTGAAGCGGCCAAGGCGATTGTCCACGAACTGGGACAGTTCTCGCCGGCACTTTCCGAGCGCCCGCGCTGGCTGGTGCTGAACAAGTTTGACCTGCTGCCGGAAGATGAGCGTGAAGAGCGCGCTCAGAAGATTATTCAGGCGCTGAACTGGGAAGGCCCGGTGTTCCGAATTTCGGCGATTAGCAGCGACGGCACCGATAAGCTGGTACAGGCGGCCTACCGCTGGTTGACCGAGCAGCGTCGCCTTGAGAACGAAGATGAAGAAGCGCTGGCCCGCGAGGATGAGATGCGCCGCCGCATGGAAGAGGAGTCGGTTGCGCGTACTGAAGATCGTTTGGGACGTCGGCGTAAGCGTGACGATGAAGATGACGAAGACTTTGACGATGATGATTACGATGTTGAAGTCGAATATGCCCCTTAGTGGTATTGAACGGGTGCATTCGGTAGTAAGCTTAAGGTAATAAGCTAAAAAGGGGCTGCGTTCGCGCGGCCCCTTTTGTAAGTGTCTGATTGAGGTGGGTCGCATGGGAAGTAACGAGCAAATCCTGGGGCGCAGCGCGCTCAGCCGTGCGCGGCGGGTTGTGGTGAAGATTGGCAGTGCGCTGCTGACGAATGATGGCCGCGGCCTGGACGAACCCGCCATTGGCGGCTGGGTAGATCAGATCGCCGCCTTGCACCAGCAGGGGATTGAGGTGGTGCTGGTCTCTTCCGGCGCTGTGGCGGCGGGCATGGTACGGCTTGGCTGGCAGGTGCGCCCCAGTGCCGTGCATGAGCTCCAGGCAGCGGCGGCGGTGGGACAAAATGGCCTAACCCAATGCTACGAACAGCACTTTGCTCGTCACGGAATGTTGACGGCGCAGATTCTGCTTACCCATGACGACCTTTCCAACCGCAAGCGCTACCTGAATGCGCTCTCTGCGCTACGCACCCTGGTAGAAATGCGCGTGGTGCCGGTGATCAATGAAAACGACACCGTGGTCACCGATGAGATTCGCTTTGGCGATAACGATACCCTCGGCGCGCTGGTCGCCAATCTACTGGAAGCGGACGCGCTGCTGCTGCTGACCGACCAGGAAGGCCTGTTTGACGCCGATCCACGCCACAATCCCAATGCCCAGATGATTGCCGAAGGGCGCGCCGACGACCCGCGCTTAGCCGCCGTCGCAGGTAGCGGCGGGGCACTGGGGCGCGGTGGTATGAGCACCAAAGTACGCGCGGCGCAATTAGCGGCGCGCTCCGGCGCGGTGACGGTCATCGCCAGCGGCCGCCAGCCTGATGTTATCAACCGGATCATGGCGGGCGAAGCGCTGGGCACGCTGCTGCGGCCTGACCAAGTCCCCATGGCGGCGCGCAAGCGCTGGCTGGCGGGGCAACTGCAGGTACGTGGCACGCTGGTGCTGGATGCCGGAGCGGTCAAGGTGCTGCGCGATAAAGGCTCTAGCCTGTTAGCAGTCGGTGTGCGCGATGTGCAGGGCAGCTTTAAGCGCGGCGACATGGTGGTCTGCGTGGATGAGCAGGGCGCGTCTGTGGCTAAAGGCTTGGTCAATTACGGCGTGGAGGAAGCGCGTCTGCTGGCGGGCCAGCCCAGCCACCAGATTGAAGCGATCCTCGGCTACGTGGAAGCCCATGAGCTGATTCACCGCGATAACCTGGTGGTTATTTAACGCCTAGCGCGGGGCGGTAGGGGTACTTGCCGCGGCCAGTCATCGGGTACCAAAAATAGCCGCTCATAGCGCGGATCATCGTGCTCACTCTCTGAATAACAGAACATAACCTGCTGCGGTGAACGCCACGTTGTCACTCTATCGATAATGCTGGGCAGTACCTCCGCCGCAGGGCGAAAAGCGCTGCGCGGCGGTGGTGCCAGCCAATGGGGTTTTTCCAGCCATACCATCTTTGGCATGGCGGGAAGGCTGGCGGCCATCTCAGGCCAATCGCGCAAATAGCACCAAGTCCCACGGCGGTGATCAGCCGTTGCACCCTCCGGGGCTGGCATCTCAGCGTGCCAGGGGTAATACAACACGCCAGGTATTGCCAGCCGATGGGTTAACTGTTCGCTTAAACTGACGCTTGATACACCCAGATCTCGTGGCGTTAACCAATGGGCGAGCGTTTCCAGCGCGGGCAGTGTGTTGGAGAGTGGCAGTTGATGACGCTGTAGATGCGTGCACTTGAGCGCCAGGCTATCCAGTCCGCCGGGGCCAATCCAGCGGCTTTGGCTGTTGGGCGCGCCAGGCCCTTCAGGTAACCCCAGGTAGAACTTGATCGCCACTTCCAAATGCACCGGCGCCGGGTTATCGCGGGTGCGATAGAGCATATCCAGCTCGCCCAGGGTATTGCGCTTTCGCGTGATGCGTACGTTGCTGGCGAGCAGCCGTGTATTGGGTGCGTGGTCTAACAGCGTGTGCCACAGGCGTTCGTGATAATGGCCCATGCGCGTCGCGCGGCTGCCGTTTAAAGCGGCTAATGGCTGTAACTGGCGCAGCCAGGGCAGCAGGGTATGCTCCAAGCCTAGTTCTTGCAGTGTAGGGCGCCCAGCGCAGGGGATGGGGGGCGGCAGCTCCACCAGGTCAGGCGTGGCGACCAGCCAGGCTAGGTCTCTCAGTGCTGACACAGTCTTGAGTGCTGACACCGTGTTGCCGAGTGCGCCATCCTCCAGCACGCCATGAAGGCTTTTATTCAGCACGGATGTCTCCTCAGCACCTTGGTAAGGTCGGCACTATAAAATTAGCGACATGATTGGGCAGCCTACCATAAACGCAGCGGGCTCCCCGTAGGGAGCCCGCAAAGCGATTAGCTGAAAATATTAATCGCGGTCAATTTGGGTAACATCGGAAGAGCCCTGACGCACGCTGATTTCTAGTTCGCGGCCATTTTCGCCACGGCCTTCGATATCGATGATGCCGCTTTTACCAATATCGAGAGATTCAAATTCGACCATACCTTCCTGGCTGGCCACGTCTAACGCTTGGCGGATATCATCTTCGCTCATGCCCCAAGCACCGGTAATCTGGCGCTCACGTTGCTCTTGTAGGGTTTCGCCGTTGTCTAGAGAGAAGTCCACGTCGGCGTACCACTCATCGTCCAGCCAGCCTTCTACTTCTACGCGGCTACGGCTTTCGATACTAATTTCTTCGTAGTGGCTGAAACCGTAGTCATTGGCGTGGGTCAAGACGTCATCGATGCGATCCATCGGCAGCGAATCGGCCTGGGCAGTGCTTGCAGCCGCGGCAAGCAGCAGAGCAGAGGTCGGGATCAGCAGCATTTTTTTCATGGAGTTCATATCAAATTCCTTCTTTGCGTATTTAAACGTGAATGTCTGTACAACAGTGGATAACGGCATTCAGCGAATGCGACAGGGAATTTATATCACCGCGATACTTTCCTTAAGCTGACAAAACTGTTCATCTAACGTTCATGTTGCCTTTGGCATCCTAGCACCATGAGTAAACTCCTGCGTCACCTTGTAATGCCGTTGCGCAGCGTCCCACGGCGCGTTAGACGCAACGTCACTGGTTTAGCCTTAGTGCTATTGCTAGTAGGTAGCGCGGTGGGCGACCAGCCCTGGGAATCATTGCACGGAGAGGTTCGCCGTGGCGAGGTTGTGCCTCTTGACTCTATTCTGGATTGGCTGGAAGCGCACTACATAGGTGAAGTACTGGAGGTTGAAGTGGAGCGTGAAGGGGGTTATGTCGAGTACGAAATTAAGCTGCTTGGCCCGCAAGGGCAAGTCGTCGAGTTTGAATTTGATGGCCATAACGGCCAGTTGATGTCGATAGAAGGTGTACGTATCAACGATATGCGCCGCTAGCCTGTTGCTATCATTTGCCATACAAAAGAAGAAAGGTAGTTAGCCAATGAAGTGTTTGTTGGTAGAAGATGACCAGGCGCTGGCTCGTGAGCTAAGTCAGTCCCTGCGCGATGGAGACTGGCTGGTGGAGCATGCAGCGACAGGCCAGGACGCCGATTTCCTAGTCCGCACGGAAGCCTACGACACGCTGATTTTGGATGTCGGGCTACCCGATGGCGATGGCACCCGCTGGTTGGCAGCATGGCGGGAAGATGGTATCGACCTGCCGGTGCTGATCCTTACCGCCCGGGAGCGCTGGGCCGATAAAGCCGCAGGATTTACCGCCGGTGCGGATGACTACGTCACCAAGCCGTTCGAATCGGCGGAAGTCCTCTTTCGCCTGCGCGCACTTGTGCGACGAAGCCATGGCCATGCCCACCCGGTGCTGAAAATGGGCGAGCTGAGTTTGGATACCCACACCCAGCACGTTTCGCTTGCCGGTCGCCCGGTGGGATTAACCGCCCAGGAGACCCGTCTGCTGGGTTATTTGATGCACGCCGCACCGCGGGTTGTCAGCCGTACCGAGCTTTCAGAGCACGTTTACGACCGCGACCACGAGCCAGACTCCAACGTGATCGACGTTCAGGTTAGCCGTCTGCGCCGCAAATTGGGCAGCTGGCGGATTGCTACCCTGCGTGGCCAGGGCTATCGGCTATTAGCTGAAGAGCCTGCTAGCGAATGAGTCAAGACACCACCGCATGGAAAGACCGCTGGGCAAAACGCTCTATCAGCGTACGGCTACTGCTGGCCGTATTGGTGATGGTCGGGCTGGCGTTGCCCATCGCGGGTATGCTGCTGTCTCATCATTACCGGACCTCCGCCACTCAGGCCTTTGACGAGCGCCTGGGAGCCACCCTCAACGTCATTATCGCGGGCGTTACCTATGACCCCATTGAACAGCAGCTCGTCCACGACCGGGCGCTGGGTGACCCACGTTTTGAGAATGTCTATTCCGGCTGGTACTGGCAAATTACCGATGGCGAGGAAAACACCCTGGCTTCGCGTTCGCTGTGGGATCAGCGCTTACCGGTCATCGACAATGATACCCTTAGCGCCCGCTTGATACCGGGCCCCCGGGACCAGTCGCTGCGTGTGGTAGAGCGCGATATCTATCTGGCGCCGTTAGAGGCGCCGCTGCATATTAGCGTGGCCGCTCGGGACGGTGTGTTAGCCCGCGATATTGGCGAATTTCAACGCCTGCTATGGGGCGGTTTAGTAGGCTTGGGCGCGCTGTTGCTCGGCGTATTGGCGCTGCAAGTACGCTGGGGGCTAGCGCCGCTTCGGCGTATGCATGCCAATCTACACGATGTGGAGCAGGGGCGCGCCGAACAGCTGGATACCCGCTTGCCTGACGAGCTAGCGACGCTAGCGGCCTCTATGAACGCGGTGCTGGCCCGCGACCAGCGCTTGATCGAGCGCGGCCGCCATACCGCTGGTAACCTGGCCCATGCGCTGAAAACCCCGCTGAGTGTGATGCGCCTGCAGCTACGCCAATTACCGGAAGAGAGCCGTGCCGCCTGGGAAGTTGAGCTGGCACGCGTGGATAGCGCGGTACGTCACCATCTGGCGCGGGCATCGGCAGCGGGCGAGGGCGTACGTTTTGCGCCGATTGATTTGCACGCCACTCTAGCGCCGCTGCTCAACGGGCTAGCCAGGCTTGCCCAGCGGCGCGGCATTGCGCTGCGCCAAACCTGGCCGCGGGACGTTAAGGTGCATATGGATGAGCAGGATATCCAAGAGCTGGTGGGTAACCTAATGGATAACGCGCTGCGCTGGGCGCACAGCGATGTGCAGCTACAGGTCGCGATTGACGAGCAGACATTAACCTTGACCGTTAGCGACAATGGCCCTGGTATGTCGGAAGCCGAGTGCCAGCAGGCGGTACAGCGCGGTAAACGATTAGACGAACAGCGCTCGGGCAGCGGCCTGGGGCTGGCGATTGTGACTGACCTGGTTGCCCTGTATAGCGGCCAAATGCAGCTGAGTCGCGCCAGTTCTGGCGGATTGAAAGTGGTGGTGAAACTAACCGTCGTCGCGCGTAATCGCCGCGCATAAATAATGGAGACCGCACCGAATGAATCGCACAGATACGCTGCCCGATATAGTCGCCGGCCCCCTGTTAAGACGCATTAGCACTAACCGGCTGGTACTTTGGCTGGTCGCCACCCGGCCGCTGAACATGGCCTTGGTGCTGCACCCTGGGCACCCCGATAGCCAGTCAATCGGTCTGGCGCACCATCAGCAGTGTATCGCTATCGGTGAACGCGCGTTTATCTACCTGATTGATTGTGAGCTTGAGTCAGCACTGCCCTGCGACGAGCGCATCGAATACGACCTGCAGGTAGAAACCTCGCAGGGCGAGTGGCGCTCGCTGCCCGAGTGGGCGCCGTGGCTGTGCTATGACGGTGCCGCTTACCCTGCTTTTGTGATTGCCTCGCGGCACCACCGCCTGATGCACGGCTCCTGCCGCAAGCCCCATCACGACAGTGCCGATGGCTTGGTGCGCGCCGATAGTTGGCTTGCCGAACAGCAGTCAGCGCCCACCGAATGGCCCGCTTGGCTCTTGATGACCGGTGATCAGGTGTACGCCGACGATGTGGCCGGGCCGATGCTACGCGCCGTGCATGCGCTGATTGAACGGCTAGGGCTGGTGGATGAGTGGCTGGAAGGGGCGACGGTCGATGATAGCCAGGCGCTTTATCAGTCGCCTGATAGCTACTACCAGCGTGCGCAGTTGCTGCCCGATGTGACCAGCAACGCGGCGCTGCGGGAGCGCTTTTTTGGCGGTGTCAAAAAGCCGGTGTTTACCTCGGCGAATGCCCATAACCATTTGATGACGCTTGCCGAAATGCTCGCCATGTACTGCCTGGTGTGGTCGCCGACGCCCTGGCAAGTGATTGCGCCAACGGCGCCTGCCTTAGGTGACAAAGATGCCGAGCTGTATCGCCAGGAGCAGGCGGTGATGGATGACTTTGTTGCGGGTTTGCCCCAGTGCGCGCGGCTGATGGCGCACTTGCCCAGTCTGATGATCTTTGACGACCACGATGTTACCGACGACTGGAACCTGACCGCCGATTGGGAACGCGCCGCCTATGGTCATCCGTTCTCTAAACGCATTATCGGTAATGCCCTGGTGGCCTATCTGCTCTGCCAAGGCTGGGGTAACGACCCGGATAAAATGAACCCGTTAGTCCATCACGCCTCCACCCTGCTGGGCGATGGCGACCAGCCGCTAGTATGTGCCGAGCAGGATGGGCTGATTGAGCGGCTGCTGCGTTTTCAGGGCTGGGAGTTTCAGGTGCCGGGCACCCCCGCCCTGATTGTGCTCGATACCCGCACCCGCCGCTGGCGCAGCGAGCGCAGCCCGCATCGGCCTTCGGGCTTGATGGACTGGGAGGCGCTAATGGAAATGCAGCAAGCGCTAATGGGGGCCAAGAGCGCGGTGATTGTCTCTCCCGCGCCGATGTTTGGCGTCAAGTTGATAGAGGGCATTCAAAAGCTGTTTACCCTCGCCGGAAAGCCGCTGGTGGTGGATGCTGAAAACTGGATGGCCCACCGTGGGGCAGCCAATACGCTGCTACAGATTTGGCAGCACTCCAAAACCCCCGGCAACTACGTGATTTTATCGGGCGACGTGCACTACTCGTTTGTCTACGACATTTTGGTACGTCGGCGAAAAAGCGCCCCTCACCTGTGGCAGATTACCTCTAGCGGCATCAAGAATACGTTCCCTAAGCAGCTACTCAATACCTTTGACCGCCTCAACCGCTGGCTCTACGCCCCTTGGTCACCGCTCAATGCATTTACCAAGCGCCGTAAACTAAGCGTTCACCCCCGCGACCCTGACCGCGCCAGCGCCGGCGAACGGCTGTGGAACGCCAGCGGTATTGGCTTAGTGACCCTTGACGAGAAAGGCCGCCCTATCGATATCCGTCAGCTGGACGCCAACGGTAGCGAAGTTGTCTTTCCTGCCCCAGAGAAGATCCTCTCATGACCTCCGTTTAGCGCCAACTGCTTGATGCCCTTAATGATTGTCATGATAGCGTCACAAAAATGACGCACGCTTGCAGCTTATCAACAACCTCCAGGGAAGGTGACACATCATCGACACCACCGCTGGTTATGAGGGTGGCAGAAGAGGGCCGCAGGCAAATGACCGCACAAGAAGCGCAGTGGCTGAAAAAAATCATTGCACAAGAAGAGTTGCACGTGCTCTTTCAACCCATTGTGGATGCCAGCCAGCAGGCGATTTATGGTTATGAGGCACTGATACGTGGGCCTAAAACCTCGCCGCTGCACTCCCCGTTACGTTTGTTTGAGGTGGCTACCCAGGCAGGGAAGTTAGTCGAGTTAGATTTACTTTGTCGGCGCCTCGCCATACAGCGCTTTGCACAGCTCGATCTGCCCGGTCTGCTGTTTCTGAACGTGATGCCGCTGACGATTGTCGAGCGCGATTTTCGCGAAGGCTTAACGCTGGGCTTTATTCGTGACAGTGGTTTGCCCCCAGAGCGGGTGGTGATTGAACTCACCGAACACGTGCCCATCCATGACTACGAGCTAATGCGCCAGGCGGTGGATCACTACCGTACCATGGGCTTCCAGGTGGCGCTGGATGACCTCGGTGCAGGTCACTCAAGCCTGCGCCACTGGTCGGAGCTGCGCCCGGATTTCGTTAAGCTCGACCGCCACTTTATCTCTGGCATCGACCAGGATCCTGCCAAGCGAGAATTCCTGCGTTCGATTCTCGACGTGGCCCGTAGTCTGGATTGCCAAGTGATCGCCGAAGGCGTGGAGACCGCCGCTGAGCATTTGTGCCTGTGGGAACTCGACCGCGGCCTCGCACTGCTGCAAGGCTTCTACTTCGCCCGACCCAGCCAGCAGCCGCCGTTACAGATCAATATGCTGCTGCCCGCAACCCGCCAATTAAAAAGCCCAGCAGGCCGCACTGCGCGCTCGATTTTGCGAGCTATTGACGCCATAACGACGGATTGCGCGGTGCCCGATATCTCTGAACGGTTTCGCCAGCACCCCAGTTTGCGCTGTGTGGCCGTGCTGGAAAATCGTAAGCCCGTGGCAGTGGTGCGTCGCAATGCGTTTTTAACCCTGTTTACCAACCCCTACAGCCACTCTTTGTATGCCAAGCGCCGCGTGCTGGACGTTGCTGACACCCGTATGCTGGTGGCGGAAGCGGATACGCCACTGGAAATTTTGAGCCAGCAGCTGACCGATAGCCGAGATATCGAGCAGGAAGATTTTGTCATTGTTAACGCTGACGGTGACTATCTGGGGATGGGCAATATCGTTGATCTTTTGCGCGAAATTACCGCGATTCAGGTGCGCCAAGCCCGCCACGCCAATCCGCTGACTGGCCTACCGGGCAATATTCTGATTAATGAAACCCTGGTCACCTATTTGGCTGCCGAGGAGGGGTTTGCCGCGGCCTATGTTGATTTGGATAACTTTAAAGCCTTTAACGACGCCTATGGCTACGCACGAGGTGACCACATCATTATTTCGCTATCACGGCTGCTGCAAGCGCAGGTAGAAAACGCCGGGGGATTTATCGGCCATATTGGCGGCGACGATTTTATGATGCTGCTGCCGCTTGAGCACTGGGAAAGTGTTTGCCAGCAAATTCTGCACTCATTCGAAGTGATGGCACCCGGTTTCTATGAAGAAGCTGACCGCCTTCAGGGCGGGATTCAGGTCGAAAACCGCCAAAATAGGCTGACGTTTTTCCCTTTTGTCAGTGTCTCGATTGCGGTGAAACCCGTTCTTGATACGACCAACTCTCAATCGCTGGACATCGCAGGCGAACTTTCCGAGCTGAAGCACCAGGCCAAAAAAATCCCTGGCAACAGTCTGTTTGTGGAACGTCGTGGTCGCTGCTCGGATCCCAAGGGCAAGGCGACGAGCACTGTCACTGAGCGTTCATAAAAAAGTCACCCAGTAGACATATAAGTGCCCCATCTTTGTCATTTTAAGCCGTCAGGATGTTGGCATCTTCTAACAACGCTACAGGTGATCCATGCAGACATTATCTCTCTCCCGCACGTTAATCAGCGCCGCTGTTGCCAGCGCCTTTGCCTTGGCTGCGGTGAACGCCTCTGCGGATCTCTCATCGCGCTATGTGGATAACGATGGCGACATGGTCGCCGATGTCCCCAGCGACGAGTCTCAGTGGGTAGATCCGGATACCTTGGTGTTTGCCTATACGCCGGTTGAAGATCCTGCGGTTTACGCGGATGTCTGGTCTGACTTTCTAGATCACTTGAGCGAAGCCACTGGCAAAAAAGTCCAGTTCTTCCCGGTGCAGTCCAACGCTGCCCAGCAGGAAGCGCTGCGCGCTGGCCGTCTGCACGTCGCTGGCTTTAATACCGGCGGCGTACCGGTGGCGGTTAACTGCGGTGGCTTCCGCCCGTTTGCGATGATGGCCGCCGAAGATGGCAGCTTTGGCTATGAGATGGAAATCATTACCTATCCAGGTAGCGGCATTGAGGCTGTTGAAGACCTGGAAGGTCGCCAGTTAGCGTTTACCTCCGAGACCTCCAACTCCGGTTTCCGCGCTCCCTCTGCACTGCTGCGCTCTGAGTACGGCATGGAAGCAGGTGAAGATTTTGAGACCGCGTTTTCGGGCTCTCACGACAACTCCATTCTCGGCGTGGTTAACGAAGACTACGAAGCCGCTGCAATCGCTAACTCCGTAGGCAAGCGTATGATTTCCCGCGGTGTGGTTAACGAAGGTGATTACGACATTATCTACACCTCACAAACCTTCCCTACCACCGCGTACGGGCTGGCCAATAACCTGAACCCTGAACTTGCCGAGAAAATTCAAGACGCCTTCTTCAGCTATGACTGGGAAGGCACTGCCCTCGAGTCAGAATTCGCCAACTCCGGCGAAGCACAGTTTATTCCGATTACCTATCAGGAAAACTGGGCCGTTATTCGCACCATTGCCGACGCCAACGGCGTGACCTACGACTGCGATTAATCAGTCGACTCTGCAATCTGCAATTATTCGGCCAGGAGGGCTCACCTTCTGGCCGTTTCGCTATACATAAGAGGTAGAACGATGTTGACACTAAGTGGCGTAGGCAAGCGCTACCCAACTGGGGATCGAGCGCTTAACGATATTGAACTCACCCTGCCCAAAGGCCAGGTGATGGCGCTGATAGGGCCTTCTGGCGCGGGTAAAAGCACGCTGATTCGCTGCGTGAACCGGTTGGTTGAACCTACTCAGGGCAGCATCCGTCTGGAAGACACCGAGCTGACCAAACTGTCGGGCCATAAACTGCGCCACGCTCGCCGTTCCATGGGCATGATTTTTCAAGAGTATGCGTTAGTAGACCGCCTTACCGTGATGGAAAACGTGCTCTCCGGCCAGCTTGGGTATGTGGGCTTTTGGCGCAGCTTTCTGCGCCGCTACCCTCAGGAGGCCGTGGTCGAAGCCTTCCGTCTGCTAGAGCGGGTAGGGCTGACCCATGCCATCGACAAGCGCGCCGATGCCCTCTCCGGTGGCCAGCGCCAGCGGGTCGGTATTGCCAGGGCGCTACTGCAAAGCCCCAAGCTGCTGCTGGTTGACGAGCCAACCGCCAGCCTTGACCCGAAAACCTCTCGCCAAATCATGCGCCTGATTCGTGAGCTATGCGCAGAGCGAGAACTGGCGGCGATTATCAATATTCACGACGTCGCGCTGGCTCAGCAGTTTGCCGACCGTATTGTCGGCCTGCGGGCGGGTGAAATTGTTTTTGACGGCCTTCCCAGCGAGCTCGACAGCGAGATGCTTACCACGATCTATGGCGAAGAGGAGTGGGACACCACGCCGGAGCCCATGGACGATGAAGCGGCAGATGATGCACCGGTTGATCCGCCTTATGCACGGGTGATGTCGTCAATCGAAGCAGGAGCAGTACGATGAACGAACAGGCGCGCCAGCAGGCGGCCCAGCGCGGTGAGTGGCGTCGGCTTCCGTTGATCGAAAGTCCACGCTTGCGCTGGGGGCTCGCCATCGGCGCGGTGGTTTATCTCATCCTGGCGCTTGCCTCGGTAGAGGTGAACTGGGCGCGGGTCGCCGAAGGGGCGGCGCGGGCGGTTAATTTTTTAGGCGCCTTTATGCAGCCTGATTTTATTAGCCGCTACGACGATATTGTCGCGGGCTTGTTGGAAAGTTTGACCATGACGCTCACCTCCACGGTGTTGGGCGTACTGCTGGCGATACCCGTGGGCTTAGGCGCGGCACGCAATATTTCCCCGCTGCCGATCTACTTTGTGTGTCGCGCGATTATTGCCGTTTCGCGCACTTTCCAGGAGATCATCATCGCGATTCTGTTTGTGGTGATGTTCGGCTTTGGGCCCTTTGCAGGCATGATTACCCTGGCCTTCGCGACGATTGGCTTTATGGCCAAGCTGCTGGCGGAAGATATCGAAGACTTGGATTGGCGTCAGGTGGAAGCGGTGCGTGCCACGGGCGCCAGCTGGTGGCAGACCATGAATCACGCCGTGCAGCCCCAGGTGATGCCGCGCTTGATCGGGCTCTCCATGTACCGCCTGGATATCAACTTCCGTGAGTCCTCGGTAATCGGCATTGTCGGCGCGGGCGGGATTGGCGCCACGCTGAATACGTCGCTGAGCCGCTATGAGTACGACACCTCCGCGGCGATTCTGTTGATCATCATCGCCATCGTGCTGCTGTGTGAATATAGCTCTAGCCACGTTCGCCGCTGGACCCAGTAACGCTGACCCTGAAATTCTGGAGAACTGTTATGCCCGTATCTACTACATCCCAGGGTCAGCCAGTTTGGCGGCGGCGCACTACCCGCGCTCAATGGTTGCAGTACTTGGCTTGGCTGGCGGGTGTCAGCCTATTTCTGCTCTGCTGGAAGATGATTTCCGACAACACTATGTGGGTGTTTGTGGAAGATGCCGGCCGCCAGGGGGCAGACTTAATCAGTCGAATGACGCCGCCAGAGTGGGGCTACGCCAATGTGCTTTGGAAGCCCATGTGGGACACCATCAATATTGCCACCTTGGGCACCGCATTAGGCATTATCATGGCGTTTCCGGTGGCATTTTTGGCGGCCCGGAATACCACGCCGCATCCGCTGGTGCGCAGCGCCGCGCTGATGGTTATTGTCTCGTCGCGCTCCATTAACTCGTTGATTTGGGCGATGCTGCTGGTGACCATTCTCGGTCCTGGCGTGCTGGCGGGGATTATCGCTATCGCCCTGCGCTCCATCGGCTTTGTGGGCAAGCTGCTTTACGAAGCGATTGAAGAGATTCACCCCACCCCCGTTGAGGCGATTAGCGCGACCGGCGCGAGCCGCATGCAGGTGATGAACTACGGCGTGTTACCGCAAGTCATGCCCGCCTTTGCCGGCATTAGCGTCTACCGCTGGGACATTAATATCCGCGAATCCACGGTGTTGGGCTTGGTGGGGGCCGGTGGTATTGGCCTGCAGTTGAATGCCTCGATCAATAGCCTCGCCTGGGATCAGGTCAGCGTTATTTTTATTATGATTTTTGCCACCGTGCTAGTGTCGGAGTGGGTGTCTGCACGGGTGCGCCACGCGATTATTTAACGGAACTATTTAACTGAGTTAGCCGCCCAGGAGGCGAGTATGCGTTTTCCCGAAGCGGAGATCACAACGATTGATTTATTGCGTCATGGCGAGCCGGTAGGTGGCCGTATGCTGCGTGGCTCCACCGACCATCCGCTGAGTGAAACCGGCTGGCAGCAGGTCACCGATGCCGTGATGCGCCATACCGTAGAGGGGCATTTACCCTACGATGCGATTGTGACTTCGCCATTAACGCGCTGCCGCGAATTTGCCCTGTGGCTGGGCGAAGAGTTTGATCTGCCCGTTCAGGTCGAAGAGGATTTCGCCGAGCTTCACCTGGGCCAGTGGGAGGGCAAAACCCACGCCCAGGTATTTGCCGAAGAGGGCACCGAGCGAATGAGTGCCTTTTGGTACGACCCTGCCACGGTGTCTCCCCCCCGGTGGTGAAAGCCTACAAGCCTTTGACGCGCGCCTGGCCGAGGCCTGGCAGCAACTGTTAAAAAATCCACCGGGCAAGCATGTGCTGGTAGTGGCGCATCTATTTGTCTGCAATGGCCTGCTGCGCCGGGTGATTGAACAGCCGCTTTCGCGGGTACTGGCAATGGATCTACCCTACGCGGCGATGAGCCGGGTGCGCCATGAGCGTCATGCGCTGGGTGAAACCAGCTTTGTCGAGTGGATCGGCCGCTAGCCCCGTCTCTATCCGGTGCATAATAAGGGGGTGGTAACCCACCGCTTATCGCTCTATCTCGCGTAGCTTGTTGGCCGTTATATTTGTGTAGCGGCTTAACTTATTACCTCGTCAGCCGATAAGGTACTTTGCAGCGCAAAGTACCTTAGCCGTCATAGAGTGTTATTATACCTAGCAATGATACTGTCCGCATAATAGCGGCTTTGTTTACTTAATAATGGTTCTCTATAACAACGCACCGATATAGCGATGGCCCTATAGCGATGGCTTTATAACAATGGCTCTATAAAAACGATGAGGAGAGCAAAGACGTATGTATGAATCCTTGAAGGTATCGAAGGAACAGTCTTTGTCTCAACAGCACTCCCAGCCAACACCTTCACTGCCCCGTTCGAACGCGATGCCAACAGCATCTGTCGGCCAAACAGTGTCTCCCGCTGAATCAGTATTTTGCTACGCCAATGAAGCGATCATTATTACCGATGGGGAAAATCGGGTGGTGGAGGTGAACCCCGCTTTTTGTGAGTTAACGGGGTTTACCCAGGGTGATGTACAGGGCAAAACACCGGAAGCGTTCAGCATTTTACCGCTGGATGATAGCCGCACCACGCGATTGATGCGTGAAGAACTGCAGTTGCGTGACCGTAGTAAAAGCCAGGTGAGCTACCGTAGCCACGATGGCCAGTTTTATCCGGGCATGATGTCGATTAATCGCGTCCGCAACGAACACGGCGAGGTTGACCACCATGTCATTGTGCTGGCTGACCTTTCGGCTATACCGGCTCATGCCCGCCACCTGAACCGAGAAGTCTATTTTGATGCCCTAACCGGGCTACCCAATCTGCAACTGCTGACGCAATTGATTCAAGAGTCCATGCAGCATGCCGATGCAAAGCAGCTACCCTTGGCGGTGTGCTCGCTGGATATCGATTTCTTCAAAAATATTAATGACCGCCTGGGTTCCACCGTGGGCGATGCGCTGCTGTCTTCTTTTGCGCAGCGGATAAGCCATCTGCTGTTTGGCGATGATGTGCTGGCGCGGGTGGGGGGCGACGAGTTTGTGCTGTTACTCCACCATGGCGTCGACGACGATTTTTTTGAGAAGTTGTTATTCTCCATTCGCCAACCGCTGATGATCGACGGGCAGAGCATTCACCTGACGGCAAGCCTGGGGGTGACGGTCTACCCGAATGATCACGTTCAGGGCGATCTGCTATTACGCCATGCCAATCAGGCGATGTACCGCGCTAAGCAGCGCGGCCGTGATACCTTTCACTTGTTTGATCCTGACCATGACCGCTTGCTGCAGGTGCGCCATGAGCAGCGGCAGCGTTTTATTGATGCCCTCAATAACAACGAGCTCTGCCTCTATTATCAACCTCAGGTCGATATGCGTAGTGGTAACGTGGTCGGCTTGGAGGCGCTAATTCGCTGGCAGCACCCTGAAGAGGGACTACTTGCGCCAGGGCAGTTTTTACCCATTATCGATACCACGCCGTTAGAAGTGGATCTAGGCGAGTGGGTTATTGAGCAGGCGTTGCGCCAGTTGACTAAATGGCAGGCTCAAGGCATTGCGCTGCCGATCAATGTGAATATAAGCCCCACGCATTTGCTCGTGGGTAATTTCAGTCAACGTTTAGGCGAGCTATTGGCACGTCACCCCGATGTGCCGCCCGCCATGCTCAAGCTCGAAGTGCTGGAGAGTGCCGCGATGCACGACATCCAGGCCGCACTGCAAAATATGTCGCGCTGCCAGTCACTGGGTGTGAGTTTTGCTATTGATGATTTCGGTACCGGGTTTTCGTCGTTGACCCACCTGCGGCAGCTACCGGTCAGCTTGATCAAAATTGACCAGAGCTTTGTCCGCGATATGCTTAGCGATCAGGACGATATGGCGATTGTAGAGAGCGTTATTTACATGGCGAATCGCTTTAAGCGACCCATGTTGGCGGAAGGTGTAGAAACCTTAGCGCATGCCAAAGCCTTGATGGCCTTGGGCTGCGACTTAGCCCAAGGCTATGGTATCGCTCGGCCAATGCCCGCCGAGGCGCTACCTGCCTGGTTAGCGAATTGGCCTAAGCGTGAAGAGTGGAACGCTCTCGCAGTATCGGACAACTAAGCGGCTAGCTCACCAGCGGCTGATTCATCAGCGGAGGGAGTAGTAGTGGATATCGCAGTGGATGGTGTCGCCGCGGCGCCGTCGCTGCGGGCTTGCTCCATTTCACTACGTTGCATGGACGCTTCGAGTTTGGCTTCCAATAGATACTGACGTGCCTGGGCGGCCACTTGGTAATCTTTTGGCGACGGATCCGCAGGCGCCATGGCCGCGGCGATCACCGTCTGCATTTTTTCGATAGTCGCTTGGGGGTCATTGGGCACCGGGCCGTAATCTATCGGCACTTCGCCTGCGACCGCGTAGCGCTTGCCATCGGGGCCGACTTCGTACTCATAGCTGGCGCCGCCGGTATAGGCGCCGCCCACTGTTTGGTGGGCCATCTCGTGCTGGCGAACTTCGCGATCCGTCTGTTTAAGCTGATCTAGTAGCTGAATCTCTTCCGGCGCCATGGGCGTTCCGTCAGCCCGTTTGGGGCCAGCGGCGTCGCTGCTGCTCTCTTCGCTATTGCTTGTCGCATTGGGATCGTCGCTAGATGCCGTATCTTCTTCAAGAGCACGATCCTTTGCGGCTTGTTCAACGCGAGGTGATGTAGCGTTTGCTGCTGGATACGCCCAGGCAGTGAGGGAAACGTTGCTAACGGAAGAAACGGCCATAGGTCATTACCGACTAAGTACGAGTTGGGATACCATGAAGTATTAGCGAGCAATGCCGAGAGTGCAAGTTTGCACGATGCCGATCTTATGCCGACCCTATGCAAACCATTGATGTAGTCATTAATCTTAACTACGACGAGTGCCTAGCCCATTACGAAGGGCGTATTGCCAACGTACGTACCCGTAGCGTGGATGGCCGCTGGGTGATCTTTCCCGCCGAGGCGATTCGCCGAGTGGTGGGGCGTGATGGCGTTCGCGGTATTTATCGATTAAGTTTTTCTGAGCAGGGCCGATTTATTAGCATTGATCCCTTAACCGGACGTTGAATTGCCTATGCACCGCCTTGGAACACCGATCACCTTACATGACCTCATTTATTCCATTATTCCCAATTTAAACAGCGCTGAAAAGTTAGTTTTCGCTACGCTAGAAAGCTTGATCGAAGCCGCTTCGAACCCGTTGGATATCCTTAAACGCACCGATCAGCGTCAGGCGTTTGGGCTGGAGATTCATCGTATACGGATGAACCTTGAGCACCTGCTGGGCCGTTACCGGGCCGAGGTAGATGCCGTGCTACGCAGCGAAGGCGAGTATACTGGCCCGGTAGTAGAACCCGACCCCCAAGAGGCCGATGCCATTCATAGCGCGGTGGAAATCTATATCCACGTATGCGCTTTCCAACGGGGTGAGCGCCCCCAACCTATTCCTGGGCGTGAGCCCTCGCCGCGTTATCGGCTATAGCGCAACATTCACAGCATGGCATCAACATTGCTTGTATAATGTGACCATTCGACTTTCAGGGTTACCCCCTTGAAAGAAAACAGCCTGCCTACCCGGCGCTGGCTGTGGACACATTAGGAGATATACCATGTCTGCCTCACCTGTCACATTGATGGTGGCTCGTCGCGTTGAGCACGGCCGCTACGCTGATTTTAATCGTTGGCTGAACGAAGGGCGCGAGCTGGCGGCCGATTTTACTGGCTACCTCGGCTCCGGCGTATTGGCGCCACCGGCTGACGACGATGAATACCAGATTATCTTCCGCTTTAGCAGCAGTGAAACCCTAGCCGCCTGGGAGCATTCCGCCTCACGCCATGCGTGGTTGGCGCGCGGAAAGGGCTTGTATGAAGCGCCCCATGAGCACCGGGCCACGGGCCTGGATGCATGGTTTCAAACCGGCAGCAATGCGCCGCCGCGCTGGAAACAGGCCGTGGCCGTATGGCTGGCTTTTTTTCCTATCTCACTGATTTTTCAGCTGGTATTCGGTGGCGTACTGGCCGAGTGGGCGCTGCTGCCGCGGGTAGTGGTAAGCACGCTGATGTTGACCCCGGTGATGGTGTGTGTGTTTATTCCGCTCTCTATGCGTTTACTGGCGCCCTGGTTACAAGGTAAATGGTCACCGTTGGATTGGCTGGCGCGTTGGCGCCACGCGCAGCGGTCTTAATGCTCCGGTCTTAATGCACTGTCTTTAATACACAGTTCTTAATAACCACTGCTTGCGTTCGCGCTTCCATGGGGTTCGACGTTGCGTTGATACTCACCTGCGTTTATTGCGCCTATGATGATGGGCTTTATGGTACTAAGCTAAATGTGCCTGTAAACAAAGGATAAGTGTCGCCAGTGCAAGCTGGTGCGCAACTCAGCCCCATGGAGAGTTTATGATCCACGTTCACCATCTGGAAAAGTCCCGTTCGCATCGCATCCTGTGGCTACTTGAAGCCCTGGAACTGGACTACGAATTGGTGGTTTACCAACGCGATGGCAAAACACAGCAAGCGCCCGACGCACTGAAAAAAATCCACCCGTTGGGTAAGTCTCCGGTGATTACCGATGGCGATCTCACTGTGGCTGAGTCAGGAGCGATCATTGATTACCTTGTGCAGCGCTATGGGCAGGGCCGCTGCCAGCCTTCGTCGGATGATATGCGTGCTTGGGTGGATTACCGCTACTGGTTGCATTATGCCGAAGGCTCATTCATGCCGTTGCTGGTGATGCAGCTTGTGTTCAGCCAAATTCCAAAACAGTCCCCCTGGCTGATTAAGCCGCTGGCGAAAGGGATTAGCGATACCGTCAGCAAGCGCTTTTTGACACCGCAGATTAAGCGGCACCTCAACTTTATTAACCAACACTTGTTAGCGGAGGGCAACTTTGGCGGGCCGTGGCCCAGCGGCGCCGATATGCAAATGAGTTTCCCGCTTCAGGCGGTGGCCGCCATCCAATCGCTGGAAAGCTATCCTGCCATAGCGGCTTTTGTGTCACGCATTGAGCAAGACGCCGCTTGGCAGCGAGTGGTAGACCGGGCGGGCCCGCTTACCATGCCGGGTCAGTGACCAGCCGCTATGGACTATTTTGCCTCGTCTGCAGCGCTTCCGGCGGAGCTGATACGCAGTATTGATGGCCACCTGGGGCGTTGGGGGATCGCCTTGCTGCTGGTTTTTCTTCTTTTGGCGCTGCTGGGCAATCTGTTGCTTAAGCGGCGTATGCGGCATAACCGGGCGCTACTCAATTCCAATAAAGAGATGCTGGCGACGATTCTGGATAGCGTCGATGCGTTTATTTATATCAAGTCGCCGTCCTTAGAGTATCAATACGTTAACCATCGCATTAGCGATCTATTCGGCCTGCCGGCCAACAAAATCATTGGCAAGCGCGACGAGGCCTTTTTTGATCCCGGAAGCGCCGCTGAAATTAAGCAGGTTGATCGCAGTGTCTTGGATTCAGGAAAAAAAGTGACGGTAGAAGAGAGCAACGTCTTGCAGGGCGAAAGCCGGGTAAGAACGTTCTTATCGATTAAAATGCCGCTTTCCATGTCGCCCGGCGCTCCCCCTTCCCTGTGCGGTATTTCGACCGAACTGACTGACTACCTCGAAATGCAGTCGCGCACCCACTATTTGGCCTTCTATGACTCGCTAACCGGGCTACCCAATCGGCGGCAACTGATGGACGCCTTAACGGCTGCAATTGAGCACGATGAGTGGGCCGCGTCCTATAGTGCAGTAATGGTGATCGACCTGGATAATTTCCGCTTAGTGAACGATATTCAGGGCCATGAGAGTGGCGATCAGCTATTGATCAGCGTCGCTGAACAGCTACGCCAGCGGCTTGAGCCAGAGGTAACGCTGGCGCGTTTCAGTAGCGATGAGTTTGTGGTGCTAATCAATGATCTGGGCGAGCAACAGACGAACGCTGCACTAAAAGCCGAGCGTGTGGCGCGGCAACTACTGGAGACCATTACGCAGTTAAGAAGCAGTCACTCGTTACCCATCAGTGCCAGTATCGGTATTTCGCTATTTACGGGAGGAGGCGAGCACAGTATGGATAGCGTGCTGCAACAGGCTGATATGGCGTTGCAGCAGGCGAAAAGTGCGGGCGGCAATACGCTGTGCTTTTTTAATACGGATATGCAAACCAGCGTACTGGAAAGGGCCAGTTTAGAGGCCGACCTGCATAAGGCGCTGGAGCGCAACGAACTGGCGCTGCACTACCAAGTGCAGGTCGACCACCAGGGCGTGACTACCGGCGTAGAGGCGTTACTACGTTGGTACCATCCTCTGCGTGGCTGGGTCTCCCCTGCGACCTTTATTCCACTTGCGGAAGAGAATCGGCTGATTGTGCCGATTGGCTATTGGGTGCTGCGGTCAGCTTGCGAGCAGCTAGCCAAATGGTCGCACCAGGCGGCCTACGCGCCGTTAAGTATTTCTGTCAACGTGAGTTCCGTGCAGTTCCAGCAGCCAGAGTTCGTGTGTGATGTCGAGGCGCTGCTAGCCGAAACCCAGGCGCCACCTAGCCGCTTGGTGCTCGAAGTCACCGAAAGCCTGTTGATGCGCGAGCCAATCCGGGTGCGCAATACGATGTTGAAGCTTCGTGCTAAGGGGATTCGCTTTGCGCTGGATGATTTTGGCACCGGTTACTCATCGTTGAGTTACCTAAAGCGCTTACCGCTGGATGAGTTAAAAATTGACCAATCATTTATTCACGAACTGCTCACTGATAAAACAGACGCCGCGATTGTGGATACCACCATTCTGCTGGCAGTGAGTTTAGGCTTAACCGTGGTGGCGGAAGGAGTGGAGAAAAAAGAGCAGCTCGACTGGCTGAGAGGCCACGGCTGTTATCGCTATCAAGGGTATCTATTTGGTCGCCCGACGCCCATTGAGTACCTGTTTGAAAGCTATTAAAAACCCCCTTTCCAGCCAGGTGAAAAGGGGGTTAAACGTGCTGCTAATTAACTACTGTGCTTAACTGAGCTGTACTTAACTGAACAGCGCAAAGCTCTCTGCGTTAAGCCACATATGCACCAAAATGCTGGCAATGTAACCGAGTAAAATAACCGGCGACCAGCGCAAGTGGCCCATAAATGTATAGGAACCCCTGGCTTGGCCCATCACGGCCACACCGGCCGCGGAGCCAATCGATAGCAAACTGCCCCCGACACCCGCGGTTAGGGTAATCAGCAGCCATTGCCCATGGGACATATCCGGCTCCATGGTCAGCACCGCAAACATCACCGGGATGTTGTCCACCACCGCTGAAACAACGCCTAATACAATGTTGGCGGCGGTGGCGTTCCAGCCGGTATACAGCGCTTCCGACAGCAAGCCGAGATAGCCCATAAAACCAAGCCCGCCAACGCACATCACCACCCCGTAGAAGAACAGCAAAGTGTCCCACTCAGCCCGCGCCACGCGGTTAAAGACATCGAACGGCACCACGCCACCCAATTGCTCAAGCTTTTTGTTGTCGCCACGGCGACTATAGCGTTCGCGCTTGCGCTCCAAGGAGCGGGGCAGGCTGCGGCGCAGGTAGTAACCGAAGAACTGCAAGTAGCCCAGGCCGGTCATCATACCTAACACCGGGGGGAGGTGGAGCACAACGTGACACAGCACGGCGGTAACGATGGTCAATAAAAACAGCAGCACAATGCGCCGGGCGCCACGCTTTAGCCACACATCTTCATAAACGCTGGAGGGTTTTTCATCCTTGATAAATAGGCTCATGATGCAGGCGGGAATCATGAAGTTGACCAGGGCGGGGAAGAACAGAATGAAGAACTCCTGGAACTCCACCATGCCCGCTTGCCATACCATTAGAGTGGTAATGTCGCCAAAAGGGCTAAACGCGCCCCCTGCATTGGCAGCCACGACGATATTGATACAAGCCAGGTTAATATAGCGCTGGTCGCCTTCGGCCACTTTGGTTACCACGGCGCACATCAGCAGGGCCGTGGTGAGGTTGTCGGCAATCGGGGACAGTACAAAGGCGAGACCGCCGGTCAGCCAAAACAGTGTCCGGTAGTTGAAGCCCTTGCGCAGCATCCAGGAGCGCAGGGCATCGAAGACGCGGCGCTCTTCCATGGCGTTGATGTAGGTCATGGCCACCAGCAAGAACAGCATCAGCTCGGTGAACTCCAAAAGCGTGACGCGGAAAGCGTACTCAGACGCATCCGACATGCCGTTTTGGACATACACCCAGCCGATGAGGCTCCAGATGATACCGGCGGCCACTAACACCGGCTTAGACTTGCGCATATGGATCTTTTCTTCCGCCATGACTAACGCATAGGCCAAGACGAAAATGGCAACAGCGAAAAAGCCAACGGTAGAGGTGGTTAGGTCTAATTCACCGGTCACGGCAAAAGCGTTGGGGCTTACGCTTAATAGTGAGGCCGCTAACAAAAAAAGCCAGCGACGATATAATCGTGGCTGGCAAGAGGGTTGGCACAACGTAGGCATGTGACGTTCTTCCTCATGGTTAAGTTGTCAGGAGTGGTGTAAAAACGGCCTTATCTTATCAGCCTATATTGCGCCGCAATACCTTATTAAAACGAACGAAAGTAGTTCTTCTTAAGGCAATAGCATCTTTTTTTAGGAAATTAATCTTTTAGGTAATGGTAAATTCCCGCGTATTAGTTTTATAAAAAAGTTAATAGACAACTTATTATTATACTATCGCCGCATAGCATTGTTGAGTAAGTTTCAGAGCATATATCTTTTCCAGCTAATGTTTGGCCTTAAACTATATGTCCGCAGATGTGGTGAAAGTGGAGTATTGGAGTATAAGGGCGAGGGAGGAGCGTGCCCGGCTGAGCGCTGTCGTGTTATGTTGGGCAGCGTCATGCTCTCAGCTTGATCAATAGCCAAAACAGCTGGTGACGATAAAACAAGGCCGATTTACGCTAAGGAATAACACGATGCGCAACCCCTTTTGCTTACTACGCCACGCGCTTGGCGTTTCGGCAGCAATGCTAGCGTTGGTAAGTCTCGCTTTCTCCGTCCATGCTGAAACCCGAGTGACCTATAAATCAGCCGCGGCGGGTACTTCCTACTACCTAATGGGCGTAGAGTTTGCTGAGGCCGTCCGTAAAGGGACGGATGGTGCCATTGTGCTCGCCTCGGAAGAGAGTCAGGGGTCTGTACAAAACGTAATGGAAGTATTGGCTCGCCAAGGCAATTACGTGTTCACCTCACCGTCAGCTTTAATTGAACAGGCTGTGGTCGGGGAAGGGGCTTTTGCAGAGCGCCCGTATCTTCGTTTCCAAGAGATTCGTGGTTTATTTCCGTTGCCTCCTATGACCATGCACTTTGTGCTTGCAGGCGATAAAGGCGACATTGAATTTTCCGCGTTTGAAGGCAAGCATATACTGATTGGTCGAGGCACCTTCAGTGCTCGTGAGGCAACTCGCTACCTAGCGTTGTTTGACCTGGATGATAGCGTCCGAATTGCTGATGCGGCTATTAACAGCGGGCCCGATGCGCTCGAAAACGGCCAGATTGATGGCTTTGTTACCGCAAGTGCCTACCCCTCTCCTGGTGTGATCGAGGCGGCTGGCCGTCTGCCGATCTCTTTAGTCAGCCTGAGCGATGAGCAAATCGAACAAACCGGAGCGTCACGCCAAACAATACCCGGCGGCACTTACCCTGGTGTTAACAACGATGTCCAAACGACGTCGCTCCCTGTGATTGCCTACACCACCACGGCGATGGACGACGAAACTGCCTATACGCTAACCAAAACGTATTGGGAGCACCTCGATGCAATGGCGGAAGAAACTGCGTGGTGGAGCAGTATTACCCCCGATATGGTGGCAAACATGACCGGGACGTTCCACCCAGGAGCGCTGCGTTACTACCAAGAAGCAGGTATCGAGGTGCCTGACGCGCTGCGTTAGCCTTTTTGATTACCTGGTACCTTCGGCGGGCCACTTTCGATGTCAAGTGGCGCGCTCGTCTCCAGACCTACCACCGCCATTAAGGTCAAAAAATCGTAAAGCTTAACGCGATATAAGCCGCATAACCGACGAGCAACGCGGCGCCCTCCCAGCGTGCTAAGCGCATACCGGTATATAGAAAAAGTACCAGTATGCCCGCCGCTCCCAGCATTACCCACTGATCAAACAGAGCCACCCGCGGCGCAAGGGGCAGCGGCTGTAAAAAGGCAGAGATGCCCAGGATGCCAAGCAGGTTGAAAATATTGCTGCCCAAAATATTCCCCACCGCTACATCCGCATGACGGCGTAATGCAGCAATCACCGACACGGCCATCTCCGGCAGTGACGTGCCAACAGCGACGATGGTCAGGCCAATCACCGCTTCGGAAATGCCCATGGCTTGTGCCAATCCAATGGCGCCGTATAAAAGTAGCTGTGACCCGCCAATCAGCATGCCCAAACCAATCACCAGTGCTACGGCGATCATCCAGCCAGTGGTGGGCAGTTTGGTCATTTCCTGCGCTTCTGATGCGTGCATTTCCGCGACAGGAAGGTGTTGGCGGCTTTCGCTAACGTAGGCCCAAATAAGATAACCGACGAGACCCGCTATAAAAATCCCCGCATCAACTCGCCCTAGTGCGCCGCCGAAGGAGAGTCCAATAAACAGCAGGCTGGCGAGTACCACCACCAGGCCATCCCGGCGCAGTGCTAAGGGTTGAACCACCATTGGGCTAATAACGGCGCACATGCCCAAAATCAATAAGACATTGCCGATATTACTGCCCACAATATTGCCAACCGCAATATCAGGCTGCTGATTAATCGCAGCATCAATAGAGACAACCAGTTCCGGGGCCGAGGTGCCAAAACCCACCACTACTAGCCCGGTTAGCAGTGGCGAAACCCCGACTCTTCGCGCGCCCGCCACCGCGCCGCGAATAAGCGATTCTCCACCCAGGGTCAGTAGCACAATACCCGCCAACAAACTAAGTCCGTATAGCATGTTAAACCCTCTTCCAGAGAGCTCGCCAGGCCGCGAATAACGCGGGATTCACCAGGCAAGCCAAAGTACGCCAGGCGGTCAAATTAAGGCTGCCTGGCTCATCGGCAAGATTACGGCTATTTGGGATAATTTGCGCGGTTTCAAAACGGTTATGAGAGGCAGAACAACAAATTAAAAAACATAAAGGCTTTGACCTGCTGCTGACTACGTGGCAGGATGTCCGCAGTTAGTAAGTTAGCAAGCAAGCATGGTTCCAGAAACATTCGAATTCTTTCGGTAGTCTGTAATTGTATTCCTTGTTCTACTCACTATTTATCTGGGTAATACCAGGATTTCTACAATTCGCGACTTGCGAAAAGGATTTAATATCATGGCAACTGGCACAGTTAAGTGGTTCAACGATTCTAAAGGCTTCGGTTTCATTGCTCCTTCTGACGGCAGCGATGACGTTTTTGCTCATTTCTCTGAAATTCAGTCTGATGGCTTCAAAACTCTGCCTGAAGGCGCTAACGTCTCTTTTGACGTTACCCAAGGTCAGAAAGGCCTTCAAGCTTCAAACATCAAGCTGCTTTCTTAATCCTAGCGATTATGTAAGCTCTCGAATCTTCTAGATTCGATGATCGGGCCCCGCTTAGGCGGGGCCCGATGCGTTTGTGTCTATTAAAAGCGATTTTTCCATTTAAATGCACCTCCTCTGTGCTGTAGCCAAGCTGAGATAAGAATGGTTTGCTTAGAGTTATGTTATAATGTATCTTTTTCTGGAGATGCATTATTTCGCAATCGGCAAAAGGAGAGATCGGAGATGACAGCATTGCCACTTAAGAGCACCAGCGCGCTTGTATTGAGTGCTTTGATACTGACGGGTATTCAAGGCGTTAGCGCCGACGATCATGGCCATGAGCATGAGCACGATCATACTCATAACGACCACGACCACGACCACGACCACGACCACGACCACGACCACGACCACGATAGCGATATCTATTCGGGCTATTTTGATGACGACCAGGTTGAGGATCGCGCGCTATCTGACTGGGAGGGTGATTGGCAGTCCGTTTATCCCTACCTGCAAGATGGCACCCTTGACGAAGTGTTTGCGCATAAAGCAGACAATGGTGACAAGACCGCCGAAGAGTATAAAGCGTATTACGATACCGGTTACCAAACGGATGTAGCGCGTATCGTTATTGATGGAAGCGACGTCACTTTCTTTGAAAATGGCCAAGAGCGCACGGGTGAATACCAATACGATGGCTATGAAATTTTAACTTACCAAGCGGGTAACCGGGGTGTGCGGTTCATCTACGCGCTTGAAGAAGCATCTGACGATCTACCCCAATACATCCAATTTAGTGACCACAGTATTTACCCCACCGATGCGCATCACTTCCATCTCTATTGGGGCGATGACCGTGAGGCGCTGTTAGAAGAAGTGACCAACTGGCCGACTTATTACCCATCGGAGCTGAGCGGTGAAGAAATTGTCGAAGAAATGATTGCGCACTAGCGGTTACCGCCTAAGCGAAAAACATCTTTTGATGTGTACGAATGACTACAAAGCGCTGGCCGAGATGCCAGCGCTTTGCTTTATTAGTACAGGGTAAACAGCTTCGTGGACATGTGCTAACTTTTCCCGGTTCGGATTTAACCAGCATCAAGAGGTGTCACTATGCGCTTATCGTCTCTCTTTCTGTGTATCGGGTTTTTGCTATCAAGTAGCTTTGCTACCGCGGATGATTCGTGTGCTAGCGCCAATACGCAAACCGAGCTAAACCAGTGCACGGCACAGGCCTATCAAGCGGCGGATGACGAGCTCAACGCGGTTTACCAAACCGTTGTTAGCCGTCTGGAGGACAATTCAGCGTCACTCGAGAAGCTCAGAGCGGCGCAGCGGGCGTGGATCGGCTTTCGTGATGCTGAGTGCGCATTTGAAAGCAGCGCTGTGGAAGGCGGTAGCGCCCAACCCATGGTGCGTAACGGCTGTCTGGAAACGCTGACAGCGGAACGTACTGAGCAACTACGTGAGCATGCTAGTTGCGAAGAGGGCGATCTCAGCTGCTCTCGGTAAACGGCGGTCAATCGCTTGAGTGCAAACCGTTGCCCCGAGGTGCAGGTGTCATCCGTGCTCGTTCAGCCGAGCAATGGCGCCGTACCCACCGCTTATATTATTACCACCGCTGCCATGCTCTTCACGGCCTACAGTTACGGCATTATGGCGCGTACTTATCCGGTAGCAGGTTCTGCCTATACCTACGCCCGCAGAGCCATCGACTCCCGGGTCGGCTTTATGGTGGGTTGGAGCGTGCTGCTGGATTATTTCTTCCTGCCCATGGTGATCTGGTTGATCGGCGCTGCTTACTTGAATGCGCGCTTTCCTGACGTGCCAAGCTGGATATTCCTGCTCGGCTTCATTGGTATCACCACCTTCTTGAATATCTACGGCATCAAGCTCGCGTCCAAAGTGAACTCATTGCTGATGGTGTTCCAGATATTGGTGATCGCTTTCTTCGTGCTGCTGTCGGTTCGTCATGTATTTGCGACCGGCGGCAGCGACGCACTTTTTAGCCTGGGGCCGTTCTTGGGGGAGGATGCTGGTTTTACCGCGATTGCCGCGGGCGCAGCGGTGGCCGCTTACTCTTTTCTTGGCTTCGACGCTGTCACCACCCTGACCGAAGAAACCATCGACCCGAAGCGCAATATCCCTAAGGCCATTATGCTCACCGCTCTGATCGGCGGCGGTATTTACGTACTCGTGGGCTACACCACCCAGCTGGTGCATCCTGGCAGCAGTTTCGTAAATTCAGACTCCGCCGCCTTTGAGATTGCCACGACCATCGGTGCGGATCTTTTCGGCGCTATCTTCCTGGCCGGCATGGTGCTCGCCCAGTTCACGTCTGGCTTGGCCGCTCAAGCCAGTGCCTCTCGGCTGCTGTTTGCCATGGGGCGGGATGCGGTATTGCCGCCTAAGCTGTTCGGAGCGCTGCACGCACGCTTCCACACGCCAGTGTTCAACATCGTCCTCACGGGTGCTATCGGCATCATTGCCTTGTTCCTTGATGTGTTATCTGCCGCCTCGTTTATCAACTTCGGTGCCTTTATCGCCTTCACGATGGTGAACCTGTCAGTGATCTTTCTGGTCAGCAAAGACGCCGATGCAAGGCGCCAGTATGGAGTGATTAGAGGGATGTTAGTGCCGCTCATCGGTGCCCTGGTTAACCTTTGGCTGATGAGTAAGCTGGATATCAACGCCTTTATTCTGGGCCTGATCTGGCTTTCAATCGGTCTCGCCCAACTGGCCTACCTGACCCGCTTTTTCCGTCGCGAGCCGCCGGAAGTGGCCTTTGATGAATCAGAGCCCGAGTCAGCGCCCGCCTCGGTAAAAGCGCCCCTTTAAACGGAGATCCACTATGTCCAGAAATTTGCCTGTCCTTGTGGTGCAGGAAGCCTCGCGGCCGCACGGCATTGACTCCGAACTGCTGGACTTCGAGGCCGCGCTGGCGGTGCACCTGAGCGACTTCGGTGCCGATTTTGAACAGCCAAGGATGGTGGTTTATCCAGAGCTCCATTTATGCGGGGCCACGGGTACGCCTCAGCAGCGCAGGGAGCAACTGGAAGCCGCGGCTGAACCGATCGATGGCCCTCGCCATCAGCACTTATCACGTATCGCCCGCAACCTGGGAGTATGGCTGCTGCCCGGCACGGTATGTGAACGGGGTGAGGACGGGCATCTGTACAACACCGCGCCAGTGTATTCGCCTGAAGGTGAGCGAGTGGCTGCCTACCGTAAGTGTTTACCCTGGCGGCCTTACGAGCCCTATCAACCGGGAGATCGCTTTGAAGTGTTCGAGGTGCCAGGCATAGGTCGGGTTGGCCTGGCCATCTGCTACGACATCTGGTTCCCCGAGACGGTACGTCAGCTAGCGTGGCTGGGGGCGGAGGTGATCATCAACCAGGTGGCTACCACCACCTGCGACCGCGCCCAGGAGCAAATCCTTGTGCAGGCCAATGCTATTTTCAACCAGGTGTATATGGTGAGCGCTAATTCGGCCGCGCCTGCGGGGGAAGGTCAGAGTTTGATCGTCGACCCCGAGGGTCGCATCCGCGCGCGGATGTCCGGCGCTACTCCGGGCATTCTCACCGATGTACTCAACCTGGATGAGGTCGTGCGTGTACGTACCTTCGGCACTGCAGGGTTGAACCGTATGTGGTCTCAGTTTCGAGACGATGACCCTGTGCTGGAATTACCCATGTACGAAGGGCGCATTGATCCGCGAAAGTGGAGTAAAAAGCGTTAATCAGCCTACCACCATCACTGGAGAAAAAGGCGATATGGACACGGCTCCAGCACCCGATCCAATCGGCATGCCCGGTGCTCTGCAGCTCGTCGATCAGCATACTGTGGATTACGCGATCCGCGTTAACTTGCTGGTCTCGCCCGTCCGCGATCATGTACTGTTGCATGTCGACCTAGACCGGAGAACACCATGCCTTCCCCCCTCGTGACCACCGACTGGCTGCAGGACAATCTGGATAACGAACATTTGGTACTGATCGACGCTAGCATGGCCAATGTCGTTGGCAAGGAGCCGATTGTTTATGACCGTCCGATGTTGATCCCGGGAAGTTTCCGGATCGACCTGGAAGGAGCGCTTTGCGATACCGGAGCTTCCCAAGCTCACGCCTTCCCGACGGAAGAGCAGTTCACGGCGGAGGCCCGTAGATTGGGCATCGAGCCCGAGAGCTTGGTGGTGTTGTACGACAACCAGGGTATCTACTCGGCACCACGAGCCTGGTGGATTCTGCGGGCTATGGGCCTCAAACAGGTGTTTGTTCTAGATGGCGGCCTGCCGCAGTGGTTGGCCGAAGGGCGGGACATCGATTCTGCTTCGGTGGCAGATGCGGCCAAGCATGGCAGCGTGGTTGGCAAGCTCGATCACACCCTGGTTCGAGATTCTGCCTACGTTTTCCAGCATCTGGAGGACGAGCGAGTAACGGTCGTCGATGCGCGATCACAGGCACGTTTCCTGGCGCAAGCGCCAGAACCCAGGCCTGGTGTGCGCGGTGGTCACATCCCCAATTCCCTCAACCTGCCGTTTACAGAGGTGCTAGAGGGTCATCGGTTCAAGCCAGCCAGCCAACTGGCGTCAACGTTTGCCCACCTCGCTCCCTCCCTTCAGCCCAGCAACGGACACCAACTGGTGTTTTCCTGTGGTTCCGGCATCACCGCCTGCATCATCCTACTGGCGGCCGAGCTGGCCGGGTATACTCAGCTGTCGCTGTACGACGGTTCCTGGGCCGACTGGGGCAGCAGTGAGTCATTGCCGGTGGCGTAGCGGACATCATCTCGCTACAAGAGGAATTGGCAGTTCCTAACAATCACAGGCACGGCGATGTCTACTCTATTGCGGCTTCGCCTCCATTACAAGGTCACCGCTAAGCTCAGTGCTAGGCGCTTTCTGGTCGACGTAGTAGCTCCATGTCAGCTACAGAAATCGCTATAACCACTGTAGTCTGGAACATTCTCTCCCAGATTGCGGGTTGGGTATCGCCTGGCGGTATTACTAAAGCAGTTCGATAAGAATATCAGCAACGTGTCGAACGACAGGATCCTTCTCATGGCGCAGATGCCATGCCAAGTGCAGGGTAAAGCCGGGTACCGGCACCGGGGGCGGTAAAGATATCAGGGTTGTGAAGTCAGTTACGACACGGGAAGGCAGCATGGCGATCATATCGGATCCCTGCAACAGCGCTGGCACCATCTGGAAGTTGGGCACCACCGCACCAACCCGACGTGAGTTGCCTAGCTTGGCCAACTCCGAATCCAGCGACGTCCGTTTGTCGCCACGCCCGGAGACGATGATGTGAGGGTATTCCAACCAGGCATTCAGATTGAAATCGGCGGCGACAGGATGCCCGGCACGCATGGCGACGACATAGTGTTCAACAAACACCTCTTCACGATGCAATTTTTCCTCGGCAGACGAGAAAACAGAGATAGCAACATCGGTGGCCCCGTCGAGTAGTGCCTGACGTGCGGCCTCGGCGCCATGCCAGGGCTGGATCACTATATCGACGCCAGGAGCTGAACGCTGCAGCTCCTGCTGCAAGGGCGCAGTTACGAACACCGCCGGATAGTCTGCCATGGCGATCCGCACTGTTTTGCGTATTTCAGCCAGCGGCACCCTGGGCGGATCGACAAGATTAATCACCTCCGCAAGTAGTGATTTCAGCGGTGCACGCAGCGCCTCGGCCTTTGGCGTTAGCCGCATCGTGCCGCGACCGCGCTCCAACAACTCATCTCTGAAAAGGTAACGGCAGCGTTGCAGTGCGGCGGAGGCGGCAGGCTGTGACAGGCCTAGCTTATCGGCAGCATGGCTGACATGCGCCTCATCCAGAAGCGCATCAAGGACAACGAGCAGGTTGAGGTCGAGTGAGCGAAGATTCATGAAACAAATAATAGAACATATTATTAATCGATTGGAGTAATTTTGGTCGTGGGTGCATCGTTTCCGTGCAGTTACCTAAAGGAGGCGAAACCCCATGACTAAGACGCTCATTCTTCTGTTCCACCCCGACCTTGCGCATTCGAAGGCCAACGCTGCGCTAGCTGCGGCAGCGGCCAAGCTACCCGGTGTAGAGGTCGTCGATATGCAAGCCATCTACCCCGATGGCATCGATCTATCCAAAGACGGCGAGCGCGAGGCCCTGCGGCTGCTTGAATGTGACCGTATCGTGCTGCAGTTCCCGATTCAGTGGTACTCCACGCCGCTGCTGCTAAAAGCCTGGCAGGATGCCGTGCTGACGCGGATGTTCTACATCGCCTACGAGTCGGAAGGGCGTATGTTGGAAGGCACGCCGCTCATGGTGGCTGCAACGGCCGGTAATGTACCAGGCGCCTACCGTCCCGGCGGGTGCAACATGTTCACAATGAATGCACTCTTTGCTCCGCTGCAGGCCACTGCGCATCGCTGTGGTCTGCCATGGGCAGAGCCTTTTGTTCTCTATCAGGCCGACAAGCTGTCCGCGGAAGCACTTGATGCCGCTGCTGTTGAGTATGCCGCCACACTCAAGCGCTGGATCGTAAGCAGTACAGCGCTCGGGGTGAAGGAGCTTGAGCTAAGGAGAGCAGCCCAATGAATTACACCAGACGCGATATCCTGCGTATGGCAAGCGGCCTCGCTGCAAGCACATTCGCAACCTCCATCCTGAGCTTCGAAGCGTTCGCCAAGAGTGGCAGCAGCCCCGGCCCCGTCCCTGGCTGCTCGATGACCTTATGATTGAATTCCCCATGATCCACCCCAGCGTCACCGGGCGGCAAAACCGCTTCGCCTATGTGGTGGTTTTCCCCGACGCGCGCCGGTACGGTATCGTCAAATATGACATGGAGTAAGACCGGCGCTGGGTGCTTGACCTTCCCGCAGGTGTCTATGTGGCCGAGCCCTGCTTCGTTCCCGATCCACAGGGGCGCGGCGAAGATAACGGATGGTTATTAGCCTTTGTCACTGACCTGCGTCGTAAGGCCATAGTCATTTGCTACTTGGTGGACATCACCCATAGCAGTTCCTGCTTTTTTGGCGAGTTGGAAATGGAAAGCTCACGCTTACTATACTCAGCCGACTTAAGCATCCTGTGCTAGGCTAAATTTGGATATACAGCCTAATACCTGTGATGTGCGAGGAGTATGGATGAGCCCCACAGTATTCCGAGAAAAAGGATACCGTTTCTTTTTCTTCTCGCGAGAGGAGTCTCGCATCCATGTTCATGTAGTATCAGGTGATGGCGAGGCGAAATTTTGGCTTGAACCAGATCTTGAGCTGGCCAAAAATTACGGATACAACCGGCAGCAATTGAAAGAAATCGAATCATTGGTGGAGGATCACCGGGATGAGCTTGTCAGCGCTTGGAAACAACACTTCGGAAGTTGAGGTGACGAACATTTCTGCGCATGGGGTGTGGCTTTTGGCGCACGATCGTGAGTTTTTCATGCCCTATAACAGTTTCCCCTGGTTTAAGGAGCAGCCGGTTAGCGCGATTGTGAATGTTGAGGAACAATCCCCAGGCCACTTTTATTGGCCCGACCTTGATGTCGACTTGACAGAAGAAATCATCGAGCATCCTGAGAGATTTCCAAACGTCGCCCACAGCACGTAAGCATCGTAGACACGGTGAGGTCTTTTCCATTGCGACTCCGCCTCCATTCCGTAACCGTGCATGCTGAATGCCGCGCACGTTGCCGAAAATGATATGCCCCGTAAGCACAAGTGGCCGATAAACCGTCAGAATGGTTAGGACGACAATTTGACTAATCCTGCTTGATGAAGATATTTAGAAAAAAGGCTGACCATAAAGCTGACCACGCTATGCCAAAACCAGCCCTTCTCAGCCCACAGACACAAAAAAAGCACCCGTAGGTGCTTGATTTGTATAGTAAGGTGGTGGAGGCGGCGGGAATTGAACCCGCTTCCTCTTTTTTAATATCAATCACTTAAGGTAACTGTTGACTAATTCCTGACTATGATTTGCAGGAGATCAATAACCACCTGTGTTACGACTACTCAATATGTTGATGGCTTCAGCTATGGCTACTTGAAGTTCACCGCATGTTTTTGCATTGGTGGCATCAACAACAGGGCCCACTAAATTCACTCCAACGCATTTAGCTTGAAATATATCCATACTTACAATGGTATAGGCTTTGGCAGTAGGGTTAACTTCATCACTAGAAGCCCCATTGAAAAGGTCTTGCTTACATACAAGACTTGCTTGCAGGTCAGCATCAGCAATAGCTAGCGATAGTGCTCGGACTACAAATCCTTCTTCAGACATTGGTGTATCGATTGTCATACAGTGCTCTCCTATTTTTGGTGTCTGCTTAATAAATGGAGGCAAATCTAACCGCTTTCAAGAGTAGGTGCTAAGTTTTATTGTGTACTTTTCATTTGCCAGCATACCTGCATTGCTATTAGTCGTCGGTATCCACCCCGCATAGATCCTAGCCGTAGTCACAACACTAGTATGCCCCATCTGCTTAGATACCCAAGCCAGCGGCTCGCCTGCACTGACCATCATTGATGCGTAGGTGTGGCGGGTCTGATAAGGGCGGCGGTACCGGACGCCAGCGCGTTTAAGGGCATAGATCCACATAGTCTTACGAATGGCTTGGTCGCCTGTCCATGGCTCTCCGTTGCGTGGGTTAAGGAATATCCGGCCACTGAGGTGAAGGTAGCTCATGGCTTTTTGTGCTTTGAGTGCTTCTATCGCTCTGGGTAGCAGGTCGATCGTGCGGGTGCCCGCGGTGGTTTTCGTTGTTTCTGCCTCTCCCTTTGAGGCCTGGGTAATCGCCCGGGTGATCCTGCAGCGCTTTTGTCGCCAGTCGATATCGCCCCATTCAAGAGCTACCAGTTCTGAAGTGCGCAGCCCAGTCCAGAAGGCGAACTGAATCAGTGGCACACCATCTTTTGGAAGTGCCGCCAGGATCGCGGATTGTTCTTCAGCGCTGAATGGATCGATATCATCGACTTCCTTTGGTGGCTCAATCTTTCGGTAGTGCCAGCCTGCCAGCGGGTTATGCTGAATCAGTTCGTCGTGCATGGCATCATCCAGCGCAGCGCGTAGTGGGCTGATGATGTTGGCAATTCGCTTGTTTGAGCAGGTGAGAGTGGCCGCCCAATCTCGCACGTGGCCACGTTTAATTTCTTGAAGCATCAGGTGGCCAAATTGAGGTATCAACTGGCCTTCGATCGTTTTTCGGTAATCCTTATAGGTGCTGGCTTTTATGGTCGGCTGTTTGGCTTTAAGCCAATTGCGCAGGTAGTTATCCAGCCGATCCTTACGGAGAAACTTTCTGGCGTTTTTGCTGCGCGGGAAGGTCACTTGATAATCGAAGGTACCGGCGTCGATCGCTGACATGATAGCGGCGCGATGCTGCGCCGCTTTTTTTAAGTTAGCGGGGGTGGGCTTGAGCTTGAGCCGTTCGCGGCAACGGACGCCTTTATAGATGAAGTCGATGCTGATGCTACTCGCAGACCCGATCCTGACCCCTTCGTAGTGACTCCCTTGGTTACCCACTGCGCGTATCCCTCCAATGACATTAAAATTCGCCCATCAGGGGCTTTGAAAAATTGCTCATCCTGGCGCCAGTCGCCGCGCTTGATCTTTGATCTGACGGCAAACTCGCTGTAGCCAGTCAGCTCGCTAAATCTTTCGATCGTCACATGATCAACGGGCAGCATGATCGCCTCCTGATAGTTTGCCGTTTAGGGCGGCGGGTTGGCTTGGCATCCTGGCGGGGTTAATGCCAAAGCGGAAAAGATCTCGGTTTACCTTTTCTGCTTTCAGAGCACGGTCTTTCCATTTGTCACGCCGTTCCTTGAGCTTTTCGATAGCGGTGAGGGTTTGGAAAGTGCCGCCTGTCAGCTGGTCTTCCTTGCGGATGCCAGCGGCTTCAGCGACTTCCACCAAGCTGCCGATCGCCATGGCGAATAGCCGTTCCCAGCGTTCGGCATCTGCATAGGCCGCTTTCGCGGCCTGCTCACTGTCTTGAAATGTGGCGCGCCAAGTCTCGTAGTTCATCCCCGACCCCCTTGGCCATAAGCCTTAAGTGCTTCGGTTAGAGCTTCGTGCTTGCCAAATAGGCGGATGTTTCCCTGTAGGTCGCCTGCGGTCATCCAAAGCTCTTCGTGATCACCTTCGCTGTGGATGATCTCGATGCGTGCAGCTTCGGCACCGCGCATCTGGCGGCGCTTATTGAACTCGACGAATTTGAACTGAGGATATTGTGGGCCTGCCTCTGGCGGGTTCTGTAAGGTTTGCATTGGTTCGCTCCTGTGGTGGAAGCCCTGCCGCCGTGGTGGGCAGCGGCAGGGCTGTTTTGCGGGTCAGAGAGTTACTTACTGAACGCTCCAAGTAGCAGCGTGACGTGTTCATCTAGCTCATCGATCAGCACCTGCTTGAACTCTTTAGCCATTTCTTCCTTTGCGGTTTCCAGGCCGATAATGCGCAGCTTTAGGCGCGGCTTGGTGTCGTCAGCCATTATCGAGACGCGGATTTCAAAGGTGCGGAAGGCAAGACCTTCATAAGGAATACAGTGGAAGCGGATAATATCCGGGGTGCTGTCACCGGCACTGGCATCCAGCGCATCCATGCCCGAACGCTTGGTATTCCAATCGCCATCTTCATGGCTGCGTTCTGAGGTCGCTTTGATCTCGATTTTGCGCACGGCGTTGGCTAACTGCTTGGCGGTGAGCTCCTGGCCGTTGCTATCGATCCCTGTGATGCAGTGATGCCAGTCCTCAATCCAGTGAGCCAATTCCTTTTGAGCAAAGCTCGTGCCGTTTGCTTGCAGGCACGCTATATAAGCACCAGTGGCTTCAAGCTTTAGGTATGCGCGGTGTTCGCCGTGGCCGGGAGCACCTGGGTTGCCCAGGTCAAAAAAGGTTGCGGCGCGCATATCGTCGATATCAACGAATACGCGGGCTTCATTTTCGGCGTTGACGTAGTTGCCGTAGTCCTCAATCGAGCTGGTGGAGAAAGTGCCGCGGAAGCGGGATGGCGTTTCTTGGTATTGCTCCAGCGACTTGAGCTCATAGCCATCCGGCACCAGTAGGGTGGGCACATCAGTGCCCGGGTTGCCAATCTGTGCCGCGTGTACGAGCGCCTGGATTTTCTCAATTACCTGGTGATCCATGGTGTGTTCCTTCATAGCATTGGTTTGCGTTGTGGTGGATTAAGCGCTGGTTAGGCGCGTTGGGTTTCGCTTTGGCCTTCCGATTGGAAGTCGAACTTGCCCTGGTTCTCAGGGAATAGCGTGAGCTTGCCACCACGACCTACATGCAACGGGGTAGAGGTGGTGTTTTCCTCTGAGCGCTTACCCTTTTGGGTGGGCTCAATCTTGCTGACTTTGTGGGTACAGCTGACCTGCCGGGCGTCGTCGATCTGTTTCATATCGAAGGTGACAGTGACTTTGCCTTGCTTGCCGGTGGCGACGATGCCCGCGGCGACTTCGCTAAGTGCGCGGCCAACTTTGTCGCGGAATACACCGGCGTCCAGGTCATCAAAAAGGGCATTGATATCGGTGGTGGTGGGTTCGTTAGCCATTGCTGGCCTCCTTTTCGTGGTGGTTTGCGCCGAAGCGCAGGGTGTCTGCGATGTCGTCATCGCATTGGTGCTGGATGGCTTCAAGGGCGCGTGACTCAATTAGCGCTGCCAAATGGTGCAGGCAGATAAAGCCCTGGCCTTTGTGGGAGTCATCCAGCGTGACAATGGGCAGTGGGATGCGCTGTTCGCGTAGGGCACGACGAAAGCGCTCCGGGCTGCGGTTTCGGAAATACGCCAGCCGTACTTTTTCAAGCGGGATCAGCACATCACCAAATTGCTGGTAAAGCAGTGCTGTGGTGGTCTGCGTTTTACCAATCGGCTGGCGAGTGCTGAGCTTGCCAATGTGGGTGCGGTCAGACGTCGGCATCATTCGCGGCCTCGCGTTGAAGTCGCAGCCCCAGGCGGTTGGCGATATAGAGCAAGCCGCGCTCGGTCACCAGTGTTTTGCCATAGGTGCGCTCTGCCCCCAGCCCGGTATGCTCGAATGCTTTGAGTTCCACGAATAGGCGACCTGCGCTGGTGTGTGGTCGCGTGCCGAGGTTGTGAGCGTCCAGCATGCCAATCGCACGCAATTGCTTACAAAGTGTGTTCCGACCGGTACCGAGTAACGTAGCGGCTTCCATGAGCGTGTAGCGTTTACCGAGTGCGTGGGCCGGTTGTGGGTGTTGAGGGGCGTTCATGCGGCGTCTCCTGAAGGTGGGATTAGGAAGCCTTCCAGTACGCGTGCCATAGCCTGCAGCTCTTCAAGCGCGTTATCACCTGCCCAGCGTTCGCGACCCGGGAGGTATACGTTCAGGGTGGTGTGCGCTTTAAAGTTTTCTTTAGCGATTTCACTAAACAGCAGCACGCTAGTCCTGAACTCATGAGAAACGCCTGCATACTCCGCACTAACGCAATAGACACCTTGCATGCTGATGGTGGTGGCCAGCTCTTGGATGTAGGCCATGGCATCGCGATGCGCCTGGGTAAGTACGCTGGGGGCTGAAATATGAACAACGGAGCTCATGCAGCACCGCCTTGCGGTGCGCGCTGGTCATTACGATAGCGGGCCGCTTCTTCAGGGGTGAGCAGATAGATCGTGCGGGATTTTGAGCCGATCAAGCGAGCGGCAACGCGTCCGGTGACGTGTTGCATTGCCTGTATGGCGATATGGCTGTTGCCAGCCGCCGGGTGAAGGATTACCCGGCATGGGTGGGCATTGGTTTGCATAGCTTTCTCCTACACGTGGTGGGCGTGTAGAAAACAGATTAGTACCATTTAGGTATTGTGTAAATACCATTTGGGTATTTTTTGTTGGGGAGAATAAATTCAGGGGTAAATTAAATACAAATCTCTTCAAGCAGCCTTTTGCCATAGTTAGTACAATTAACCCAGTTATGCTAATTTGTAGTGGTTATTTATACAGTAATGGTGGTGTTTTATGAGTTCAAGTGACATTGAGTGGACAGAGCATACGTGGAATCCCATTACGGGCTGCACAAAGGTGTCACCTGGATGTAAGCATTGCTATGCAGAGGCTATGGCGCACCGGCTCAAGGCTATGGGGGCTCGAGGGTACGAAAACGGGTTTAAGCTCTCTCTCATGCCTGAGCGCCTCTCACAACCACTGAAAAGAAAAAAGCCCACCACTTACTTTGTTAATAGTATGAGTGATCTTTTTCACGAAGATGTGCCTGATAGCTATATTGATCAGGTGCTGGCTGTTATGTCTCAGACGCCACAGCATACCTATCAGGTATTAACAAAGCGTGGGTGGCGGTTGCCAGAATTCTTTGCCGATCGCATTGCGCCGGATAATTTATGGCTTGGTGTATCTGTAGAAGATAGGAAATATGGTGTGCCCAGAATTGCAGACCTACGAAAAGTATCTGTTTCAGTCAGGTTTATTAGTGCTGAACCATTACTAGAAGATATTGGTCAGTTGGAATTAGACGGTATCCACTGGGTCATAGTTGGAGGTGAGTCTGGTAAAGGCGCTCGCCCAATGCAGCCTGAGTGGGCAGCGAATATTCAGCATCAATGTGAAACCCAAAATGTCGCTTTTTTCTTCAAGCAATGGGGGGGCTGGGGGCAAGACGGTAAGAAAAGAAGTAAAAAAGCTAACGGGCGAGATCTCAACGGGCATATTTATGACCAATTCCCCCTGATATCTCACCAAATGATCACCTAAGGATGCTATTTACGCCTCTGGTTGCAAGCTTTATTGCAGCTTCATCTGCATTAGACATTGCAAAGTACAATCTAAATAAAGTTGAGCCTCTCGCATTGTTAAAAGCCATTGGTTTTTCGTTTACATACGGGAATATTTCTTTGAGTTTTGACATGACGTATTTGTCAAGCTGTGCAGTGCCAGTTTGACGGGATCGTATTGTGTTTGGTAGCGGATCATCATCAAATAGTGAGCCAGTGCAGCCGATGTGCTCATCTTCTGCAGAGTCATAAAGAGCTTTTTCCCAGCTGTCGTCACCAAATAATTTGTTTAACCTGAGTCTCCATGTTTCATGAATATCACTAGCGTTTACAGCCGCTTGTCTAATCACAGCGCTGACTGGAAACCACAGCCAAACATCATTTCCTCTGCCTTTTGAGATTTTAACTAATGACTCCCAGTCTAACTGACAACCATATGGATCTATAAAGAATACCGCTCGATCTCTGCCAAGACTCTCACATACGTTATTTATCATAACGTTAGCATCCAGGCTGGTGATATCAACTTGAGTTTTGCAATACTCTGAAACTATGGATTGTAGTTGTGCGTTTCGCTTGGGGTGTGGCTCGTTGAAATGGTATTGATCAAAAGGAGGGAATACCATTAAAGACCTTTTTACTGAACCCTCAATAGGATCGCTATTAAAAAGCCCATCATCGAAGTCAACAGTGCCAGTACCTGAGAACGGGTCGATATAATGTTTCCTGAAGGGCATATTTTTCAGCGCAGTAGAATAAAATCTAAGATACTTATCGATTATCTCTAACTTTCTAGTAGTCCAAATACCACCAAAATTGTGCTTTTCATGAATCATGCTCCCTCCTTATTATAAGTCTTCGACTCTCCAACGGGCTTTACCTAATATCGTCCACTCGCCGTCCATCCGGGTATAACGTGGCTCAAAGCTTGAATTTGTAGCGCAAAGGTACATTTCCCCATCTTCACAACGGAGCTGTTTGAAGGTTCCGTGGTTATCAGAAATTCTCATTGCGTAAACATAGTCGCCATTTTTCCATTCAAGATCAGGGTCGATAACGATCTTATCGCCTTCCTGAAAGCGCGGTTCCATGCTTATTCCTTCGATGCGCAACGCAAAGGCATTCGGGCCTGTTGGCCCAGGTGCAATGACATACTCGCTTACGCAGGCTTCCTGGATGTTTTCCATGAGCTTTCCTGCCGATGCTAGGCCAAGTACCGGTAGTTGGCGCGATGTAGTGGTGGTGATAACAGCGGCATTATTGTCAGCGAGCGGCTGATCAAGATAGCCATGAGGTAGGTGGAGACATTGTTCGATATGGCGCGCCAAGGCATCCCCTATGCCCTTGTGGGCTGAGGCTCCTGCGATGGCACTTACTTGGCCCTGGCTTCTGTCGATCATATCGGCAAATGCTTTGAGGGTAAGGTCGCGCTCTTTTATGAGGGTTTGGACGCGCATGCGGCGCGTAGTTTTAATGTCCATACCCCAAGTTTCCTTGACATTACCTAAAAGGTAAACGAGCATTTAGGTATTGAGATATTAATACCGTATAGGTAGTATCGAGGTGATTATGACGCTATATGACTATCTTCGTGAGTTAGATCGGCCAGAGTATTCAGGTGAAAACCCGCTTGAAGCATATGCAGATCGCGTTGGTACATCTGCAGGCTATTTACGTGTCCATGTCTTAAAGGCACGTAAAGCTGCTTCGTTGCGGTATATGCGAAAGCTGGCCGAGGCAAGCGAGGGCAATGTGTCACTCCCTGAAGTGCTGATGCACTACGGAGTGACTGCTGAAGAGCTGAACAAAAAAGCCGCCTAACCAGCGGTTTTAGGGTGCCGGGGAGACCTTCCCACCACAGGTAGAACCTCCCCGGCGAGGTGCAGAGAGGTTGAATGCCCACCACAGGCCCTCTCTGCGTGTGCGCAAACCAATGCAATGAAATGCAGCACGTCTCCAATATAACCGATTGGCGGGCGGGTTGCATGGCAACGTTACGGGAGTAATGCCATGTCTAAGCGCTGGCCATCTTCCAAGGAAAGAGCACAGCGTGAAGTGCTGCCGCTTTCCTTGGCCCTCTACCACGCCGCTCGCGATTACCAGGGCGGCATCAAGGCCGTGGCCGTTACCTTCGGCCTTAACCCCATCACCCTGCAGCACAAGCTGAGCCCTACCCACGAACCCCATAAGCCCAACCTGGAAGATTTGGAAGCGGTGCTGTCGGTCACGCGTGATGAACGCATCATGGATAGCATCGGTGAAATGGCAGGCGGGGGTATATGGGTATCACCCTGCACAGCCACGGCAGAAACACCGATGCAAGGCATGATGGCCACGCTGTCAGTGCTGCAGGATCGTGTGGCGGAAATGGTTAAAACCCTGTCGGAAAGCCTAGAAGACGGGGTGATTTCACCGCTGGAAGCGGCTGAGCTGCATTTGCGTGTACGGCGTTTGATGGGGGCAGCGCTGGCCATTGAAGCCGCTGCCGATCAGTACGCGGAGGCCCGCCATGGATAAGGCTGATATCGCCCAGGAGCTGATCGAGTGGAAGCTGGAACAAGTGATGAATGCGCGCCACCGGCGGGCTGTTCCGGCAATAGCAAGCCGTTTGGAGTGCAAAGAATGCGAGGAACCCATTCCGGCAGCACGGCGTGAGGCACTGCCTGGGGTGCAGCTATGTGTTGCCTGTCAGACGATGAGGGAGGGCTGCAATGTTAGTTAAGACACTTCCCTATAAGCATTTGCTTAGTCCAGGCCCTTTTGCCTTCTTCTGTAAATGTGATGTTTGCATAGTTAAGCGTTTTGTTGGCTTCTACACCTATCTCCCCGGTAAGCAGACCGAGCCTTATAAGTTTGAGGATGGACATATATTTGGTTTCTGCAGTAAACGGTTTTTCCCTGCTGAAGGGAGCAATGGAATTCAAAAGCTTGCGTTCCGAATCACGCATTTGATTGAGAAAGCGACAGTCATTGTCGTCCAGGTCTGCCATTACAGAACCTCTTGCAAATTTGCTGCTGAATTTAACATTCGCTTAGATATTGAGCCATGTCGAGAGTTGCTGTGCTGTGATGGCTCCCTGATCAAGCCCGTAGCTTATCAGGCGAGTGGTCAGTTGCTTCAAACCTTCTTCTTTCATGCCCTTGAGGGCTTCACGAAGGGCGTGTTTTTCTTGCTCAGGTATGGCTTCGTTCTCGACGATTTTTGCATCAATAAGACCTCGGAGAGTGTCTGCGTGGAGCTTGACTTTAACCGTGCCGAGGATGGCGGAAATACCTCCGTCGTCTTCCAAAAAATCAACGCCTTTTGCTGTGATCCTTCCCGTGACGCTAACACCAGCGATTTCTGCTTGGTGATTATCAGGTCTTGTCAATATTACATTCCATTGTGTGCATTCCAGCAAACCAAGCTCACTCAAATAGCGCAAGTTAAAATCTACTTCGTTTACATGCCTGTATTCACTTGCCTCAAGCTGCGTTTGGTACTTTTTAAGGCCTCCTGCCTTAAGTCTTTCCAGAAGAAGCAATTGCAGTTCTCTATTAACCATAACGTATCTCGCAAAGAGGTGGGCCGTGCTTAAATTGCTTAGCATAGACGAATTGCGCTTAGCGTTGACACACATCCCTGCTGATGACCGCGATACTTGTATGCAGGTGGGTAACGAGTGGATGTTAGCTACAAAAGCGCAGGAATTTATTCCAGCTAGTGAGTCGCGCAATCAGCTCTTTATCTTCAAGCCCCAGTTGAAGCGTTGTGTCAATTTCGGCAACAAGGCGCAAACCTTCAACAACGCCTATATCTTCGCCGTGCAGCTTGATCACGCGTTTATCGAATTCTGCGTCAGAGAGCTTATAGGACTCACTCCAAAGGTCGGTGTACATTTTTCGGCTAACAGCTGCATGAACCTTTGCTTCTGCGGGCTTGTAAACGATTTGCATGATGCTAGTCATGGTCAGCAATACACCAGCCACACTGGCAAGTACGGCACTGCTATTAAAAACCGACCCTGCTGCACTGCTAAGGCCGATAAGCGTTACCAGCGTAAGTGCCAGATCAGCATTACGTGCAAGATTACGATACCGGCTAAGGAGACAAATGGCCGTTCTCAGCTCCCATTCCACTTCTTGTCGATCTCGTGGAACGTTTATTACTTCTTCCATAGTGTCTCCTTAGGTTTTTTCTTACTGGCCTTTGGGTGGCGGGCGTTTGGACGTAGGTACCTGCGCTTTACCCCGGTCTACGTCAGCGGGCGGCCGATATACAGGTACTTTTGCTGGATCACGACGTTCGGTTGTCATGGGTACTCCTTGGTTAGTGTGATGGGCTTGGTGTTCGCAACTAAGAGCTTACTGCACGATCAAGCTGAGTGCCCACCCTTTCATGATTGCGTTGCAGAGGAGGTTGACCATGCAGCGTGATCTACTAACTCTGGATGAGCTACGGTTGGCGTTAACCCATATCCCGCCTGATGACCGCGATACCTGGGTGAAGGTGGGCAACGCCGTTAAAACAGAGTATGGCGATAATGGTTGGTTTGCCTGGGATGAATGGAGCCAGGGCGGGGAGAGTTACAACGCGAAGGATGCGGAGAGCGTGTGGCGTAGCCTGCAAGTGGGTAGTAATCGCTTGGGCACCATCATTCACCTAGCCCAACAGCACGGTTGGACGCGCGCAAAAGTGGAGATGAGCGCGGCCGATCGCAAACAGATGAAGGCAGAGCAAGAGCAGCGGCGGAAGGCGCGCCAAGCTGAGATCGAAGTGGATGAGAGCCGCCGGGATGCAATGCGCAATACGGTGGCTATGGCGTGCCGCCACTTCATCAAAAAGCATTGTCGCCGGGAAGGGCGCTCACCTTACCTGGATGCCAAACAGGTGGACGCGTTAGGGGTGTGGTTCCCGCGTTGCTCTGTGGTGATCAGCATTGATGATCAAGCCCAGCGGGCGGACGTATGGCCGGGGCCGGAGGTTAAACGGTTTTTTGATGACCTGCCTCAACCGCGACCGGATCATATTTCGTTTATGCGTATCCAGCAGGGCGATGTGGTGGTGCCACTGCGTGATGTGCACGGCAAGGTGGTGTCGATCCAGGTGATCAAGCCCAACGGTACCAAGCTGTTCCCGAAGTATGGCCGCAAGTCGGGTACCTGGCACCGCATTGGCAATGCTAATGAAGCGGCGGTGGTGGCCGTGGCAGAGGGCTACGCAACCGCGGCTAGCATCCATATGGCGACCGGCTGGCCGGTAGCCGTTGCCCTGGATGCAGGCAACTTGCAGCGGGTGGTGCCGTTACTTGGTCAGCTCTATCAACAGGCGCGCTTGGTAATTTGTGGGGATGATGACCCACAGGTAAAAGATAACCCAGGGCGTAAAAAAGCTGAGGAAGTGGCGCAAGCCATGCATGCCGTCGCGGTATTCCCGCAGCTGAACAGGGAGGCCGCGTAATGGCAGATTGGAATGACCTGCATGTTGCTGAGGGGCTTGATGCTGTTCGGCAACAGTTGTTGGCCGCTGTTGAAGCGGCGAATGATAGCTCCCAACCTCTCCCCAGCGCCCCCTCTCCGGAGTGCGGTACCAGTGATAATGATCAAGGGCAGAATGCCGCGCCCTCACACCCACCGGAGGGGCAGGAGGAAAACCCTTACGGCGTGCGCATCCGCAAAGATGACATGCTCAAGCACTTCCGGCTGATCTACGGCACGGACTTGGTATGGGATGGGATGCGCGGCAAACTGATTCGCGTGCCTCATATCCGCGAAGCCGTTGGCCGAGAGACGTTCAAGGAGTGGCAGGATCACCCCTGGCGGATGATTGCCGAGGAGGTGGTGTTTGACCCTACTGAAGAGGTGGATCCGCGCTTAAACGTGAACCTGTATGACGGCTTTAAGATGGAGCCTGATCCACGAAGTGACGAAGGCTGTAAGTTGATTCGGGCACATATCTATCGGCTGTGTGGTAACCGAGATGCTGAATTCTGGTGGTTGTTAAAGTGGATGGCGTTGCCGTTGCAGCAACCGGGTACCAAGATGGCCAGCGCTGTGCTGGTTCACGGTGCTGAAGGTACCGGTAAGTCACTGCTGTTTGAAGGGATACTGAAGCGCATCTATGGCGAGTATGGCATCACGATCGGACAGGCCCAGTTGGAAAGCCAATTCACCGGTTGGCAGTCGCGGCGGTTATTCGCGCTGGCTGAAGAGGTGGTGAGTAGGGCAGAGAAGGCGCATTACAAAGGTGTTCTCAAGCACGTGGTCACCGGTGATGAGCTTCAGATCAACGAAAAGAACATGCCGCTACGCAGTGAGCGTAACCATGTGAACTTCGTCTTCCTATCTAACTCAACGGTACCGCTGGAGCTCGACCTTGGCGATCGCCGCTACTTCGTGCTGCACGTGGAGGATGTGCCGCCACCTGAATACTTTGAGGCACTTTCTGAGGAGATAGATAACGGTGGCGTTGAGTCGTTCTATCACTATCTGCTGAACCTTCCGCTGGGTGATTTTAAGGCGCATACCAAGCCGCCACTATCTGAAGCGAAACAACGACTGATTGACTCCAGTCTGACCCCAGCTCGGTATTTTGTTCACGAGTGGCGCAACGGTGATTTGGATTTGCCCTATGGCGTCGCGGCAGTGACTGATCTCTGGAAAGCATTCCTTCGTTGGTGCGAAAACACTAACGAGTTCAAGACCAAGAAAAGGTGGTTCTGTGATGAGGTGGCTCGGGACATGTTAAGAGATAAGCGTGATATTCGTTACCCGGCTAGTTCTGGTGCTTTCAAATCTACGCGCATGTTTGTGCCCCCTGAGTACGCCGATAAGATCGGTAAGCCCGGCTGGCCTGATTTTGCAGCAGATCAAGCGCGTCAGTTTCGTTTCAAGGTGGAAGTGAAGCACGGAGATTCTGATTCATGATTCCGACAGTCAGACGGACTATCAGACAGACTTTCAGACAGAGGAATCCCGGCATCATGCGGTTTCCGACAGTCCGACAAACTTTATCCAAGTAGCCCGTGCGCGCGCGTACGCACATGACTAACTATATATATTACTGTCTGAATGTCTGAATAATTAAATAAGTAGTTAATAAGTAAGATAAAAATTATCAGACAAACATTCAGACAGATAATCAGACAGTCAGACAGAGGGTGATATGATCAAAGAAATAGACGAACTACTGCAGCATTGGGCCGATCAGCAGCGTGGCCGTGGTCTGCGTCAGTGCAGCCCGCTGGGTAGGCTGGCAGAGTTTAAAGGCGTGATGCCGCAGGGGAGTGGGCCGAAAGGCAGCCGTGACCCGCTAGGACTGGGTGAGTTGGATGAGCTTTCTTGGCAAGTCGAGCAGGCGCTACGCACGTTGAGCGATGAAGATCAGGTGCTGGCCCATGAGCATTACCGCTGGCATGGCTATAACGACGCCAAAGCGATGCGTTTAGGCATGGCGGAAAGAACTTACTATGAGCGGCTTGATCGGCTGCACGTGCGCCTAAAGGCTGTATTGCGAGCCAGTTTCGATAAAAAACACCGGGCGTAACCCTGCGTATTGCGGCGTTGGCCCGGCGGATTGCCTGCACATTACGGCGTTGGCATTACCGACCTATTGATGCCACCGCAGTCAGCGCCCATCATTCAGCTACCGTCACATAGTTGCGTCCACACAGTGTTAATCAGCCCCGGCCTTGTGTCGGGGTTTTTGTTGGGCGTATGACTACCTATTGCTCCCGCCGTGGTGGGCGGTGCCCGGTACTGGCTCTGGTCGGTGCCGGGCATTTTATTTTGTGCTGCTGCCGATTCTGGTAATGGCCTGACTGCTGAAGATGCCTGCTTATGTCCTCTGTAATGATGCAAGAGAGCGCGCGCATTGCGCCGGTGCCATTGGGTTGGGCTGCAATGCTTGGCTCTGACCCTAGCACCCAGGTAACGCTGATTGCCGGGCTGTTGACCTGTATTTATATGCTGGCCCAGTTATTTCTGATTGTCCGCCGCGCTCGCATTGAGCGCGAAAAGCATGAAATGGCCAAGCGTGAGCACAACATCACGATAGCCAAACTCAAGGCAGAGCGTGAGAGGGCAGGCGAATGAAATGGAAAAAACGGATTGGCTTGCCTGCCATCGGTGCAGGTGCCATCGCGATTGCCGCTGCCACGGTTGGCTTCTTTGAAGGTAAGGAGAACCAGGCGTATCACGACCCGGTAGGTGTGGTGACCATTTGCTACGGGCACACCGCCACCGCCCGCATTGGACAAACCCATTCTGATGAAGAGTGCGAAGCGCTACTAAAGCAGGATCTGGGGCACGCGTTCGATGCAGTTGAACGTCATGTAACCGTAGCGCTTCCGGCAACCCGGGAGGCAGCGCTGGCTTCATTTGTTTATAACGTTGGGGAAGGCGCTTTTGCCCGCTCGACGTTGCTACGCAGATTGAACGCGGGGAATGTGAAGGCGGCATGTGATGAGTTATTACGTTGGGTTCATGCTGGAGGTGTGCGCCTACAGGGCCTGGTCAACCGGCGATATGCAGAGCGTGAGCTTTGCTTGATGGAGCCCGACGAAGTGCCTGAAATGGCGGGGCCTGAGTGATGCATTTCCGGAGACTGTTGCGTTGGGTGCCGGGTTGGCTATGGGCTGTGATCGCATTGGTGATCGCGGCCTTTTTGCTTTGGGGCCACATCCAGGGGCTGGTGGCTGAACGCGATGATGCGATCGGGCAACTGAAAACGTCCCGCCTGGAGGTCGCTGTGCTTGAAAGCGCGCTGGAGTGGCGACGCGAACAAGCAGCTCGGCAACTGAAGGCGCTGGAAGCACGGGAGGCTGAGCTGCAGCGTGTAAGAGCTGAACACAGCCAGCAGTTGGAAGCGCTAGAACAACTGGAGCAAACCGATGAAGAAACGGCTGATTGGACTGGCGTTGCTGTTCCTGATGCTGTTCGTCACTGGTTGCGCCAACTCCCCGGGCAGGTTGACCGTTCCGATCGTGCTGACCCCGGAGGTGCCGGGGTATCTGCTGAAGCCACTACCAGAACCGAAACGCCGGATTGAAAGCAATCGGGATTTGCTCCAGCTGCTGGCTGATTATGAATCGCTGCGTAAACGGGCGAATGCGGATCGAGTGACTGTTGGCCAAATATTGCTCAATCCTAGTTTGACAGAGGGGCCGTGAGATTTACTCATCCAATGAAAAGTGGTCTCTGCCATGAGAGGTTAGCTCAAATTTGGGGTTCTGATACTTATCCCAGGGGAGTGGTGGATGGTTAGTTTGTAACCAACTTCTAATGGCTTTGTTTCTGTTATCTCGTATTTCAGGACATTTATTCCAAAAACCTCGCGTGATGTTGAAGGTCTCATTGGTTCCGTTGATGGTGATCGTTACTGTTTTCCAGGCAGGATCAAAGTAAGTATCTCGGTTTTGATTACCAACACGAATACCGTAAGTGGGTGACTTCTTGCTACCGCCAAACCATGCGCTTGCCAGCATAGGTTACCTCCGTCATCGAGTTCACTAGTTGGAAAGACTAACGTAAATGCTTGGGTCCTCCTAGCCGCCCTCAGCGCTACACGGGGTCGCAGAGCCCCGGATTTTGTGCAGCTGTGAGTCCTCCCTGGCTTCCTTACTTTTAATCTGATCAATGGGTTAGCCGCATGACCTCAGTTGAACTGATCAATGTTTGCCAGCAAGCGTTGCTGAATTGGCATGCTGCTGGCCTGTCAGTGACGGTTAATAAGCGGGCTTTATCTGAGTTGCTTGAAGTGTCTGAACGGTCACTGACTGACTGGCAGCAAAAAGGCATGCCGGTGGCCGTTTCTGCAGGGCGTGGCGCAAGCAATGAGTATTCGCCCGCCGATGTGTTGGCATGGCTACTGACCCGTGCCAACGATACCAGCCGCGAATCTGCAAAAGATCGCCTGGATCGCCTACGTGGTGACCAGCTGGAGCGGGAAATGCTCAAGGAAGATGACGTGCTGGTGATGCCCGAAGATCTGGATGTTGAGTATGAGGCGATGGTGGAGGCTGCCCGCGCTGAGTTGCTGTTTAACACGCCCGATGCGTTGGCGGCTGAGTTATCAGCCATTCACGGCGAAGAGGTGGATGTGTCTGTGATCCGCCGTCATATCGAAGATGCGTTAACCACATTGAGCCACTATGACGCCAGCGACGAACCTGAACCCAGCGATGAGGAGTGCGCTGAAGCGTAACGCTGCACGTTGGGCGCGGTCGCTGGCTCAAAAGTGGGCTCCCCCTGAGCGTATCAGCACGTTGGAGTGGGCGAACAAACATCGTTGGATGAGCGAAGTTGAAACCGCGCGCCCTGGTAAGTACAGCATCCACGTAACGCCAGCGCTGGCATTGCCCGGCGGCCCGCTGGAGGCCATCGACGATCCCAATGTTGAAGAGGTGTGCTGCCAAAAGTCAGCGCAGGTCGCGTGGACATCCGGAGTGCTTGGTAATGCCCTTGGCCGTTGGATCGATATCGACCCTTCGCCGATCATCGGTTTGTTTCCGAAGGATGGGGCCGCTAAAGAGTATGTAGCGGAAAAATTTGAGCCGATGGTGGAAGCAACGCCGCGCCTACGCAGCAAAATTGATCTGCGTTCGCGGAAGCTGCAGCAGCGGCAGCAGTTCAAGCGTTTCCCTGGTGGCTTTCTAAAGCTGGTGGGCTCCAATTCGCCCGCGTCAGTGAAATCGACCCCCAGCCCGCGCGGCTTTGTTGAAGAGCCTGATGACTGCAACCTGAATCTGAAAGGTCAGGGCGATTCCATCTTGCTGCTGAAAGAGCGCGGCAAAACCTATGGCCGTGGACGCAAGAAATACATTATCGGTGGCACGCCTACCATTGCAGGCTTTTCCTCCATTGAAGCGGAAATGCAGCTTAGCGATAAGCGCCGCGTGCTGGTGCCTTGCCACCACTGTGGCGAGTCTCACGAACTGAGCTTTGATAATCTGGTTTGTCCTACCAGCGCAGAACAACAGCACCCCATTTATGGTGCTTTCCGACCTGAGCAAACGGTGTATGCCTGCCCCCACTGTGGCAGTGAATGGAGCGATCGCGAGAAAAACGCCAATTTGAAAAAAGGGCGTTGGGTGGCCACGGCAGAGTTTCGAGGTGTGGCCGGGTACTACATGAATGAGCTGCTAAGCACCTTTCCTGATTCACGCTTCGCCAAGCTGATGGAAAAGTGGCTGTCGGCTCAACATGCTGCAGAGCAGGGTGACTTCAGCGATCTGATTGTATTCACCAACAGTTCAATGGGGCTGACGTACCAGTTCAAAGGGGACGCGCCTGAAGTCGATGAGCTGAAGGATCGTGCTGAAGCCTACGCAGAGAAAACGATTCCCCGCGGCGGCTTGCTGCTTACCGCTGGTATGGACGTTCAGCACGATCGGCTGGCGGTGATTATTCGCGCCTGGGGTCGGGGGGAAGAGAGCTGGCTGATTTACTGGGGCGAACTCTACGGCAACACCATGGATAAGGTGGATCCGGTATGGGATGAGCTGGACAAGCTGTTGACCACAGGCTTTGTGCACGAAAGCGGCGCTACCCTTCGCGTCACAGCAAGCGGTATCGACAGTTCGGATGGCCAGACCAGCGATGCGGTGTATCACTATGTACGCGCTCGCCAGCGCCACGGTGTGATGGCGGTCAAAGGCGCGTCGGTAAATAACGAAAACCGCGAAATATTCAGCCGTCCGAAAGTTTCCGATGATACCAACCGCCATAACACGAAGGCGGACAAGTACGGCTTACGCCCGTTTATCGTGGGTACCCATAAAGCTAAAGACCTGATCGACACACGCATTCGACTGCAGGGCAGCGGCCCCGGTCGCATGCACTGGTATGAGGATGTTCGCCCTGACTACTGGGAACAGATCACCGCGGAAGTAAAAGCACCACATCCACGCAATCCGCGTAAGCGCGTGTGGCAGAAGAAAGCGGGCAAGCCCAATGAAGCACTGGACTGCGAGGTTTACGCTTTGCATGCCGCTCGCAGCTGCCGAACGCACGTGCTGCGCGCAAGTGACTGGGATCGCCTGGAAGCCGCGCTAACGCAAACCACGCTATTTGAAGCGCCGCTCGAACAGCCGCAGCAACAGCAGCCAGCGCCGCGCCGCCGTGGCCGCCGTATGAGGAATCGAAGCGTATGACACAGCAAACGTACACCGAACGCCTGAGGTTGGTACGCGAAGCCATTGATAAAATTCTTTCTGGCTCACAGTCATGGCGCTTTGGCGATCGGCAATACACTCGTTCCGATCTCGGTACGCTCCAGCGCATGGAGACTCACTACGCGCGCATGGCCGCTAAAGAACAAGCGGCATCACGTGGTCGTAGCCGTGTTCGTTATGTGGGGTTCTGAGTGATGGGTATTTTTAGAAATTTGGGTAATGCCCGCGCGCGTCTTGCTGAAACCCAGGCAAAACAGGCGACAGCGGAGCTAGAAAGGCTGAAGGCCAGCCAACCCACTAGCCACGCCAATGTGGGCAGTGAAACCCGCCACCGTGGTGCCAGCCGCATGCTGCGTAGCATGTTGAGCTGGATACCCGGCCTGGGCAGCCCCAGGCAGGATAACCCGACTAGCGAGCGCGAAACGCTGATATCACGATCGCGGGACGCCTATCGCAATCACATGCTGGGCCGTGCCGCGATCAGCCGTGCCGCCACTAATGTGGTGGGGATGGGGCTGACCGTTCGACCCAACGTTGATGGTGCTGCTCTTGGGCTGGATGACGAACAAACTGAAGTTCTTAACGACCAGTTGGCACGCGGGTTTCGTTTATGGGCAGAGAACCCCGCTGAATGTGATGCGGAAGCCACGCTGGATTTTTATATGCTGCAGCGGCTGGCGTTTGTCAGTGCTCTGGTGAGTGGCGATGTATTTGGCTTCACGCCGATGGATCGCCGCCCCGGTGGCTTGTTTGATCTCAAGCTGCAGCTGGTGGAGGCTGAGCGCGTTGGCAGCCCGCTAACAGATATGAACACCGCCAACGAAATCGACGGTGTACGCGTGGACTCCCTTGGCAAACCTACCCACGTGCGGGTTTGCGACGGGTACCCAAGTGATTATCTAACCCGGCAAACATGGGAGTGGGTGCCGGTTTTCGGCGCAGAAACCGGGCGTCGCCGCATACTCCACCTGATGAATGAAAAGGATCGCCCTGGCCTGACGCGTGGTGTGCCGTACTTGGCACCGATTCTTGAAGCACTGCAGAAGCTTGAGCGCTTCAGCCAGGCCGAGCTGACCGCCGCCGTGATCAGTGCCATGTTCACCGTGGCCATCAAGCACGACAAAAGCGAGGACGAACCGGGCCTGGGTGGCGCAACGCTGTGGGATGAACAGAGTAACGATCCCAACAAGCCATCACGCCCGGTGGTGCAGAGCGACCGAGATCACGAACCTGAAGGCGACAACCTGACGCTGGGTGAAGGGGCTGTCTGGGATTTAGAAGAGGGCGCTGAGCCGGTGCCGATCAGCCCTAACCGCCCCAATGCCCAATTCGACCCGTTCTTTGTGGCCGTGGTCAAAGAGATCGGCGCCGCGCTGGATCAGCCAGCAGAAGTACTGCTAATGCACTTCTCAACCAGCTATACGGCAGCACGCGCCGCCTTTAACCAGCTGTGGAAGTTCGTTAAACAGCGCCGCCATCACTTGACCACGCAATGGTGCCAGCCTGCCTATGACCTGGTCGTGGATGAGATGGTAGCGCGGGGCATGATCCATATGCCTGGATATCGAGACCCGGCCAAGCGCCGCGCCTATACCCGTGCGCTGTGGATCGGTGAACCGCTTGGCTCATTGAATGAGCTGGTGGACGCCCGCGCCGCGACTGAACGCATCGCCAACGGTACTAGCAATGAAACGCTGGAAACCATGGCGCTACACGGCGAAGACTGGCACGACGTTGCCCAGGATCGCGCCCGAGAGATCAAATGGAAACGTGAAAACGGCGTGCCGCTGTATGTGGGTGGCAAGGTTCAGGAGGCTCCTGAAAAGGTAAGTGAAGAAAGCTTGTAGAATAAACGGATGTGTCGCTGTTATGACGCCGGTGCTTACTTTTTGGGGATATGGGAAGTAATGAAGCTGAACTTGCGCAACTTTTTAAGCTCCATTAATCTGTACTTTCACAGTACACTAAATAATGTAGTTTTTCGGTGGCATCTTGATGTGACGGGAGTAACTACACACTGGCACACATACTGTATGTTGGTGAAAATAGGAGCAAAACCATGAAATCTCACTACAAGGTTCCGCGCACTGTGCTTGCGGCTGGTAGTGTCATGGAGATCTGGCCAACTGGAGATTACTCGCAGCACATGCCGAAAGGCACCGCTCAGGATCGTATTGGCCAACATTGGGCCAATGCTGGATCTCATCTGTATAAAGCGGTAAGCGATTATCAAAAGCGGGTACAGCATGCCGGATCAACCTGAGAAAGATGAAGCAGTCGATAGCCATTCCGACGCTGATAGGCATGTTGAACTAGCAGAGGGGGAGCTTGAATCCGACTCTGAGATTGAACGCCTCGTTGCTAAACTTGAACGAGGCAACCTGACTCAAGAGCAACAGCAAGAACTCTCTAGACATTTGCAAATCGAGCCAGCAAGAGAGCAGCATATACATCAGCGGGTCAGGCAAACAAGCTTCAGCGGCCCGTTGCCTCATCCAGATATCTTGAATCAGTTCGATGATGAAACTCGCCGAACCATCGTACAGATGGCAGTTGATGATCAGAAACACGTTCACGAAATGAACAAAACAGGCCTTTCCGGAAGCATCCTGAAGGATCGTAGAGGCCAGCTGTGTGGTGTCACCATTGCGGTTGTGGGTTTGATTGCAGCAGTTCTAATCGCTCCCTACAGCGCCTTTGCCGCGGGAATTATAGGTACTCTTGATTTATTCGGCATGGTAGCGCTATTTGTAGCTCCTCGAGTTCTAGAAGGACGGCGTAACAAGAAAGCCGTTGAGGATGACGAGTCAGAAGATGCAGAGTAGATAATCATATCGTTCGTATTTGAAGCCCCGTCCTAACGGGGTTTTTGCTTTCTTATAACCCGCTTCGGCGGGTTTTTTTGTGCCTGAAAATCAAGGAGCCACCTATGCCCCGCACTGCATTTGAGCTGGCGGCGTCACGCCCGTGGCTGATGACCGGTGATGCACTGGATAGCCTGATGGCCGTTGCGGATCGCCAGGGTGATATCCAGGCGCTGGAAGCCCGCCTGGGGCGTTCGCTGGACAATACCCGTAATGTCACGGTGCGCGATGGCGTGGCGGTAATTCCCATTACCGGGCCGATCTTCCGCTACGCCAACCTTTTCACAGAGATCAGCGGCGCTACCAGCACCCAGGTACTCGCCACCGACATACAAACGGCGCTGGATGATCCCGCTATCAAGGGCATCATCGTCAGCTCTGATAGCCCCGGCGGTGAAGCCACCGGCATTAATGAACTGGCAGAGATGATCTATCAGGCGCGCGGTACCAAGCCGATCAAAGCCTACGTAGGTGGGCAGGCAGCCAGTGCCATGTACTGGATTGCCAGTGCTGCTGATGAAGTGATTGTTGATGACACTGCCCAGTTGGGCAGCGTTGGCGTGGTACTGAGCCTGCGCAAGCGCGAAGACCGCCCCGGCGAAAAGAGCTACGAGATCGTTTCCAGCAACGCGCCGAATAAGCGCCCTGATCTGGAAACCGAGGCAGGCCGTGCCCAGCTGCAAACGCGCACCGATGAACTGGCTGATGTGTTCCTCGACAAGGTGGCCCGCAACCGTGGCATTCCCCGTGAAGAGGTTAATGACCGTTTCCGCCAGGGCGGTATCGCTACTGGTGCACTTGCCGTGGAGGCCGGTATGGCCGACCGACTCGGTTCACTAGAGGGCCTGATTGCCGAACTGGCAGGCTCAACTCCACAAGCTAACACCCAAAGGAGCGTCATGATGACGACCGTTAAAACGACCGCTGAACTTCAGGCAGCCATTGACGCGGGTACCGATCCCAAAACCATCCAAATTGCAGCTGCAGAAACCGTGGATACCGAAAAGGTACGTGCTGAAGCGGCAGAGGCTGAACGCCAGCGCTGTATCGGCATTCAATCGCTGGCAGCACCAGGGTTTGAACAAGAAGTCGCGGCGGCGCTGGCCAATGGGGACAGCGTTGAGGCAACCGGTTTAACGCTTTTCAAAGCAGCTCAGGATCGTGGCATATCGCTGGCCGACATGCAGCAAGACAGTACCGAGGCGCCCCCGGCAACGCCACCAAAAGGCGGCAAAGAAGCTGAAGACGAACAGCAAGCGGTGTCGGCAATTTCGCGCCGCTGGCAGACCAAGTAAGCCAAGCGCTTTACACGCGATAAGAGGAGACACCCATGTCGAGTGCGACACAAACCAACCATCCCCAAATGGCAATGATGGCGGGAGATTTCCCCCGCCGTTACGCCACAGTCACCATCGCTGCAGGTGAAGTGCTGGCTGCTGGCAGCGTGCTTGGTGAGGTAACTGCCAACGAAGAATTCAAACTCAGCGCCGCTGCAGCCGAGGACGGGAGCGAAAAGCCAAGTGTAGTGCTCTGGGAAGCGGTCGATGCTTCCGAGGGCACGGTGGGGGCTGAAGTTCAGCTTACCGGCGATTTGCGTGCCGCGGCGTTGACGCTAGGAGAAGGGCACACAGTGGGCAGTGTCCGTAAAGCCCTGCGGCCGCTCAGCCTGTTCGTGCACGACTAAGCCTAGCCGCGCTATTTATTATCAATCATGGAGAATCCCATGGACTTATTTGCAACACGCACCATGCTGGCTGCTATCCGTCAAATGCAGCACAGCCGCCGCTTCCTGGGCACCCTCTACTTCGGTGCTGAGCCGGTCATAGCAACCACCGAAAATGTTGATATCGACATCATCAAGGGTAACCGCAAGATGGCGCCCTTTGTGCACCCTAACCGCCCCGGCAAAGTGGTTGATCGCTCCGGTAGCGTTATGCGCAGCTATAAGCCTGCCTACGTTAAACAGAAACTGGAAACCAGCGCTGGCCTATTGTTGAACCAGCGTCAGCCGGGAGAGCATATCTATACGGGTCGCACACCGCTTGAGCGCGCCGGTGATCAGCTGGCACGGGATATGGAAGATCTGGATGACCAGATCAATCGCCGTGAAGAGTGGATGGTTGCCCAGGCGCTCACCACCGGCATGGTGGAGGTCAAAGGTGACGGTGTTGACGATATTGTCGACTACCAGATGGACGACGATAATTTGATCACAGAGGCCGTTCAGTGGACGGAAGACGCCGCCGATCCGGTTGCCGATCTACGCAAGTACAAGCGCCGCATCGCCAAGAAAACCGGTCGCACGGCTAACGCTTGCGTCATGAGCTCCGAAGCGGCTGATGCCTTCCTTGATAATGAATCGGTGATCAAGAAGCTGAATACGCGCCGCATCGACCTTGGCATGATCCGACCGGAAGAGCTGCCAGACGGTGTGACGTACCTAGGTTACTTAAATGATCCTGGTATGGATCTCTACGCCTACGAAGAGTGGTACCAGCCTGATAAGGGCGAAGAAGCGCCGATGATTCCCGCTGGCGGGCTGATCGTCGGGCCAACTTCAACCCGCTGCTCAATGCTGTATGGCGCTATTCAGGATATGAAAGCGCTGGAAGGCGGGCTATTTGATGTGGCGCGCTACCCGAAAAGCTGGCTGGAAGATGATCCTGGCGTTCGCTGGTTAATGATGCAGTCAGCACCGCTTCCAGGCTTCCACGAACCGGACGCGTTCATTTTCGCCAACGTTGCATAACTGACCCGCCAAATGATGCGGTTTTTTTTATGCCATTCATAAACTGGACAGGAGGCCATCATGGCCAAGCAATTCGTGGTGATTCGTGGGCAGATTGAAAAGGGCAAAGAGGTGCTGGCGAAACGTGGTCAGCCTTACAAGCCAAAGAATAAAGCTGAGGAGGATCGCTTGGTGAAAGCGGGGGTGATTGGGGAGGCCCCAGGTTCTCAGAAAGCCCTTGAACCTGAAGCTAACACAATGCCCAGCCAGGGCACAGGCGGTGAGTGATGAGCGTCTTTGACGACGAAGTGCGGGAAGGCACGCGGGAAATACTGGTGGAAGCCGGTGATCCCGCGTCCTTCGCCGCGCTGAATGCCGACCCTGTGCCTGTCACCGTCATGCTCGATCGAGACGTGGAGCGCACGGTGGCAGGCATGCAGGGCGTCATCATGGAAGCCCGTACCGAGTTAACCGGCTACACCAGTGAACTCGGTGCGGGTTCCCGCGGCGATGTGGTGACGCTGAACGGCAAGGGCTGGCGGCTGGGCCAAAAGGCCCGCGACGACGGTTACCTGGTGACCTGGATTGTGACTCCGGAGCGAACATGAGCCAAACCTCCCCGATCAAGATTACGGTAGATACGCAGGCGATCCGCCGTATCGAAAGCGACCTGATGCACATAAAGAATGGTGCACCACGCGCCATGAGCCGCGCCATCAATCACACGTTAGGTGTCACCCGTACCGAGGCCAGCAAAGAGATCCGTAAGCAGGTGAAGCTCAAAGCGGGCTACGTGCGTGACAAGCTGACCGTTAAACGGGCCACCGTTAATAGCTTGAACGGCGCGATCCGGACGCCAACGCGGGGCACGCTACTGACGCGCTATCCACACCGCGCCTATAAAGCGGGCGGGGTGGGCGTGCAGGTGAAACCCAGCGGCGGCAAAAAGCGCATGCCTGGCGCCTTCTTTATCCGCTTCGCCAACGGCGTACAGGCGATTGCTATTCGCACCCAATACGGCCCTGGCCTTGGGCGCAGTGAAGGCATCAAAGTGCTTTACGGCCCCTCTACCAGCCAGGTGTTTAGCGATGTTAAAGACGACCTGCAGGCGCCCAGTGGCAACCGCTTAATGCAGCGTATGAGTTATGAATCAGAACGACTACTGAACCGGCAATGATATGACCCCTATCAGAGAGCAGATCATCGCAGCACTTGCCGAGCGGCTAAGTGCAGAGCGGGCAAACAGCATCATCGACACCTTGCCCGCGCGAAGCCTTTGGGATGGCAGTGACGGCCTTGTGGAGCGCAACCGCTACGGCGGTGTGAGCGTGACCACGGAAATCACCGTTGAAACCGTGCACCAGGCCGACCGCGACCACCGCCAGTGGAGCACCCAAGGCAATACCATCCTGGCCGAGCTGATAGCCACCGCCACTGGTAACGATCGCACGCTTGGCGGGCTATGCGAGGATATCGCCTATACCGGCGGCACGATCTATTACCCCGAAGAGGGCAGCGACATTATCGGCGTGGATCTAGTGCTTGCCGTGCGCTGGTCGCATGCCGTGGGGGATCCTTACTCCCAGTAGTACCTGCAATTCTGATATTCCCCGCCGTGTGCGGGTTTTTTTATGCCCGCGTGCCGGGCTTTTATCCAAGCAACATAGGAGGGCGCCCCGTGGCGATTACCGACAACCCTAAACTGGAATATGAGTCCGGCCAATCCTTTAACGATTGGGAGCATCTATCTGACATTGGCGATGCTACCGTTTTTGAAGCAACGTTCGCCCCCTGGAGCGGGCGCGCAGGCTTTGAAGCGGAGGTACGCCCCTGGGGGCTGGCGACCGGTGGGCAGATTCGCGCCGGTACCGGCAATGACAACGTGACTGTGGCCGCGTTAACGGCTTACATGCCCACCGCTGCTGGTGCAGCAAGCGATGGCCTGGTGCATGTGGCCAGTGCGGATGTGGCCATTGAGCGTGCTTCCACTGAAACCCACGTGATTACCAGCATTACGGTGGATAACAGCGGCGCGCTAGTGGCCGTGGCTGGCGCCGAGGGCGCTACCTTCAGCGAACAGCGTGGCGAACCGGGCGGGCCAGCGTTCATTCCCGTGGATTCTGTCGAGATTGGCCAGGTGCGTCTTGCCAGCAGCAGCGCTGCCCCCGTGAACGATACTGACATTTATCAGGTCGTCGGCAACCACCAGGAGCGCTACGACAGCCCTGTTTGGCAAACCGACCCCGCCAGTGGGGAAGTCCACTTCGCAGCAGAACTGCCTAAGATCCATACAGGGAGTTTGCCCAAGCGCGTCAGTGTGCGGGGCTATACGCCCATCTTTGCAGAAATTCCCCGGGCCAGTGATTGGGTGCCCGCTGAAACCTCCCACTCCACCAACTCGACGCAGATCTATAACGGCACGCTGGGCAGCGTGTCGCAAACGCTTGGGCAGGCCAGCTTCACCTATTACGGCGAAGGCGATGCCACCGATCCGCTGGTTCGACTTAAAAACAACCGGCTGTGGTTTCGCTGGTACCAGAACCGTCACCGAGCGCCGTTCTCGCTGACCCAGGGCATCCTGGGCATCGGGCGCACGTATCCAGCGGGCGACCATGTGAATATCAGCTGCACCGTATCGGCTGAACAAGCCACCGTCGATTTTGAAGGCTAAGCGTTTCGTCATAAAGCCTGCCGCGGCGGGCTTTCTCAGCTCTGCCAAATGAGTCTTAAATAGGGTGATGCCATGGAATTTGATGTAAACCGCTTCACCGGTGCCAGCTTTAAGCGCCGTGAGGAGGATGTGCCGGTGCCCGACCTACGTGATTGGTTCAAGGGCATCAAGGAAGGTGAAACCCCGATGTGGCGGGTGCGTGGCCTGAGCGGTGCAGAGTTGGCCAGCGTTAATGAAGCCCAGGCTCGCAACCGTAATCGAAACGCCATCGCGGAAGGGCTCTTATCCCAGAAAGACGCCAAGGTGACCGATGCCGTGCGTGAACTGATCGGATCCGGTGACAGCGTGCCAGATGACCTGGCGCGGCGTATTGAAATGCTGGTGATGGGGAGTGTGAAGCCAGAGTGCAGCCACCAATTAGCGGTCAAACTGGCGGAAGCCTTTCCCATCGAGTTTTGGGAGCTGACCACCAAGATTACCCAACTGACCGGCCTGGGCAGTGAGCCGGGAAAGCCGAAGCGCTCTTCAGGCAGCCCGGTATCCAAATCGCCCTCCAGCTCTGCGACCTGAAGGGCGAATTTCTATTCCGAGTTCGACCTGACCTGTTCCCGCTGGCGATGCTGACGGAGCTGGAGTGTGATCTTTGGGGTATGTATTTCGAGCAGCGGAAGAAAAGCAGCTAGATGACCGTTTAAGGTGTTTTCTTTCGGTTGTAAGGGGCTTGGTTAGTTGGCTTGAGGCTTGTGTTTAACTCTTGAGCCTTGCTGTATACAGCACCTTCGGTTCTACCTAGTTTTAGGCCAATAACTCTGGTGGGTGTGTTTTCTTTCGCCAACTGCTTTAACTGCTTCTCATCCTGCTTAGACCATGCTTTGCCTTTATTGTCGGGCCAGTTAGTCATACTGCACCTGCTTATGTGATGGGCTTAATTTACTTTAGCCCAAGCTTTTTATTCGTCAAATGCTACCACTAGCGTCCGTTCTCAACGTTGATGGGGCTTTGCCATGCCTGCAATTTAAGAGAGGTGGCCGATGGCTGACCTGGAACGATCCGTTGCCATCATCTTCGAAGGCGTTGACCAAATGGGCGCCGGGGTCGATAGCGCCACAAAACGCCTCAATAGCATCGTCGGATCCGCGCAAGGCGTGGTTGATCCTATCGCTAATGCAACCGCGGGCATCCTCAAGTTTGAAGCGGCGCTGTTAGCGGGTGGCGCGGCGGCCACCGCGCTGGCTGTCAAAATGGCCGGTGACTTCGATGCCCAGTTCAAAGAGGCCACCACGCTGGTGGATGACACCGGCGAAAGCCTCGATAAGCTGCGTGGCGATATTCTGGCCTACGGTCGTGACAGCACTAAATCGTATGAGCAGATCAACGCCTCTGTTTACGGCGCGATTTCCGCTGGCGTGGATTACACGCAGTCACTGGATGCGGTTCGCCAGGCTGAACAGCTGGCAGTGGCCGGTAAGGGCGATCTTGATAGCTCGCTGACGGTGCTGGTCTCCACGCTGAATGCCTACGGCGACGGCATGGATCAGGCCGAGCGCTATAGCGATCTGTTGTTCCAAACCGTGCGCAGCGGCCAGACCACGCTACCTGAGTTAAGCGCTTCACTTGCCCAGGTGACCAAAACCGCTAGCTCAGGCGGCGTTGAGTTTGATGTTCTCTCTGCTGCTATTGCGACCATCACCGCGTCGGGGGCGCCTACCAGCCAGGCCATTACCCAGATACGTGCCGCCATTGCCGCCATCATCAGCCCGACACAAGGCGCGTTAAAGTACGCCGAAGAGCTAGGTGTTGAGTTCGGCGCGACCGCGTTACAAAGCAAGGGGCTTGAAGGCGTTCTTCGTGAAGTTGAGGAAGCGACTGGTGGCAACGTCGAAAGCATGGCGAAACTGTTCTCCGGTAGTGAGGCACTCAACGGCGCGCTGGGGTTAACCGGTACCGGCGCGCAACGCTTTGCTGACAACCTGGACGCCATGGCCAACAGCGCGGGCGCTACGGAAGTCGCCTACGCGAAGATGGCCGATACCGTTGAGAACAACAACCAGCGTATTAGCAATGCGTTCCAGAGTCTGCTGATTACGATAGGTGACCCGCTCCTTGATGAGTTTGGCGGCATTCAGCAGGCCATAGCCGCGATCTTTAATAGCATTGGGGCCAGCGTCAGTGATGGCCAGCTGCAGCAGTTTGTCGACTTAATCGACGGGGTGATGGGCTCCCTGGAGCAATCGCTACTTGATGCCGCGGAAAAACTGCCCCAAGCCTTAGAGGCCGCCGACCTGTCAGGCTTTGTGGGTGGTTTTGAGGCCGTGCGCGATGCGGTGGCGGGATTGTTCGATAACGCTGATTTAAGCACCGCAGAAGGCCTGGTCAGCGTTATTGAGACGCTGGGCAGCGGCGTTAATTTGCTGGGCGAGTTCACCGCGGGCGCGATTGAGCAGCTTGTTCCCTTTATGGAAACCCTGGCGGAGCTGGCGCAGTGGGTGACACAGCTTGACCCCGATGTGGTTGCCCTGGGCGGTGCTATTGGCGGCGTGGGCGTTGCCGCCTCCGGTATTCTGGCAGGCATAGGCGGCTTTTTAACTATTTTGCAGGCGCTGGGTGGCTCAAGCGGCGCGGTACCCGTGGCCACCCGGGCAATCGGTGGCTTTGTTACCTCATTAGGTAAGATAGCGGGCCCCGCGGGCGCGGCCTGGCTGGCGTATTCCGCCATTGACGACCTGATGGGCAAAGTGAATGCGTTCAATGAACAGCCCATCACGCTGGCATCGAAAATCGAGCAGGATTTAGCGGACGTCGAGAACATACAAGGCGATGAATTCTCACTGTTCAACGTTGAAAACCTGCTAGCGGGCTATGAGTCGCTACGCCAGCACTTTGGGTGGGGTGAGGAAGCGGCCGCAGACTTTGCAATGGTCGGTACCGAGGCAGAAGCCGCGGCCGTGGCGGTGGCCAGCGCGGCGCAGCGTATGGGCGGTGAAAGCAGTGACAATATTAAGCTGCTGTCTGATGCCGCGGTTGAAACCGCGCTCGCGGTAGCCGATGCCAGTCATCAGTTAAGCGAGGGCTTGGCAGCAATCGATAGCCCCTTGGTTGATCAGATTGCGGATCTACCGGGCACGCTATCAGACGCAGCGGCCGCATTGAGTAGCGGTGAGGCGTCGATTACGGCTACCAGTGAAGAGATTCGCACTGCACTAGGCCGCGTTCAAGACGCCTTCAACAATGGCGACATCAATGAACAGCAGTATCGCAGCCTGACCGGCGCGCTGCTGGAGCTAAAAGACAGCAGCGAGCAAGCGGCACAAGGTCAGGAGTCGCTGACTGGCGAGGTATTGAGTAGCGAAGACGCGATACTCAAAGCCAAGCAGGCCGTGCTGGATCAATCCCTCGCGCTGGAAGAGCTGGCTAGCAATGAGCGCATCAAGAACATGGAGTTCGCGGTTGATTTTAAAATCGCCCAAATGGAAGCGGACGCCAAGAAAGTGGAGGCGATTCTCAATGCCACCAGCACCACCATTGCCAGTACCGGAGAGGCTGCCGCCAGCATGTTCGATACGTTGGGCAGCGGCGATCTGGGTTTTAGTGACCAGTGGGCAGCTCGTGATGCTATCGACCAGCAGATGAAGATCCAAGAAGAGGCCGCTGCTCAGCAGGGCAAATTGATTGATGCGCAAGTAGAGCAAATGCGTGCGCGTACTCAGGCGCTGCAAAGTGGCGATGGGCTGATCAAAATTAGCTCGGACGGCCTGGAGCCTGCGCTGGAAATGATCATGTGGCAGGTGCTGGAAAAAATTCAGATGCGCGCCAATGCCGAAGGCGCTGAATTCCTGCTTGGTCTTTGAGCTCTTCTATAAGCCCTTCTAGCGTTTAACGCTCCGTCTATCCCTTCTGGCGAGAACTCTTATGTATCTAATTGGATTAGCCGCGCGTGGCTATGACCCGCGCGGGGCCATGCTGTTGCCGCACCGCGCAGGCTCTACATTGGGCGACGTGAGCCGCCGTGTTAGCCGGGTCAGCACCCTGGATGGCGGTGTCGCGGTCACCAATCGCGGCCATAGCCCTGGTGATCGCACCGTCACGCTGTCCTTTAGCGGCTTGCCGCGGGAGCTTGTCGATCAGGCCCGCCGAATGGTGCGTCTCCATGCCCGGGTCACGCTGTCGATTCCCGATGGCTGCTTTATCGGTGTGCCCAGCGAGTACGCGGAGCGTCGCCAGGAACTGACTATTCTAATTGCCGAGGAGGCGTGACATGCGCTTTGGATTTTTGAATAACTTCGCTGCGCAGCTGGCAGCGCCGGTGGCCGAAGACGCGATCGAGATTGAACTGTCAACAGGCGCGGAAGCAATCGCCACGGCGCTGGGGAATGCGGACGCCGTCGCGCTAACGCTGTTTGTTGTTGACGCCCAGGGCAACGAAACCAAGCGCGAAGTGGTGTATGCCACGGCAGTGGCTGAGAGCATGGTCACCGTCGAGCGTGAACAAGAGGGCACGACTGCCGCTACGTTTACGGCGGGGGATGGTGTGGAATCCCGGTTAACGGCAGCCCCCCTTCAGCAAATGCTCCAAGGAGTCGCGGGTACCATGCCGACAGGCATTGCTGGCGCGATTGCACTTGGCGGTGCCTATGAACATGAAGGCGAAGCCTTTGGCCCTGCCCAGGCGGTGGCGGCGGGAGCACTGGCGTTGGGCAGCGGATCCTATGCGACCAGCGATAGCGCCATGGCAATAGGCGGTAAGGTCTACGCAGCGTTGGAATGGGAGGGTGACCCGGTACTGGTGAGTGCTGCCCAGGCCAATGCCACCGGTGCCATGGCTATTGGCCCTGGTGCTCAGGCAACTGCCGGTCTGGGTATTGCGATAGGTGACGGCTCCCGCGCCTACGGGGTGCGCTCGATCGCGCTAGCGGGAGCTTCGGCAAATGGGGCGCGTAGCTGTTCCATCGGCGCTAATAGCAGTAGTCACGGCGATGACTCATTAGCGGCAGCGGGTGGCTACGCATCAAGCGATGGTGCTGTCGCACTCGGTGCTGACGCTAACAGCGGAGGTGAGAGCTCATTTGCAGTGTTTGGCTCCACTTATAGCGATGCCGCCATTGTTATAGGCGTTGGAGCCGGTGTTAATGCGCCTGAAGGGATCGCGCTAGGCGCCGATTCGAGTGCTAACGGCCCAGCCTCTGTCGTGATCGGAAAGGGCGCCCAAGGCAATGCGGAGGGCGTTACCGTTATCGGGCGAAATGCTGCCGCCAGCAGCCCTAAATCGTCTGCTTATGGTGATGGCGCTGAGGCCCAGCCACCAGGGGTGACGGCAATAGGCTCTAGCGCCCAGGGGCTGTCACCTGAAACGGTCGCTGCTGGCCTTGAAGCCACTGCGCAAGCACCTTATTGCGTGGCACTGGGACGCGGTGCAGTGGCTAACATTCCAGGCGGCCTGGCGGTCAACGCGATCAGCTATATACCGGCAACGTATAACCAGACCGGTGAGTTTGCGGGGCCACCTCCGAACACTTCGCGACAAGCAGCCATGCAAGTGGTGGTAGCCACTGAACCACTGGATCTTACTGACAGTGACGCAGTGGCCACCCTTACGCTGCCTGCCAACGCCATGCTGTTTCCCGACGCTTTTGACCTGGTGGTCATCGACGCTGATAGCGTTGGGGGAGCGCCGGAAATTCAGATTGGCCCCGACGACACCGATCCGGCTGATTATTTAGCAGCCACGGCGATCAGTAAAACGGCTATAGGCGAGCGTGAGACGTTTGAGCCACTCATCAGTGACGGCGTTACAACGCTACGTGTCTCGGTGGTCGCTGCCGGTACCGGCACGCTGTCAGCCAAAGTGGTGGTGCGCGGCTACGTCATGGAGATCTAAGCCATGCTGAACAGCGATCCGCTCAATAGCCGTGCGCTGGGGTCACCCAAGCCGCCAGAGGGCGGGATTGACTGTGTACCGATCATTAAACGGCTTCCCGGTAGTGTGCTGAATAGTTCACCGCTAGGTAGCTGGGCACTGAACGCCAGCGGCGGCACCATCGTCATCGGCTGCGATGATGGCCCTCAAGGTGCACTGTTTGATCCACTGGAACGGGTAGAGGTGTATCTGCTGCTGATTGGTGAGTTGCGCGTGCCCATGTCATCGTTCCAGGCCACCATGCGCCGCACGGGTAAATCCTTCCTGCAAGCCATTGTGCCCGCCGGTGACAACGTATTGCCCACGCTGGAGTATGGTGCACTGATGCAGGTGCAACTGGGTTACTACTATCCCAGCGCTGATGAGTACGACGGCCTGGAAACCATTGCCCTGGCACCACTGGAGCAAATCAGGAGCGATGAAGGCCCGACACGTTACACGCTGACCCTGAGTGGCTATGGCGACTTCCCGCAGGCCGATCCCCGAGAACGCACATTGCAGGGCGTGCAAACCCGGTCGATCAATCAAGGCGTGCGGCGTGTCCGTTCCACCGTAGACCTGCTTTTGCGGCCCGGTAACTACGCTGTTGATGGTGATGGATCCGCGTTCCAAGTAGAGCAAATCCAGTATTTTGTTAACGCGACAAGCGCGGCCATGGAAGTGATCGAGGTGGGCAATGGGTAAAGCACGGATACTTGAAGCACATGGTGAAGGGCGCTATACGATAGAGATTATCGAAGCCCGTGAGCGTGCAGAGCTTGCAAAACAGGAAGCCAAAGCGCGGATCCAGACTTTTCGGGCTAATATCACGGCCTTGGAACAACGCATCGCCTCAGCCCAGGCAACTGTTAACCGAGCCGCCGCCGAGCAGGATGCAGCCATTAACCAGTACCAGCAGGAAATGGCAGAGCAAGGCCAGTCCAGCATCAACCTGGATGCGTTCTCCCGCGATCTGCTTGAAGCGGCGAGCCAGCGCGATGCGCTACAAGCAGAACAACGCACCCATGAGTTGCGTATTGCTGCCGATGAAGCCCTGGTGGCGCGTATTAATGCTTTGCCACCGCTGCGCCAGATGCAGGCCTGGTGCGCGGACTACTCCGAAGACTTGAGCGGCGAAGTCGCCACGGCGGAAGTACCCGGTGAAATAGGCAACGTTATTATCAAGCCGGGCTTTGAAGGCAACGCCTGGAGCGCCACAGAAGATGGTGTCGTGCAGCCCACGCTGGCCAGCACCCCAGCGGCAACGTTCTACAACCTGGCTATGTTGCCCGGCTGGCAGAAGTGGCGGCCGACTTTCCGCATAGCCACCATTACCAGCCTGCAAGATGATACCTGTTCGATCACGTTGGATGCCGCCACCAGCAGCCAGCAGGGGCTGGGTGTTAATGCCCGGGCGAGCTATAGCAACGTGCCGATCCTGTATATGGACTGCAACGGTAGTGCCTTTGAAGAGGGCGATCAGGTGTTGGTGGCCTTTGCAGGCAATGTGGAAGGGCCAACGGTGGTGGGGTTTGAGCAGGCGCCAAAGGTGTGCTGTGTGCCGGAAGTGCTGGCGGTATACAGCAACGAAGACGCGCTTTGGGAGGTTCAATCAATCTATGGCGATTTAGTGATTTCCGGTGGCGCTACCACTGAGTGGCGTATCACCGGTGAAAGCGATAATGAGGTTGTTTACAGCGGCGGCGTTATTAAGGCCACCGATGGTAGTTATCGGTTGGACGGCTTGCCAGACGAAGCTGATGTGATCCGTAGAGAGGTGGTGGCGGAGCTGTTTTACTCGGAAGACAGCAGCAAGTCTGAGGGCGATGTAATGGGAAAGCTTACGCCTACCGCCCGTGCCGACTTTGCGGGTGGCCGATGGCACGCATCATCCGACTTCATCGATACTGGCGGCACTGTACACAGAGGCCCAGCTTGGCTTGCCTGGGGGCAGGGGCCAATAGACGCAAACGGTTCCCCTGTCATGAGCGATCCGTTGCCTGTTTTGGAGGTTGGCTATGAGGATGAGGGCGGCTGGGAAGGTATCGCGCAAAAAGGTAGATCGATCACGTATACGGAAAGCAGGGGCAGCTTGATCCTTGAGAAGGGGTGCAATGGGGAGTGGCCTGAAGATGTTGAATAGTTTTGGGGATCGACCGCATACGATCATGTTAGTGAAGTGATTTAGCCTACTGATGTAAGAGATTGCTTACAAAAACTGAGGTATATGGCTTACAGAATTCAGCTACCTCAGCTGATAGGCTGTATGCGTGACGCCATAAACGCCGCTTTAAGCATGTCGAATGTGTCACAAAACGCATGACCAATAGGGGAAAGTATTCGATATTGCTAGGGATGGCTGATTGATCTTCAGTGTCCAAGCGTTGGCCACGTTTCTTGCCAAGCTTTGCTTAATAGCGTTTTATTGTTTCCGTCGTACCCACAGAGGTGCGATTACCTTAATCTAGGGAACAATATGAAATTAATAAATACGCTTTCGGTGCTAGGCCTTTCTGTTCTGGTCGCAGGTTGTGCAACTAAAAACTACGGCCGCCAACCGACGGTCACTGAAGGCGAATTGGCATTGTTGGACTGCCAAACCATCAGTATTGAAATTGCGAAAACACACGGCTTTCTAGATCGTATCAAAGATGAAAGCCAGTTCGATGGCCGATCAGTATTATCCTTTATGGGTGATTTTGGCATCGGTAATGTAATGGAAAAGAATGCAGCTACGGAAAGTGCGAATGATCGGCTACTCTCACTAGAGAATGCCCGCCGCCAAAAGGGATGTGATAGCCAGTCGGTGGCCTCATCTTTCTAATGATTAGATGAAAGTTTAGTCACTATGTAGCGATACATTAAGCCCTCAGAAATGAGGGTTTTACGTTTCTACGATCTTTAGTTCTTTCCAGCATGTCGTATACCTAGGTGTCCGGTGCTCGCAACGCAATTCCCATGCATTGATCTGCCTTGGCATCCCCAGTCGTACCGTATTTTTGCCATGCTCACGATTCAACATATCCATCGTCGCCATCAATTTTTTATTTCTAGCGCGCTTCTCTTCGCCCAGTGGTTCAGCCAGTAAGCCCAATTGCTCATTCTCATGGTCGCAGAGATCCATCAACATCACGCCGCTTTTCTGGTACCAAATTCCTTCCTTGAATATTCTTTCCAATCCCGCTAAGGCACCCTTGACCAGTTCACGGCTATCGTCGGTCGGGCGGTGCAGAGGTATCACCAAGTTTTTACTATAGCTAGGTAAGTCGCTGCGAAACCTGTTGGTTCTCACAAACACCATAATCGCCTGGGCTAAGCCTTGTTGCTTGCGCAATTTCTCACCTGCCCGGGACGTGTGCACGCGGATCGCTTCGTGAAGGTCGGCTTTATTGTTGGTGAGGCGCCCAAAGCTGCGGCTGACCATGATCTGTTGCTTCGGCTGGGTCATATCATCAAGCGGGATACAGTCATCGCCGCGTAACTCCCAGACGATTCGCTCCATGACTACCGAGAAGTGCTTTCTCAAATGCTTGGGCGAAGATTCGCGCAACTGCCAGGCCGTTTCAATTCCGAGGGTGCGCAGGCGGACAGCACTTCGACCCGCCACGCCCCAGATCTCAGTAACCGGCAGTTGCTCGAGGAACGCACGCGTGTCATCGCTATCTGGCTGCATGATGGCCACACCATCGAACTCTTTCTCTTTTTTGGCCCGATGATTAGCGATTTTGGCGAGCGTTTTGCTGGTGCTCAGTCCAACGCTAACCGGAATGCCGGTATCCCTTCGCACCTGGTGCCGCATTGCCTGGCATCGAGCCTCAAGTGTTTCGGGATCGAAACCCTCAAAGCTCAGAAACGATTCATCAATGCTATACACATCAACGTGCGGTGTGTGCTGGCTGAGAACGTCAGTGACGCGACGACTCATATCACCGTACAGCGCATAATTCGAGCTCAGCAGAATGCACTGACGACGAAGGTGAGGATCGATCTGGTGGGCGGGCATACCCATAGCTACCCCAAGCTGTTTTATCTCAGCTGATCGAGCCACGACGCAGCCATCATTGTTTGACATCACGCCAACCGGCTGGCCTTCCAGTTTTGGGTTAAATACGCGCTCGCAGCTGACGTAAAAATTATTGCAGTCGACCAGGGCGATCATGTTGAGAAGCCGGGGGCCAGTGAGTGGATATTATGGGTGACCACGCCCCACACCTGGCATTCCTTGCCCTCAAGTGGGATTGGGCGAAATTCGGGGTTTGAGGCAATTAGGTAAGGGCGGTTGCCGATCTTGCCCAGCTTTTTACACGTGAGCTCACCATCAACACTCATAATCACAATATGGCCCGATTTAGGTTCAAGGGAGCGATCGACAATTAAGAGATCCCCATCGTAGATTCCGGCACCGGTCATCGATGTCCCCTTGGCGCGAAGATAGTAGGTCGCGCTGGGATGCTGAACTAGGTGATCGACAAGATCCAGCTCAGCCTCAAGGTAGTCATCGGCCGGGCTAGGAAAGCCGGTGCGTACCTCGCCTGCGGCGAGGGGCAATTTAATCGGAGGGGAGGTGGTATCTACGCGTCCTAGCACTGAGAGATGCATACTCATGCCATGCTCTCCTCGGGATTCCATGTGATGCGAATATGCTCAGCGTCATCGTTCATGTGGGTTAGCGTCACGTTCTCAACGGTGCTCAGGTCAGCAAGCATTTGTGCCCAATCTTCAGGGCTCTCATCTTCTCGGCGTTGAAGCTCGACACAGTGCTTTGACTGTGCTCCTGGGCTGCCGATCTCTTTCTGCACCCGCTTGACTAGCTGCTCGTAGGATTTTGACATAAGCGCCTCCTTAAATAACTGGTGATATATACAGTATTTAGAAGCGAGTATAGAGAAGGGGGGTTGTGAAAGCGAGAGGGAAATTGGTGGCAGGCAGGATCAAAAATGTTGACTCAAATGTTGACATAGCTATGCCTAAAACAGCCTTTTACAGCCCATAGACACAAAAAAAGCACCCGTAGGTGCTTGATTTGTATAGTAAGGTGGTGGAGGCGGCGGGAATTGAACCCGCGTCCGCCAGCACGCGCCTATTGGCTCTACATGCTTAGATTCCGTCATTTAGTTTAGCGCGACTGACTCCGACGGTCAGGATTCAGCAACGCGAGCCTTCTAAAGTTTAACGGTTGGCGAGAAGACACCACCAAACGCGGTCCTATCAGCTTTAGCTCGTATCCCCTCAGCGATGAATAGGCACATCACCTTGGGGCCAGACAAGAAGCTAACAGTGTTTAAGCTGCTAGCGCGCCTTGAGCGTAGTTTTCGTCATTTGCGACTATTTTTTCGTGATGTGGGATTTACGAGATACATCACGCTCTCGGCATGCACCTCAAGGGTTGTCACCGGCGTCGAAACCATGTCGCCCCCTTAATACAGGTGAGCATTCTAACGTGCTCACAGCTGATTGACCAGTTATGCCTTGGTATGTTCCCGCATAATTCGACCTTTTTGACGATTCCAGTCGCGGTCTTTTTCTGTGGCGCGCTTGTCATGCAGCTGTTTACCGGTCACGAGCGCTAGCTCACACTTCACTTTATTGCGCTTCCAATAAAGTTTAAGGGGCACGCAGGTATGGCCTTTGTCCTGGGTGACCGAAAAGATCTTGGCAATCTCTTTACGATGCAGCAGCAGCTTACGGGTGCGCGTCGGGTCGGCGATCTCGTGGGTGCTCGCCGTGTTAAGCGGCATAACATGACTGCCCAACAGAAACGCCTCGCCGTTGCGCACCAAAATATAGGTATCGGTGAGCTGAGCTTTACCGGCCCGCATGCTTTTAACTTCCCAGCCAGCGAGTGATAGACCTGCCTCGAAGGTTTCGTCGATATGATATTCAAATCGGGCCTTCTTGTTTTGGGCAATGACGCTACTACCGGGACCTTTACTGTTACCTTTCTTAGTGGCCATGGAACCTCATAATTAATCTGTCAGTGGCATCCCCTTCGTTATTAGGGGAGGCGTGATACCATTTAGGGTCTGAAAAATGTTTCCCATGATACGCTTTGGGCACTGTGAAGTCAGCGGAGAGGTCAATGCCAACCGTCAATCGTTCCGCCTTAGTGCGGCACACCCCCCAGAAAATGTTCGATTTGGTTAACGACTTCGAACGCTATCCGGAGTTTTTGCCAGGCTGCCGACAGGCGCGTTTGCTCGAGCATGATGATGTGCATCTGATCGGCGAAATGACCCTTGGGCGCGCCGGTGTCGAACAAACCATCACCACGCGCAACGACCTTTTCGCGCCTGAGCGTATAGAGCTGTCGCTGGTCAAAGGCCCTTTCAAGCGACTTAGCGGCCGCTGGCTATTCATCCCCATGGGAGAGGGCGCCTGCAAAGTGAGCTTGGAAATGGAGTTTGAGTTCGCCAATCGTTTGCTCGGCATGGCGTTCGGAAAACTCTTTCAGCAAATCGCCGGGCAACTGGTCGATTCCTTCACCAAGCGCGCTAACGAGCTGTATGGGCGCTGAAGCGCTGGCCATTGAGGTAGCCTTTGCGTTGCCGTCTAAACAGCACATAGTGGCTCTGAGGGTGCCTGAGGGCACGACTGCGCGCCAAGCCGTTGCCTTGGCTGATTTGCCAGCGCTGTTTCCCGAGGTGCCCGGCGATATGTTTGCCGAGGCACCGCTGGGGATCTTCGGTAAGGCGCTACGCAACCCCGATACCCAGCCGTTACGCGACGGGGATCGTGTCGAAGTGTACCGACCGTTGGCGATCGACCCCAAGGTTGCTCGCTTAGAGCGTGCTAAGCGCCAAGCGAGCGACCCAAGGCAATAAGGCGTTTATTAAGGCTGTTGAACAGGCTGTGTGCCTTCAGGTGGCCGTGTCTGAGTGCTCTCTTCAGGTAGCGCATCCATTGGGTCAACCCCTTCTGTTGCAGGACCCATACTGCTCTCGCCTTCCAGCGGCAGCGGTTTAGATAGATCTCCCTCTTGCTCAATGTTCACCAAGCGACCCTGGGGATCGAAGGTGAGCGTTACGCGACGCTGCTCTACATCGCCATACGCTTTATCTAAACGGAACACATAATCCCACTGGCTGGCGTCAAAGGGCGCTTCCAGCAGTGGCCTGCCCATGACATAAGTCACCTGCTCCTGGGTCATTCCAGGCTGAAGCTGGCTGACCATCTCCTGGGTGACTAGGTTGCCTTGGGGAATATCGCGCTTATACACGCCTACGTAACTACAGCCGCTAATGACGGTAAGGGCAACGGAGAGCGTGATGATTTGAGTCAATTTTTGCATTTGGGCCTATTCTTCACTATCGTGGTTTCGGTTGATCATACCCGACCTAACCAGTTACTGCGAAGAGCGACCATGGCCGATCAGAACCATGAATTGCGCAAAGCCGGTCTAAAAGTGACCCTGCCGCGCGTCAAGATACTTCAAATTCTCGAAAATGTTTCGGGTCAGCACCACCTTAGCGCAGAAGAAGTGTACAAAACACTGATCGATGCGGGCGAAGATGTTGGCTTGGCTACCGTATACCGCGTATTGACTCAGTTTGAGTCAGCGGGCTTGGTAATCCGTCATAATTTCGACGGAGGACATGCGGTATTCGAGATGACCCAAGAGGACCACCATGACCATATGGTGTGCCTTGAAAGCGGTGAGATCATTGAATTTGTTGATGAGATCATCGAGCGACGTCAGCAAGAAATTGCTGAAGAGCACGGCTACGAACTAGTCGATCATGCCCTGGTGCTATATGTGCGTCCGCGCGGTTCCGACGTAACGCGCCAGGACAGCGGGCCGACGAACAAGAAATAACGTTCCTAGGTCGCCGCTAGTCGAAAACCGCTAGCCGCTGTTCGAAATATGAGCGCCCCTAATCTACTGGGCCGAGTTCGCTAAGTGAATTCGGCCAGTGGATCAGGGGCGTTTGTGTTTATGCAGCGTGTTAATTTGGTGCATTAGTTCAGCGCGTCAGTGGGGTGGGCGCTGGCTCGCGTGGAGCATTTCCCGTGCGTGGGCGAGTGTTTGGTCAGAAAGCGTCACGCCGCCCAGCATGCGCGCCAGTTCGCTGATGCGGCCCTGTTCGTCGAGCAGTGCCATTTGCGTCAAGGTGGTGTCGCGTTTCGCCTGTTTCTCGATATGCAGATGCTGGTGGGCCTGGGCTGCCACTTGCGGTAAGTGAGTCACGGTCATGACCTGGCCGTTTTCGCCCAGTTTGCGCAGCAGTTGGCCAACGATCTCTGCGGTAGCGCCCGAGATACCCACATCCACTTCGTCAAATACCAGGCTGGGCACCGTTGAGTGCGTCGCCGCGACGACTTGAATGGCGAGACTAATCCGCGACAATTCGCCGCCGGAAGCGACCTTGGTCAATGGGCGTGCAGGCTGGCCGGGGTTGGCGCTAATTAAAAACTGCACTCGGTCGAGGCCTTCCGGGGAGGGCGCGTCTTTGGCGGTGACTTCCACTTCAAAGCGTGCTTTACCCATAGCTAAAAAGCCCAGTTGCTGCTGTACCTCTTTGCCCAAACGAAGAGCGGCTTTTTGACGACGCTCGGTGAGTTTCTTCGCCTCTAGGCGATACGCTTCGCGTAGTACGCCTACCCGTGCACTGAGTGCCTCCAGGTCATTGCCACCCTCTTCGAGCTGAGCGACTTCTCGCTGTAGGTCGGCATGCAGGGCGCATAGCTCTTCAGGGGCAACGTGGTGCTTGCGGGCAATGCGATGGACGTCGGTCATGCGCTCTTCTACCCAGGCCAGCCGGTCGGGGTCTAATTCGGTGGTGCTGGCGAGGCGGTTGAGCTCGCTGGAGGCCTCTTCCACTTGAATGCGCGCATCGCTCAGCATGGCAAGCGTGTTGGCCAGGGTGCCTTTGTCACTTCCCGGCAGTGCGCTTAAATGAGCGAACGCCTGATTGAGTAAAGACAGCGCACCGCCCTCATCGCTGGCGCAGCAGTCGGCGGCAAACTGGGTTTCGCGCAGGGTCTCCTCCGCGTGAGCCAGGGTGTGCTGTTCTTCCTCAAGCGTGGTTAATTCCCCCTCCGCTAAAGCGAGCTGATCCAACTCCTCTACCTGATAGCGCAGCAGTTGGCGTTTGGCCTCTACTTCGCTGCCTTCTTCACTGAGCTTTTTCAACTGGCGGCGCGCATTGCGCCATGCGCGGAAGGTGACGGCTAATTGAGCGGTGGCATCGTTGAGGCCAGCGTAATCGTCCAGCAAGGCCAGGTGGGTCTCTTCGCGCATTAAAGCGTGATGAGCATGCTGGCCATGAATTTGAATCAGCTGCTCGCCGAGAGATTTGAGATCGGAAATCGTCGCGGGTTGGCCGTTAATCCACGCTTTGGAACGGCCGTTGGCGGTGACCACACGTCGCAGCAAACACTCTTCTGCTGGAAGTTCCCGGGCGGTCAGCCATTCGACGGCGGCGGGGAGGTGCTGAATGTCAAAACGTGCGGAGAGGTCGGTACGCTCGCGGCCGTGGCGCACGCTTCCGGCGTCGGCGCGCTCGCCCAGGCACAGCCCCAGGGCGCCTAACAGAATCGATTTGCCTGCCCCGGTTTCCCCGGTAATCGCGGTCATGCCGCCGGTTAAGTCGAGCTCTAAGTGATCGACAATGGCGAAATCTTGAATGGCTAGCTGAGTAAGCATGGCGCCTCCTGAGGCGGTTCAGCGCAGAAGCTGGATACTTATCCAATAGTTGTTGATTTATACAGTAGTTAATAACTCACTTCAATGCACCTCTTGAGATGGAATTTATGGCCCCCATATAGCGTGCATAGTTAGTTAAAGCGAGTGATTTAAAGGCTTACTTCTCTGCGCGCCGCCCGCGTGGCTGCGCCCTACTTTTTAGGAGCACAACATGGCGAAAGAACCGCAAACACCAATGGACGATGAGCTGGCCCGCCACGAGCAAGAAGCCGATGGCGCCGAGCAAGCGGCTGAGAAAGTCGCTGAAGAGCGCTTGATGGAGGGCGAGCTGGAAGGATTGATCAATGACGAAGAGCCCCTAGAAGGCAGTTCCGACAATCCTGAAGCGGAAATGCTGGCCGCCCAGGTGGGTGAATTAGAGCAGAGCTTGGCCGATGCCAAGGATCAAGCCCTGCGCGCCGCCGCGGAAGCACAAAATGTGCGTCGCCGCGCTGAGCAGGAAGCCGAGAAAGCGCGCAAGTTTGCCCTGGAGAAGTTTGTTAAAGAGCTGCTGCCGGTGGTGGATAGCCTGGAAAAAGCCCTTGAGACCATGGAAGAGGGGGCCTCGGAGGTTCACCGTGAAGGCGTCTCCATGACCTTGAAGATGCAGTTGGATGTGCTTAACAAATTCGGCGTTGAAAGCATTGAACCCCATGGCGAGCCCTTCGACCCGCAGGTGCATGAAGCCATGACCATGGTGCCTAACCCGGATCTTGACCCGAATACCGTGATGGACGTTATGCAGAAAGGCTATTTGCTCAATGGACGCCTAGTGCGCCCGGCCATGGTCGTAGTGAGTAAAAAAGCCGATTAAGCCACTGGCGACACAGAGTCTTAAATAAGAGTGTGAAAAAAAGCCCTTGAAATGTCAGCGGCGGCCCCCAAATAAAGGGCAACCCCGCGGGGAAACCCGCAGACAAGCTTTAAAAAATAAATTTCCAGTTTTGTAACAACCGAATTCGAGGTATTGCTATGGGACGTATAATTGGTATCGACCTGGGCACCACTAACTCTTGTGTGGCCGTGCTCGATGGTGACAGCGCTAAAGTCATTGAAAATGCTGAAGGCGGTCGCACAACGCCTTCTATCATCGCCTATACCGATGATGGTGAAACGCTGGTGGGTCAGGCCGCTAAACGCCAAGCCGTGACTAACCCAGAAAACACCCTGTACGCCATCAAGCGTCTGATTGGCCGTCGTTTTAAAGATGACGTTGTCCAAAAAGACATCAAAATGGTGCCGTACAAAATCAGCGAAGCCGACAACGGTGATGCCTGGGTTGAAGTAAAAGGCAAAAAAATGGCACCGCCGCAGGTAAGTGCGGAAGTGCTGAAGAAAATGAAGAAAACCGCCGAAGACTACCTGGGCGAAGCGGTGACCGAAGCGGTTATTACCGTACCGGCCTACTTCAACGACAGTCAGCGTCAGGCGACTAAAGACGCCGGCCGCATTGCCGGTCTAGACGTTAAGCGCATTATTAACGAGCCGACCGCTGCCGCACTGGCCTACGGTATGGACAAATCCCGCGGCGACAAAACCATCGCGGTTTATGACCTGGGTGGCGGTACTTTCGATATTTCGATCATCGAAATTGCTGATGTCGACGGCGAAACTCAGTTTGAAGTGTTGGCCACTAACGGCGACACCTTCCTGGGTGGCGAAGACTTTGACCTGGCGCTGATTAACTACCTGGTAGACCAGTTCAAGTCTGACAGCGGCATTGATCTTTCCGGTGACAACTTGGCCATGCAGCGTCTGAAAGAAGCCGCTGAGAAAGCCAAAATTGAGCTCTCCAGCGCTCAACAGACCGACGTGAATTTGCCCTACATCACTGCCGACAACACTGGCCCGAAACACCTTAACGTTAAGGTGACCCGTGCCAAGCTGGAGTCGCTGGTCGAAGAGCTGGTTCAGCGCTCGCTCGAGCCGTGCAAAATGGCGCTGAAAGACGCTGGCCTGTCCGCGTCTGAAATCGACGAAGTGATCCTGGTCGGTGGCCAGACACGTATGCCGATGGTGCAGAAGAAAGCCGCTGACTTCTTCGGTAAAGAAGCCCGCAAAGACGTTAACCCGGACGAAGCGGTTGCCGTGGGTGCAGCAATTCAGGGCGGCGTACTGGGTGGCGACGTTAAAGACGTACTGCTGCTCGACGTTACCCCGCTTACCCTGGGCATCGAAACCCTGGGTGGCATCATGACGCCGCTGATCGAGAAGAACACCACCATCCCGACCAAGAAGACCCAAACCTTCTCGACCGCGGATGACAACCAGACGGCGGTTACCATCCACGCCGTGCAGGGCGAGCGCAAGCAAGTCGCGCAGAATAAGTCGCTGGGTCGCTTTGACCTCGCCGACATTCCGCCCGCACCGCGCGGCGTACCGCAGATTGAAGTTGCCTTCGATCTGGATGCCAACGGTATTCTGAACGTTTCGGCGAAAGACAAGGCCACCGGCAAAGAGCAGTCCATCGTTATCAAGGCCTCTAGCGGCTTGTCGGAAGAAGAAGTTGAGCAGATGGTGCGCGATGCGGAAGCGCACGCTGAAGAAGATAAGAAGTTCGAAGCACTGGTGCAGCTGCGTAACCAAGCCGATGGCATGATTCACGCCACGCGCAAAACGTTGGAAGAGGCCGGTGATAAGGCCACTGACGACGAGAAACAGGCGATTGAGACGGCCATCAGCGAACTGGAAGAAGCGGTTAAAGGTGACGACGTCGATAACATCCAGAAGAAACTGGATGCGTTGACCGAAGCCTCTGGCCAGCTCGCCCAGAAGATGTACGCCGAGCAGGCAGAAGCAGCGCAGCAAGAGGGTGGCGAAGGTGCTGAAAGCACCTCCAAGCCGGAAGAAGACGTGGTTGACGCCGAGTACGAAGAAGTCAACGACGATCAGAAAAAGCAGTAACATCCTCTTTCTGCCAAGGAAAGCGGTGACGCGGGAGCTTACTCCCGCGTTGCTGTTTCCGAGACCAAGACGCACGTAGTTAGATATATAGCTAGGTATGTAGCTAAATGTGTATCGCCTAAATGTGCAGTTGAGTGCGTAGCTAACCAGGAGGCGTAGGGCCTATGTCCAAACGCGATTATTACGAAGTCCTGGGTGTCGAAAAAGGGGCCGATCAGAAAGAGATCAAGAAGGCCTATCGCCGTCTGGCGCAAAAATTCCACCCTGATCGAAACCCGGACGATAAAACCTCAGCGGAAAAATTCCGTGAAGTGTCCGAAGCGTATGAAGTGCTCAGCGACGGCGAAAAGCGCGCTGCCTATGACCAGTTCGGCCATGCGGGCGTTGATGGCCAAGGTGGCGGCGGTGGTTTCGGCGGCGCAGGTGCCGGCGATTTCAGCGACATTTTCGGCGATGTGTTTGGCGATATTTTTGGCGGAGGCGGTGGTCGTCGCCGTGGGCCCAATGCCCCGGCGCGCGGCTCCGACCTGCGCTATAACCTAGAGCTGGATCTAGAGAGCGCCGTTTCAGGCACCACAGTCGATATCCGCGTGCCGCGGCATATCGAGTGTGATCGCTGCGATGGCGGTGGCGCCGAGCCAGGCTCTTCGAAAGAGACCTGCCCGACCTGTCACGGCCACGGTCAAGTGCGTATGCAGCAGGGCTTTTTCGCCGTGCAGCAAACGTGCCCGACCTGTCATGGCTCGGGTCAGCACATCAAAGTGCCGTGCCATAAGTGTAATGGTGAAGGGCGCGTACGCGAGACACGCACGCTGTCCGTCAAGATTCCGCCCGGTGTGGATACCGGCGATCGCATTCGCTTGAATGGTGAAGGCGAAAGCGGTGTGAACGGTGGCCCGCCTGGGGATCTGTACGTTCAGGTGGCGATCAAGCCGCACCATATCTTCCAGCGTGACGGTAAGCACCTGCAGTGCGATGTGCCGATCAACTTCGTCGACGCAGCGCTAGGTGGCGAGCTTGAAGTGCCCACGCTAGATGGCCGCGTGAAGCTGAAGATTCCGCCGGAAACCCAAACCGGAAAGCTGTTCCGCCTGCGCGGTAAAGGCGTCAAGCCTGTGCGCGGTGGCATGCCCGGCGACCTGCTGTGCAAGGTAGTGGTGGAAACCCCCGTCAAGCTCAACGACGAGCAGCGCGACCTACTGCGCCAGCTGCAACAGAGCTTCGACGACAGCAACAGCCACAACCACTCGCCGAAGAAAACCGGCTTCTTCGACAGCGTGAAGAGCTTCTTTGAAGATATGAAGCCGTAAACCTGTAATAATAGTGAGCAGTTAGTTGTTTGGTTCAAAAACCCTCGGTTCGCCGGGGGTTTTTGCTGTTTGGGGATGCTGCGCGCAATGGATAACCTTCAGGAAAGGCCCACAAAGGGCATCTTGCTCCGGGTGCTCTCAGGCGCTCTGTTTACTGGCATGCTGGTGTGCATTAAAGCCGTGAGCGACACAGTGCCGGTGGGGCAGTCGGTGTTTTTTCGCTCATTGTTTGCGCTGCTGCCTATAGTGATTTTTCTGCTACTGCGGCGGGAGTTTCCCCAGGGGTTGGCTACGCGGCGCCCCTTGGGGCATGCGTTGCGTTCGGGGATGGGGGCGGCGGCGATGTTTGCCTCCTTTGCGGCGGTGGCGCTGTTACCCGTTGCCGAGGCGACACTATTAGCCCAGCTAACACCGGTGTTTATGGCGATAGGTGGCATAGTGCTGTTGGGGGAGCGCTTCTCGCTTTATCGCGCGGGCGGTATCGTGTTGGCGATTGCCGGGGTGGCAGTGCTGATATTGCCTGGGCTGAATGCCAGTTCCAGTAACGGCCAAGTGACCGGATACGCATTAGGGGCGCTGGGTGCGCTGTTAACGGCGGGCGCGTTACTCACCGTTAGGCGTATTTCACGAACGGAAAGTGCCGCCTCAATCGCATTCTACTTTATTGTGGTGGCATCGTTGGCCGGGCTGGCGACGCTTCCGCTGGGTTGGGCCGCGCTTACCAGGGTCGAGTTTGTGCTTTTAGTGCTATCGGGCCTATTTGGCGGCGCAGCGCACATTGCGATGACATTAGCGCTGCGCTACGCCGAGGCGTCGCGGTTGGCGCCTTTTGAATATATTGCCCTGGTGTGGCCTGTGCTTGCCGACTGGGTGCTGTTTGGTATACCTGTCTCTAGTGGCTTCCTGCTAGCGTTACCGCTGATGTTAAGCGGGGTAGCGCTAGCGGCGATGGAAGGGCGACGGCTTAGGTTAACGGCTAAATGGCTGCTTCGACGATAAGCTGCGGCTGGCCTTTCGAACAGGGCTCAATACGTGCTGTTACCTGGTAGACCTGACGTAATAGCGCCGGGGTGATCACCTCAGCGGTGGGGCCGCAGGCGATCAGGCGGCCATTTTCCAGCAGCATGGCGGCGTCGGCAAAGCGTAGCGCATGCCCCAGGTCGTGGAGTGCCACCAGAATCAGCATTTGGCGCTGGTCGGCCAACCGGCGCAGCACCGTCAGCAGACTAATTTGTCGGTTAAGGTCGAGCGCCGAAGTGGGCTCATCCAGCATCAGAATCTCCGGCTCTTGCACCAGCGCTTGGGCGGCGCTAACCAACTGGCGCTGGCCGCCGCTGAGGTCACCAATATCGCGCTCGCCAAGGGCCGTGATCGCCAGCTCGTCCAGTGCGCGATCCACCTGGGCTAAATCCTCAGGCTGCACTTTTAATCCACGCCCCTGCATGCGCGCCAAAAGCACCGATTCATACACCGTGAGCACCGCTTTGGCGCCGGTGTCCTGGGGCATATAGCCCACGGGGCGCTCGGCGCTGGTGCCGCTGATGGTCACCTCGCCTTCGCCTTTCAATAGCCCTAACACGCGCCTAAAAAGCGTTGACTTACCTGCCGCATTAGGGCCCAGCAGCGCGACGACTTGCCCGCCCTGAAAGCAGGGCGTGGTGATCTCTTGCAGAATAGGGCGCCGCCCGTAGCGGGCGGATACGCGGTTCAGTTGTAGCGTTACCATGAGGCCTTCTTGTGGTTAAGCACTAGAAATAGAAAGAAGGGAATGCCCACCAGCGAGGTGATAATGCCAATGGGGATGATGGTGCCGGGGATAATGATCTTGGAGATAACTGAGCCAACGGAGAGGATGAGCGCGCCGCACAGCGCCGAACCGGGCAGGAAGAAGCGCTGATCTTCACCCAGCAAAATGCGCGCAATATGCGGCCCCACCAAGCCAATAAACCCAATGGTGCCTACAAACGCTACCGCGATAGCAGCGAGTAGCGACACCAGTACCAGCACTTCCAAGCGCAGCGCGCGGGGATTGACGCCCATGCTCTCGGCTTTGGCATCGCCCAGGCGCATAGCCGTCAGCGCCCAGCCGTGCCGGGCAAGCAGCGGCATCGACAAAGCGAGAATGCTGAGGGCGATCCAGAACTTGGGCCAGGTCGCTTTGGTCAAGCTGCCCATGGTCCAGAAGACTACCGCGGATACCGCCTCTTGGCTGGCAAAGAACTGAATTAGCGCCATTAGCGAGTTGAAAATAAACACCATGGCGATGCCGAGCAGCACAATGGTTTCTACCGTTACGCCGCGTTTAAGGCTCAAGGCATGAATTAAGAAAGCGGTGAACATGGCCATCACAAAGGCGTTGATGGGCACCACAAACTCAATGGCCGCGGGAACAATGGCCACGCCAAAAGCAAGGCCCAGCGCGGCGCCAAAACTGGCCCCGGCGGAAATCCCCAAGGTAAACGGGCTGGCTAGCGGGTTGCTCAGAATGGTCTGCATCTGTGCCCCGGCCACCGACAGGCTGGCGCCCACTACGAGCGCCATCAGCGCCACCGGCATGCGGATTTCCCAGACAATCACCCGCGCCTGCTGGCTAACGCTGCCCGGCGTGAATAGCGCCGCGATGACTTCGCCCAGGCTGTAGCGGGCGGGGCCGAGGGCCAGATCAACGCAGAGGCTAAAAAACAGCGCTAACACCAGTGCCGCCAATATCAGTTGGCGGCGGAACACCTGGCTATGGTAGAAGGCGCGACCCTGTGAAAGGCGTTCTGTGACCTCCGTTTCCGTTATCCTCGTATCAGTCGTCATGGAGCGATATCCAGTAGCCGGGCTCATAGTCGATGGGCAGGAAGCGTTCGTGCAGTTCTGCCATGGTGGTTTCCGGGTCTAGGTCGGCAAAGAGCTCAGGGTGTAGCCACTTGGCTAACTGCTGCACGGCCACGAAGTAGTAGGGGCTGTTGTAAAACTGGTGCCAAATGGCGTGGAAATTGCCAGATTCAACGGCCTTAATGCCGGTCATCGCGGTGCGCTCGGTCAGCGCTTCCAGCTTGGCGTGAGCGCTTTGCATATCTGAACCAGGCCCTACGCCCACCCAGTCGCCGCCAGGTACGTAGGCATCCCAGTTGCCGCCGGTAACAACCACATGGTCGGGGTTGGCGGCAATAATCTGCTCAGGGTTCAGGTTGCCGAAGCTGTTAGGAATAATCCCCTCAGCAATATTGTGGCCGCCCGCCAGGGTGACATAATCGCCAAAGTTGGCAGGGCCAAAGCTCATGCAGCACTCGTCGGAGTAGCCGCCTGCCCGGTCAATAAACACGCTGGGGCGCTCTGGATTGGCCTCGGCGATGATGTCGGTTACCCGTGCCAGCTGTGCCTCGGCAAACTCGATAAACGCTTCGGCCGCGGCTTCATCGTCCATGATCTGGCCAATGATGCGCATGGAGGGAATGGTGTTCTCAAGCGGATCTTCACGAAAATCCACATAGATGATCGGAATGCCGAGCTGCGCCAACTTGTCGTCGTAGGCGGCGTCTTCTGTGGCGGCTTTAGCTTCGATGTTCATCAGCACCACATCAGGGTTAAGCGCGGCGGCCTGCTCTACATCGAAGGTGCCGTCTTTAAAGCCGCCAAAGGTGGGGATCGCTTCAATCTCTGGGAAGCGCTCTAGATAACGGGCATAGTTATCAGGGTCCGCTTGAGAAAAGTCTTCGCGCCAACCGACCACATGGGCAAAAGGGTCTTCCGGCTCGAGTAGCCCAAGCAGATAAATTTGCCGCCCTTCACCTAAAATAACTCGCTCGGCAGGGGCGTCTAGGGTGACTTGGCGACCAGTGACATCGGTGATGGTGATATCGTCAGCCACAGCAGTGGCGAAGCAAGCAAAGCTGATAAGCGTACCAAGCAGAATTTTTACAGGCGGAGAACTGAGCATTTTTTAACTCGTTGGTCGATATTGGTTAACAGGGCTGGCATCGCTGAGGTGCTATGACGGTTTGATAGCATAGAGATGCAATTGCTATTGTAACTGATTAGCGTTTGTGCGGCATCACTGGGGTGCCGCGCTGAATGGTTCACATGCTACGCTTTGTTTTTGCCATTTATTCTTCGGCGACGGCTTCACGTATTGGGCTCTAAACGGCATTGTGTTGTTGTAGCTTTTTTAGTTAGCAAGTACTTACATTTATGGAGAGGCCGCTATGCCTTTATCTCGTGTTGAAATCGCCACGCCTTCCGCCGAGCGTTTAATCAATCGACTGTGCAAACACTGGGCGCATAAGTTGGAGGTCGAGCAGAGTGATCAGCAAGCTACCATTACCTTTGCCACCGGCACCTGCTTAATGGTTGCTGAATCGGATAAATTGGTAGTAGCCCTGGAAACCCTCGAAGAGGAGCATCTGGATGAATTGGAGGGGGTAGTCGAGCGCCACCTTATGCGTATGGCCGGTGATGAAGAGCTGGCGATTGTTTGGGAAAACTAGACCACGACGGGTCTGCTATAATCGCGCTGATTTTGAAAACATAAATCTTATGCACCGAAACGCAGAGCGCAGGAGTTCGCATGACCCGAATTGCCATTGTAGGCGTGGCTGGCCGCATGGGCCGGACGTTGGTAAATGCTGTAGAGCAAGAGGCTGAGGCGACGCTAGCTGGTGGAATTGTGGAGCCAGGCAGCTCCTTATCGGGCGCTGACATTGGCGAACTTGCCGGGGTGGGTAAGCGCGGCGTTGTCGCAGTAGATTCCCTGGCGTCGATTGTCGATGACTTTGATGTGTTGATCGACTTCACTGCTCCGCAGGTCACGCTGGGTAATCTGGCGTTCTGCGCCGAGCACGGTAAGCGTATTGTGATTGGCACCACCGGTATGAGCGATGATGAGCTGGCCCAGCTTGATAGCTACCGCGATAAGGTGGCCATGGTGTTCGCGCCCAATATGAGCGTCGGGGTTAATTTAACCCTGAAGCTGCTTGAAACCGCTGCCAAAGCGTTGGGCGATGAAGGCTACGATATTGAAGTGATCGAGTCCCACCACCGCCATAAGGTTGATGCGCCTTCCGGCACCGCGATCAAAATGGGCGAAGTCATCGCCGATAGCCTGGGCCGTAACCTGAAAGAGCACGGCGTGTTCGAACGAGTAGGGCAGTGCGGCCCGCGCAGCGATAAAGAGATCGGTTTTGCCACCGTGCGTGCGGGGGATATCGTCGGCGAACACACGGTGATGTTTGCCACCGAAGGCGAGCGCATCGAAATCACCCATAAAGCCTCCAGCCGCATGACCTTTGCCAAAGGTGCTGTACGCGCGGCGCGTTGGGTCGCGGGTAAAGAGAGCGGCCGTTACGATATGCAGGATGTGTTGGGTCTGGATTAAGCGATCACTCATGCTAGAACAGCCCGGTCATTAAGGGGTAGTCTTAGGCCAAGAATTCCTGTAACATTTCAAAAATTTTGGCCGGGTGGCTTAGAAGCTCTGACTTACAGACCTTAGACGGCGCGCTTGTTGCGTTGGCCAGCCCAAAGCCTGCCCCCGAGCCCACTAACATTTTTGATGTTTAGCGTGTGGCTTTGAAGGGCATCGAACAACAAGCGGGATGAAACCGATTTTTTATCGGCTTCATCCCGCTTTTTTACGGCCCTCGTTTTGATGATAGCTTCACTAATGAGCGCCGTGGATTAATCAAGAAATTGCTGAGCCTGCGCCCCACAGGCTCCCACCAGCATGGGAGGACTTGTTTTGAATAACCCCGCATTGAGCAAACCCGCAATACTGGCCCTGGAAGATGGCAGTGTGTTCCACGGCATCGCCATTGGCGCGGACGGATTAACCAGCGGCGAGGTGGTATTCAATACGGCCATGACCGGTTATCAAGAAATCCTGACTGACCCCTCCTACACCCGCCAAATCGTGACCCTCACTTATCCCCATATCGGCAATACCGGCGTTAACGCCGAGGACGTCGAATCAGCTTCGATTGCCGCCGCGGGTTTGGTGATTCGTGATCTACCGTTAATGGCCAGCAGCTTCCGCTCTGAGCAGTCGCTGTCGGACTACCTGAAAAGCCAGAACGTACTGGGCATTGCCGATATCGACACCCGCCGCCTGACGCGTATTTTGCGTGACAAAGGTGCGCAGAACGGGGCGATTTTGGCGGGCGCTGATGCCGAGGGCGACGATGCGGTAGCGCGGGCGCTGGAAACCGCCAAGGCTTTTCCAGGCCTGAAGGGGATGGATCTGGCCAAAGAGGTGTCGTGTAAGGAGTCCTACGAGTGGTCGGAAGGCGAATGGACGCTAGGTGAAGGCTATGCAGATGCGTCTAAAAGTGAGCGCCCCTACCACGTGGTGGCGTACGACTACGGGGTGAAGTTCAACATTCTGCGCATGCTGGCCGCGCGCGGCTGCCGTTTGACGGTGGTGCCCGCGCAAACGCCTGCTGCTGAGGTGCTGGCGATGAACCCGGATGGCGTTTTCCTGGCCAACGGCCCTGGCGACCCAGAGCCCTGTGACTACGCCATCAAGGCGATTCAAGAGGTGCTGAAAACCGATACTCCGGTATTCGGTATCTGCTTGGGCCATCAACTGCTGGCGCTCGCTTCCGGTGCGAAGACGGTCAAAATGAGCCACGGCCACCACGGTGCCAACCACCCAGTGCAGGATCTGGATACCGGCACGGTGATGATCACCAGCCAGAACCACGGCTTTGCGGCAGATGAGGCAACGTTGCCGGCCAACGTTCGTGCCACGCACCGCTCGCTGTTCGACGGCACTTTGCAAGGAATCGAGCTCACCGACCGACCGGCGTTTAGCTTTCAGGGCCACCCGGAAGCGAGCCCCGGCCCGCGTGATGTGGCGCCGCTGTTTGATCGCTTTGTTGCAATGATGCAGACGCGTCGCTAACGCGCTCAGCCCTGTATCGCCGTCTTTTGTCGCTCATCGTCACCATTTTTTGCGGGAACCGTTATGCCTAAGCGTACCGACATCAACACTATTTTGATCATTGGCGCTGGTCCGATCGTGATCGGCCAGGCCTGCGAATTTGACTACTCCGGCGCCCAGGCGTGTAAAGCGCTGCGCGAGGAGGGTTACCGGGTTGTGTTGGTTAACTCCAACCCCGCCACCATCATGACCGACCCGGCCATGGCCGATGCCACCTACATCGAGCCGATTACCTGGCAGACGGTGGAGAAGATCATCGAAGCCGAGCGCCCCGACGCGATCCTGCCGACGATGGGCGGCCAGACGGCGCTGAACTGCGCCCTTGAGCTTGAAAAGCACGGCGTGCTGGAGAAGTACGGCGTGGAGATGATCGGTGCTAACGCCGATGCGATTAACATGGCCGAAGACCGCGACCTGTTCGATCAGGCCATGAAGCGTATTGGTTTGGAATGCCCGAAAGCGAAAGTGGCGCACACCATGGATGAGGCTTGGGAGATCCAGGCTGAGCTGGGCTTCCCGACCATTATTCGTCCTTCCTACACCATGGGCGGCTCCGGCGGCGGTGTGGCGTACAACAAGGAAGAGTTTGAAGAGATCTGTACCCGCGGATTTGAGCTCTCTAACAACCACGAACTGCTCATCGACGAGTCGCTGCTGGGTTGGAAAGAGTACGAGATGGAGGTTGTGCGCGATAAAAACGACAACTGCATCATCGTCTGTGCGATTGAGAACTTTGATCCCATGGGTGTGCACACCGGTGACTCTATCACCGTGGCCCCGGCGCAAACGCTGACCGATAAAGAGTATCAGATCATGCGTGACGCCAGCCTCGCGGTACTGCGCGAGATTGGCGTAGAAACCGGTGGCTCCAACGTCCAGTTCGGTATGGACCCGAAGACCGGTCGTTTGGTGGTGATTGAGATGAACCCGCGGGTATCTCGCTCCTCGGCGCTGGCCTCCAAGGCGACTGGTTTTCCGATCGCTAAAATTGCCGCCAAGCTGGCGGTGGGCTATACCCTGGATGAGCTGCAGAACGATATTACCGGTGGGCGTACCCCAGCGTCGTTCGAGCCGTCTATCGATTACGTGGTCACCAAGATTCCACGCTTCACCTTCGAGAAATTCCCCCAAGCCAACGACCGTCTGACCACACAGATGAAGTCGGTGGGCGAGGTGATGGCCATTGGCCGTACCTTCCAAGAGTCGCTTCAGAAAGCCCTGCGCGGCCTGGAAACCGGTAACGATGGTCTCGATCCGATCATTACCGATTTCACGCCAGACAATATGGCGATTATCCAGGGTGAGCTCCAGGCTGCGGGCGCCGAGCGTATTTTCTACATCGCTGATGCCATGCGTTCGGGCATGAGCGTTGATGAGGTGTTTGCGCTAACCAATATTGATCCTTGGTTCCTGGTTCAACTGGAAGATTTAGTGCTGACGGAAAACGCCGTCGCCAAGCGCTCATTGCCCGACTTCTCTGCCCGTGAGATCTATCAGCTCAAGCGCAAAGGCTTTGGCGATGCGCGCTTGGCCAAACTGCTTAGCGTCAGTGAAAAAGCGTTCCGTGAAACCCGCCAGGCCGCTGGTATTCGCCCGGTTTATAAGCGTGTTGATACCTGTGCCGCGGAGTTCGCTTCTGATACCGCCTATATGTACTCCACCTATGAAGAGGAGTGCGAGGCGGATGTTTCTGACCGCCAGAAAATTATGGTGCTGGGCGGTGGCCCCAACCGTATCGGCCAGGGCATCGAGTTTGACTACTGCTGTGTTCACGCCGCCTTCGCCATGCACGACGACGGCTATGAAACCATCATGGTCAACTGCAACCCGGAAACGGTTTCTACCGACTACGACACCTCTGATCGCCTCTACTTTGAGCCGGTAACGCTGGAAGACGTGCTCGAAATCGCTGACAAAGAGAAGCCGGTGGGCGTGATCGTTCAGTTCGGTGGCCAGACGCCGCTGAAACTGGCCCGTGAGCTAGAGGCGGCTGGTGTGCCGATTATTGGCACCACGCCGGATGCCATCGACCGCGCCGAAGACCGTGAGCGCTTCCAGGTGATGATCGACAAGCTGGGCTTGAAGCAGCCGCCCAATGCCACGGCGCGTAGCTTTGCTGAAGCCTTTGATAAAGCCGAGGCGATTGGCTATCCGCTGGTAGTGCGCCCCAGCTACGTGCTGGGTGGCCGGGCTATGGAGATCGTCTACGACGCCTCTGAGCTTGAAAACTACATGACCCACGCGGTGAAAGTCTCCAACGACTCGCCGGTGCTGCTGGATCACTTCTTAAGTGCCGCGATCGAGATCGATATCGATGCGGTGTCTGATGGTCAGCAGGTGGTGATCGGCGGCATCATGCAGCACGTCGAGCAAGCGGGCGTTCACTCCGGTGACTCCGCCTGTGCGCTGCCGCCTTACTCGCTGCCTGCTGATGTGCAGGACGAAATGCGCCATCAGGTTAAGCAGATGGCCGTTGAGCTGGGCGTTAAAGGCCTAATGAACGTGCAGCTTGCCTGGCAGGATGGCGAGATCTACGTCATTGAGGTCAATCCGCGCGCCTCGCGTACCGTGCCTTTTGTGTCCAAGTGCATTGGTACCTCGCTGGCGCAGATTGCGGCGCGCTGCATGGCCGGTAAAACCCTGGCTGAACAGGGCTTTGAGAAGGAAATCGTGCCGCACTTCTATAGTGTTAAAGAGGCGGTGTTCCCGTTCAATAAATTCCAGGGAGTTGACCCGATTCTCTCGCCGGAAATGAAGTCGACCGGCGAAGTGATGGGCTCTGGCGACACCTTTGCAGAAGCCTTCTTCAAGGCCCAGTTGGGTGCAGGCGAGGCGATTCCAGCGCTGACCGGCGAGCGTAAAGCATTCCTGTCTGTGCGCGAGCCGGACAAGGCGGGGATTATCGAAGTGGGTCGTTCTCTGTTAACATTGGGCTTTACGCTATGTGCAACACAGGGAACAGCAGCTGCTTTGGAAGCTGCCGGGCTCGCTGTGGAGCGCGTCAATAAAGTCTACGAAGGCCGTCCCCATATCGTCGATCTGCTTAAGAACGACGAAATCGCCTACATTGTGAACACTACTGAAGGTCGTCAGGCTATCAACGACTCTTCGGTCATTCGCCGTACTGCTCTCGCGCGCAAGGTGCCCTATGCGACCACCTTGGCGGGCGCTAATGCTGTTTGCATGGCGCTTGAGTACGGTAGGGAGATTACGGTGCGGCGCCTTCAGGATCTGCATGCAGGAGCAAGTCAATGAACAAGGTCCCGATGACGGTTGCGGGAGAAAAAAGTCTTCGCGAAGAGTTGAACCATCTCAAAGGCGAAGCGCGTCCGCAGGTGATCGCGGCCATCGCCGAAGCGCGTGAGCACGGCGATCTAAAGGAGAATGCCGAGTATCACGCCGCTCGCGAGCAGCAAGGGTTTATCGAAGGGCGTATTCAGGAGATCGAAGGCAAACTCTCCGTCGCGCAGGTGATTGATGTCACTAAGTTGCCGAAAACCGGCAAAGTGATTTTTGGTGTCACTGTGTCGCTGATAAACCTGGAAAACGATGCAGAAGTGACGTATCGCATCGTCGGGGAAGACGAAGCAGATATCAAAGCCGGGCGAATCTCGGTTACCTCCCCCATTGCCCGTGCCTTAATTGGCAAAGAAGAGGGTGATATCGTGGTGGTCAAAACCCCCGGTGGTGACGTCGAGTACGAAATAGGTAGCGTCGAGTACGTGTGATAAAAAACGCCCCTTCAATTGACCTGCATTAGGTCGGTTGAAGGGGCGTTTTAGTGCAGCAGCGTACGGTCAAAAAGTGCGTTACATCGAGCGGTTAATACCGGCCGTGGTGGTTCTCAAAGCGGGTAACATTAGAAAGCTTCGGGTTCACCTTTGGGTTTCTGCGGTACAGTAGAGCCATTTTGCCAATGGTTTGCACCAGGTCGGCACGGCTGTTGGCAACCAGTTCGGCGATGATGGCAGCGCGATCATCGCGCTCAGGAAGGGCGAGTTTCACTTTGATCAGTTCGTGATCGGTGAGTGCGCGGTTAAGTTCTGCGAGCAAATTTTCGGAGACGCCGTTCTCAGAAACGGTGACCACTGGATTAAGATGGTGGCCAATGCTGCGAAATGCTTTCTTTTGTGCCTGTGACAAGCTCATGGTATCTTGCGGTATCCCGGTTAGCGCTTAACGCTCCATCTTACGGTGAAACGACACCGAGTGAAAGCGATCGCGTGAATGCGCCCATCTCTTATTCCAGTGTTAGATTCCTACATGCAGCAAAAGCCCCCAAATCGCAAACATTCCGTCAGCAAGACCAGCAATAACTGGAAGAAGGAGCATTTCGACGACCAGTACGTGAAGCAGAGCTGGCAAGATGGCTACCGCTCCCGCGCCAGCTATAAGCTGATCGAGTTGGATGAAAAGGATAAACTGCTGCGTCCGGGTATGACGGTGATTGATCTGGGCGCAGCGCCTGGCGGGTGGAGTCAAATCGCTGCGGAGAGGGTCGGGCCTGAAGGGGTGGTGATTGCCTCTGACATCCTGGAGATGGATGCGCTAGCAGGTGTGGACTTTATTCAAGGTGATTTCACTGAGGAGGCGGTGCTAGAGGCGATACTGCAACGCTTGGATAATCGCCGTGTAGACCTTGTGATGTCGGATATGGCCCCCAATATGAGTGGTATGGCGGCGATTGATCAGCCTCAGGCGATGTATTTAGTGGAGCTTGCGTTAGAACTCGCGCGCGAAACGTTGTCACCTGGTGGTCGATTTTTAGCTAAAGTATTCCAGGGGGAAGGGTTTGACGCCTACTTGAAAGAGTTGCGTGGCAGCTTTAGCAAAGTGGTGACTCGTAAGCCGGATGCCTCGCGGGCACGCTCCCGTGAAGTCTATTTTCTGGCAGAGGGGTTTCGTGGATAGTTATTCAAAAATAGCTATTCGCGACATAGAACGTCCGTGTGGTTAGATAGTGACCGCGTGGTTCATAGCCTAGATTTATCAGCGCGATTGCCAGACAGGCAAGCGCAACGTGTGTCACATTAGTCGCCATAAGTGCGCGTGACACAGATGGCCCGAGGCATAAGACGCTTTGGCAATGGTTGAACGCTTGATGCTGATGTAATGTCCTAGTAAAAGGAATTATTAAGCAGCAGGCTTTAACTGACAGATTCTTGTAATGAGGGTAGCCCCTTGAACGATATGGCGAAGAACCTGATTCTGTGGTTGGTCATCGCGGCCGTCCTACTGACAGTGTTCAACAATTTCAGTACCGAAAGTGCACCGCAAAACACAAACTATTCCCAGTTTGTGCAGCAGGTGCAAAATCAACAGGTGCGTAGCGTGACCATTGATGGCTACACCATCACGGGTGAGCGTACGGATGGCTCTCAGTTTCAGACGATCCGCCCCTCGGCGGAAGATCCGAAGCTGATGGACGACCTGTTGAGCAATGACGTGACTGTGGTGGGTAAAGCGCCAGAGCAGCAAAGTATCTGGACGCGGTTACTGATCGCCAGCTTCCCGATTCTGCTGATTTTGGGCATCTTCATGTTCTTCATGCGCCAAATGCAGGGCGGAGCCGGTGGTGGTAAGGGCGGCCCGATGAGCTTTGGTAAATCGAAGGCCAAGTTACTCTCTCAAGACCAAATCAAAACAACCTTTGCCGACGTGGCGGGCTGTGATGAGGCTAAAGAAGAAGTCGAAGAGTTGGTCGACTTCTTGCGTGACCCGACCAAATTCCAGCGCTTGGGTGGCACTATTCCCCGCGGCGTCTTGATGGTGGGTCCGCCGGGTACCGGTAAAACGCTGTTGGCCAAGTCGATTGCGGGCGAAGCTAAAGTGCCGTTCTTCTCGATTTCAGGTTCTGATTTCGTTGAAATGTTTGTCGGTGTCGGTGCATCCCGTGTGCGCGACATGTTCGAGCAGGCCAAGAAGCAGGCGCCGTGCATTATCTTTATCGACGAAATCGATGCGGTAGGCCGCTCACGCGGTGCTGGCATGGGTGGCGGTAATGACGAGCGCGAGCAGACGTTGAACCAACTGCTGGTCGAGATGGACGGCTTTGAAGCCAACGAAGGCGTCATTGTTATCGCCGCGACCAACCGCCCTGACGTACTCGACCCTGCGTTAATGCGTCCAGGTCGTTTTGACCGTCAAGTCACCGTTGGTTTACCCGATATTCGCGGTCGTGAGCACATCTTAGGCGTTCACCTGCGTAAGGTGCCGCTGGCGGATGACGTTAAGCCGCAGTTGATTGCGCGCGGTACGCCAGGCTTCTCCGGTGCTGATTTGGCCAATCTGGTTAACGAATCGGCATTGTTTGCAGCCCGTCGTAATAAGCGCCTGGTCAGCATGGAAGAGCTTGAGCTCGCTAAGGACAAGATCATGATGGGCGCTGAGCGCAAATCGATGGTCATGACCGACAAAGAGAAGCTCAATACCGCTTACCATGAGTCGGGTCACGCCATTATCGGTTTGGTCGTGCCTTCTCATGACCCGGTTTACAAGGTAACAATTATCCCGCGTGGTCGTGCGCTGGGTGTCACTATGTTCCTGCCGGAGGAGGATCGTTACAGCCTCTCTCGTCAGCAAATTCTGGGGCAAATCTGCTCGCTGTTTGGTGGCCGTATTGCCGAAGAGATGACGCTAGGCCCGAACGGCGTGACGACGGGTGCCTCCAACGACATTAAGCGTGCGACTGAACTGGCCCACAATATGGTCGCCAAGTGGGGCTTGTCGGACGAGATGGGGCCGATCATGTACGACGAGGATGAGTCGCATCAGTTCCTCGGCGGCCCAGGCCAGGGTGGCGGCAAGATGAAGTCAGGCGATACCACCACGCGCCTTGATAAAGAAGTGCGCAAAATTATTGACGATTGCTACGAGCAGGCGCGCCAGATCCTGACCGATAATCGCGATAAGCTCGATGCCATGGCCGAAGCGCTGATGAAGTACGAGACCATTGACGCCACTCAGTTGAAGGACATCATGGAAGGCCGTGATCCACGCCCACCGGAAGGCTGGGACGACGGTGACTCATCCGGTGGCGGTACGCCTGTCAACGATGACAAGCCCCAGGTGAAGGCCGAAGACGACGCTTCTTCCAACGCTTCAGGTGGTGATGCTTCTGGAGGCGGTGATTCTGGAGACAATGGTGAAGAGGATGACGACGAGCCGCGTCGCCGCCCTTCAGATCCACTGGGCGGCCCCGCAGGGCCTTAGTTATGCAGGTCCTAGTTATATGCTGAAATAATGGCTTAAATAATTACGCCAGCGTTTGAGCCGAAGGCGCCCCAGCATGGGGCGCCTTTTTTGATATGCTATGTATATAGCACTGCAATGTTTCTTTTCTTGACCAGGCTGCAGCATGAAATCAATTCTGGACACGTCCTCTACGCAAAACACTGACAATGCTTTCCAACTGCGCTGTGGGCGCCATCTGCTGGATCTCTCCTTTCCCCGGGTGATGGGCATTCTCAATGTGACGCCGGACTCTTTTTCCGATGGTGGGCAGCACGTGGCATTGGATGACGCTTTGCGCCACGGTGAACGGATGCTGGCCGAAGGGGCGGCGATGATTGACGTGGGCGGCGAATCGACCCGCCCGGGGGCTACCCCGGTCAGCCCCCAGGAAGAGTTGGATCGAGTGGCGCCGGTGGTGGAAGTCCTGGTACGCGAGCTGGACGCGTTGGTGTCGGTCGACACGAGCTGCCCGACGGTCATACGCGAGGCGAGTGAACTGGGGGCTGGAATGATTAACGATGTGCGCGCCCTAGAACGGGAAGGCGCGCTGTTGGCTGCGGTGGGCAGTGGTCTGCCTGTCTGCTTGATGCATCGCCAGGGCGAGCCGCAGGATATGCAGCAATCGCCCGCCTATCAGCGCCCCATCGAAGAAGAGGTGGCTGACTATCTGGCGCGCCGGGTGGCCGAGTGCGAGGCGGCCGGTCTGCGCCGCAATCGACTCTTAATTGACCCCGGCTTTGGCTTCGGCAAAACCGTTGAACACAATCTACGCTTACTCAAATATATGCAGACGCTACAAGCACTGGAGCTTCCCTTGCTCGTGGGTATGTCACGCAAAAGCATGATTGGCAAGGTGCTGGGCCGTCCGGTGGAGGAGCGCCTCTGTGGTGGTTTAGCGCTTGCTGCCATGGCGGTTGAGCGTGGCGCGAATATTCTGCGTGTGCATGATGTGGCTGCCACGGTTGATGCAGTCAATATGGCGTGGGCGGTACTACAAGAAGGCTGCGAGCCGCCGCTAAACAAGGAGTTTGACGCATGACAAGACGCTATTTCGGGACGGATGGCATCCGCGGCACAGTGGGTAAATCACCCATTACGGCTGATTTTATGCTCAAGCTGGGCTGGGCGGCGGGTCAAGTGCTGCGCCGGGATAAAGGGCGAACGCGGGTGCTGATCGGCAAAGATACCCGGATTTCCGGCTATATGTTTGAATCCGCCTTAGAGGCAGGGCTTTCCGCGGCGGGGGTCGATGTATCCCTGCTAGGGCCTATGCCCACACCGGGAATTGCCTACTTAACACGCACCTTCCGTGCCGACGCGGGAATTGTCATCTCTGCATCGCATAACCCGTTTGACGATAACGGCATCAAGTTTTTCTCTGCCGAGGGCAAGAAGCTCCCCGATGAGACAGAAGACCGTATCGAAGCGATGCTAGAAGCGCCGCTGACCACCGCGGAAGCTGCCCAGTTGGGTAAAGCAACCCGTATTGATGACGCTGCAGGCCGTTACATCGAGTTTTGCAAATCGACACTGCCTGATCGGCTCAGCCTGCATGGGCTCAAAATCGTGCTGGATTGTGCTCACGGCGCTACTTACCATATCGCACCCAACGTGTTTCGCGAGCTGGGAGCTGACGTTACCACCATTGGCGCCTCGCCGGATGGGTTAAATATTAACCAGCAGGTGGGCTCAACCCATCCCGCCGCGCTGCGTGCTGCGGTGATCCAGCAAAATGCTGATTTAGGAATCGCCTTTGACGGCGATGGTGACCGCGTGCTGCTGGTAGACGGCGATGGCCGCGAAGTCGACGGCGACGATATTCTCTATCTGATTGCCCGCGATCGCCACGAGCGTGGGTTGCTGCAAGGCGGCGTAGTGGGCACGCTGATGTCCAACTTTGGCTTGTCGATGGCGCTTGATAAGCTGGGGATTCCCTTTGAGCGCGCTAAAGTGGGCGACCGCTTTGTGATGGAGCGCATGGCCGCCAATGGCTGGGAGCTGGGCGGTGAGTCGTCTGGGCATATTGTGTGTGGGCATGTGCAGACCACGGGGGATGGGATCGTTTCCGCGCTGCAGGTGTTGGCCTTGATGATGCGCGAGCAGAAGAGCCTGCCGACACTGTTAAAAGAGCTGGAAAAAGTGCCCCAGGCACTGGTCAATGTGCGCTTGCCCGCCGATACCCGCGCCAAAGACGTCATGGCATCTGCACCACTTCAGCAGGCGGTAGCGGCGCTAGAGCATGAGTTAGGGGATGAGGGCCGAGTGTTGCTACGCCCATCAGGGACTGAGCCGCTCATTCGTGTGATGGTGGAAGGGCGCGCCCATTTAGATGTCGATCAATTGGCGCGTGGCTTGGCCAGTCAGGTTCAGGCGCTACTTAATTAAATGTGTTCAACTAACCGGGAAAGCAAACCGGTTCAGCAAACTGGTTCAGCAAACTGGTTTAGTAAACCCAGCTTGTGGTTATAACAGCGGTTGTCTTGACAAGGCCGCTCCTATACCATTTCGCTCCACCTTGAGTGAGGAGAGTCGATGCGTACGCCTTTAATTGCCGGTAACTGGAAAATGAACGGTTCCGTGGCGCTGATTAACGAATTCGGCCAGGCCTTCTCCGCCGCCGTATCGCCAACCAACGTGGATGTCGTGGTTATTCCGCCGTTCCCCTATTTGGATGCGGCGCGCCATGCGTTTGAAGGTACGGTGCTGTCATTAGGCGCGCAAACGTTGAACCCTATTCACTCCGGGGCGCATACCGGTGAAGTCAGTGGCCGTATGCTAAAAGAGTTTGCGGTCTCTTATGTATTGGTGGGGCACTCCGAGCGACGCCAGCTCTATAAAGAGAACGATGAGCAAATTTTCGCGCGTCTTTTGGCAGCCTTAAGTGTCGAGCTCAAGCCAATTCTCTGTGTGGGTGAGTCTCTAGAAGAGCGTGACGCAGGCCGCACGATGGAAGTGGTGCTTCGTCAAGTGGGGTATGTCATGTCCCGCTTAGAGCCTGATCAGCGCAAGCAGGTTGTGATTGCCTATGAGCCCGTTTGGGCAATTGGCACTGGCCGTACGGCTAGCCCTGAGCAGGCCCAGGACGTTATGGCAGGCATTCGTGCCTACCAGGCGGGTTTCGATAAGGGGCTCGCCGAGCAACTGCGTTTGCTTTACGGCGGCAGTATGAACGCAAGCAATGCGGCTGAGCTGCTCGCTCAGCCAGATATCGACGGCGGTCTAGTGGGCGGAGCCTCACTCAAGATCGATGATTTTTATGCCATTTGTCAGTCAGCAGGATAACGCCATGCAAGTTGCAATTCTTATGATTCATGTGGTGATTGCGGTCGCCCTGGTGGTACTCATCCTGCTTCAGCAGGGTAAAGGTGCCGAAGCCGGCGCGGCTTTCGGGGGTGGTGCATCACAGACCGTGTTTGGTTCACGGGGCAGCGGTAACTTTTTGTCGCGCACCACCGGCATTTTGGCGGCGGGCTTCTTCGCCACTTCAATGGCGCTAGCTTACTTTGCTACCCAAGCGGGTCAGGCGCCAGAAGCGGGTATTCCCGATTCGCGCCTGATCGAGCAGCAGCAAAGCGTTCCAACGCTTGACGACAGGCCTGCGGACGTGGATAATGCCGCGCCAGTGCTAGAGGAAAGCAGCGAGTAAGTAGTGCTCGTTGTTTAGACAGAAAGAGTTTCTTTAGCCTCCCCTGATGCCGAAGTGGTGGAATTGGTAGACACGCTATCTTGAGGGGGTAGTGACCGTATGGTCGTGCGGGTTCAAGTCCCGCCTTCGGCACCATCTGTTTTGCTGGCTCGCCAGCTTCCCAGAATGTTCTTTTGTTACCAGTAGGCCAGCGTTGGCAACTGAGGCAAAAAACAGCTTTAAGTAAGTGGCTTTTTTCAGTAAGTCGTTCTTGAAGCAAGTAGTTCTTGACGTAAGTGGCTTTAGTGTCTATTATCGTCGACCTAGATTGATGCGGGGTGGAGCAGTCTGGTAGCTCGTCGGGCTCATAACCCGAAGGTCATCGGTTCAAATCCGGTCCCCGCTACCATTTTTTAGTAACGTGTTCTAGATTGTTATTCTGAAGTTTTATCGGAAAATAACAGTCGTCTGGGGTATGCCCTGTTACATGTTGCTAAGACGGTACTGGAAGTAGTACTTAAGAAATGGTACACAAGGTTTCTTTTAAAAAGCCCCTTCCAGTGAAGGGGCTTTTTGTTAGCAGCTTTTGACTAGCAAGAATATCTTAATAGCGGATGTCGTCCGGATAAGCGGAGACACATTCCCGAGTAACGCCAATCAGCCACCTAGCTTTTCTAATAACTCCTGGCCAGGTGCCTGATGCAACGGCTATAGGAGCTTTGTCTGTGGCCACTAAACACGCTGCGCTTCACGCGCTGATCGAACCTGTTGTTGCTGCCATGGGCTTTGAGCTATGGGGCATCGACCATCTTTCCCAGGGCAAAAATTCGCGGCTGGTGATCTATATTGAGCGCGAAAGTGGCGTTAGCGTGGAAGATTGCGCAGATATTAGCCGCCAAGTCAGTGCTGTTATGGATGTAGAAGACCCCATTGCCGGTGAGTACCGGTTGGAAGTCTCCTCGCCCGGTATGGCACGCCCCTTGTATTCCCTGGATCAGTTTACCCGCTTTCAAGGTCATCACGTCGCGCTCAAGTTGCGCACTGCCTTTGACGGGCGGCGCAAGTATCAAGGACTTTTGGTCGGTGTTGAGGGGGATGAAGTACTTATCCAACTGGATGGCGAAGAGTATTGCTTTCCTATTGAGAGTATTGATTCTGCGCACATTGTACCGCAGTTCGACGATTGACCGGGTGGCGGCGCTGCCGGCAGGCTGCCGGGGTGATGCACATAAGGATAGGTTTTCTGGCGAGGCATACGCATGAGTAAAGAAATTTTAATGGTCGTTGACGCGATCTCCAATGAGAAGGGCGTCCCGCGTGATGTCATCTTCGAAGCGGTCGAAGCCGCTCTTGCGAGCGCGTCACGTAAGCGTTTTGAAAAAGAAGAAGCCAATGTGCGCGTGCATATTGACCGTCGTACTGGGGAGTATGAAACTTTCCGCACCTGGACGGTCGTCGAAGATGACGAATTCGAAACGCCCGATTACGAAATCAAAGAAAGCATCGCCGAGCAGCGTGATCCGCCGCTTAAATTAGGCGATGTGGTGGAAAAAAGCATCGAAAATGCGTCGTTCGGACGTATTGCGGCGCAAACCGCCAAGCAGGTGATCGTACAGAAAGTGCGTGAAGCTGAGCGGGCTGAAGTGGTGCGCCAATATGCCGATCGCGAAGGCGAACTGGTCGCAGGCATCGTTAAAAAGACCACTCGCGACGGCCTGATCATTGATTTGGGCGAAAACGCTGAGGCGTTCTTGCCGCGCAATGAAATGATTCACGGTGAGCGTTACCGCATGAACGAGCGGGTACGTGCCCTGTTGGTCAAGGTAGACCCAGACGCACGCGGTGCCCAGCTTCAGCTATCGCGGACGTGTCCCGAGCTGATCATCGAGCTGTTCAAAATTGAAGTGCCAGAGATCGCTGAGCAGTTGATTGAGATCAAAGGCGCTGCGCGTGATCCCGGTTCACGGGCTAAAATTGCGGTAAAAACCAATGACCGCCGCATTGATCCGGTCGGTGCCTGTGTAGGTATGCGCGGTTCGCGCGTTCAAGCGGTCTCTTCGGAGCTGCAAAACGAACGTGTTGATATCGTGCTGTGGGACGATAATCCCGCCCAATTGGTGATTAACGCCATGGCGCCCGCCGATGTGGGGTCTATCCTAGTGGACGAAGACGCCCACGCGATGGATGTGGCGGTGGCGCAGGACAACCTTGCCCAGGCCATTGGTCGGAGCGGTCAGAACGTGCGTTTGGCCTCTGAGCTTACCGGCTGGCGGATTAACGTCATGACCGAAGAAGAGGCAGAGTCTAAGCGCGATCAAGAGATTGATAGCCTGGTGGACTCGTTTATCCAGCACCTTGAAGTGGATGAAGATGTCGCTCGCCTGTTGGTGGAAGAAGGGTTCACTACCCTGGAAGAAGTCGCCTACGTGCCGATGGAAGAGATGCTCGAAATCGAAGAGTTCGATGAAGATTTGGTAGAGCAGCTACGCGCACGGGCGAAAGACGAGCTGCTGACGATGGCCATTGCCTCGGAAGAAGTGCTAGACGGTGCCCAGCCAGCAGCAGACCTGCTGGAAATGGATGGCATGGAGCGTCACCTGGCCTTCACTCTGGCCAGTCGCGGCATTGTCACTATGGAAGATCTCGCCGAGCAGTCTGTCGACGATCTGGTCGATATCGAGGAGTTAGACGAAGCGCGCGCAGCGGCACTGATCATGACTGCCCGTGCGCCCTGGTTTGAAGTCGATGACGCATCGGATTCGAACACACAGTAAACAGGTCACGGGCTGAGGAGGGTCAATATGTCAGATATGACAGTTAAAGATTTCGCAGGAAAGGTGGGCCGTGATGTGCCTCGCCTACTAGAGCAAATGAAAGAAGCGGGTTTAAAGCACGCTTCAGAAAGCGATGCGGTGTCTGAAGAAGACAAGCAGAAGCTGCTGAGTTTCTTGAAGAAGAGCCACGGCGGTAGCGACACCGCTGAAGCGGGCAAAAACCGCATCACGCTGACGCGCAAAACCCGCAGCCGTATCAATACCGGCGAGCGCGGCAAAACCATCGAAGTGCAGGTACGTAAGAAAAAAACCTACGTCAAAAGCGCTGAAGATGAGAAGCCGAAAGCACCGGAGCCTAGCTACACCGGCCCGCGCCAGCTAGTGGGCGATATGGCGGAAGCCGAAGCTGAGCGCAAGGTTTCCGATGCGCGTGAAGCCGAGGAAAAAGCTGCCGCGAAGAAAGCCCGAGCTGCACAGGTAGCTGAAGCGACAGCGCGCAGTAATAAAGAAGCTGAAGCCGCCGCGAATAGCAAACAAGAGGCTGAATCAACGCCAAGAGCCGCCAAAGCGCCAGCGACGCCTGATATTCCGGTGCCGAACCTTGAAATCGACGACACGCCGTCCGGTGACGATATGCCGCCAGCGCCGCCTAAAGAAGGCCGCTCTGACCGTCGTACTGCGCCACCGAAGAAAGCTGCAGCGAAAGCCAAGGGTCGTCGTGACGATGAAGATCGTGGTGATCGCGAAGAGCGCAAGCGCGGTGGCGGCGGTAAGAAGGTAAAACGTGCCGAGCAACGTCGCGGTGGTCGCCGTGGTGGCAACCAGACCGGCAACGGCAAGCACGCTTTCCAGAAACCGACTCAGCCGATTGTGCGTGAAGTATCGATCCCTGAATCGATCAGCGTGGCGGAATTGGCCGACAAAATGTCGATCAAAGCCAATGAAGTCATCAAGGCCATGTTCAACATGGGCGCGGCAGTGACCATCAACCAAACCATCGATCAGGATACGGCTGCGATCGTGGTGGAAGAGATGGGCCATACGCCGAAGCTGGTGAAAGATGACGCGCTGGAAACGGAAATGCTCGAAGGCATCTCCTATGAAGGCGAAGAGATTACCCGCTCACCCGTTGTAACGGTAATGGGTCACGTTGACCACGGTAAAACCTCGCTGCTCGATTACATCCGTAAAGCGAAGGTGGCAACCGGTGAAGCCGGCGGTATTACCCAGCATATCGGTGCCTACCACGTGGAAGATAATCACGGTGGCGTCACCTTCCTGGATACCCCAGGCCACGCGGCGTTTACCGCCATGCGTGCCCGCGGTGCCAAGGCGACCGACGTGGTCATCCTGGTCGTCGCGGCGGATGACGGCGTTATGCCGCAAACCATCGAGGCGATTGAGCACTCTAAAGCTGCCGAAGTGCCCATGGTCGTGGCGGTCAATAAAATCGATAAAGATGGTATCGATCTTGATCGCATCAAAAATGAGCTTTCCCAGCACGGCGTGATCTCGGAAGAGTGGGGCGGCGACACCCAGTTTGTTCACGTGTCGGCCAAGACTGGTGAAGGTATGGAAGAGCTGCTGGAAGCGATCCAGCTGGCCTCCGAAGTACTTGAGCTAAAAGCTGTGCCTTCCGCACCCGGTAAAGGTGTTGTGGTTGAGTCACGCCTTGATAAAGGTCGTGGTCCGGTCGCTACCGTACTGGTTCAGAACGGCACGCTGAGAAAAGGCGATATCGTTCTTGCTGGCCTGCACTACGGCCGTGTACGTGCGCTGACCAACGAGCTTGCCCAGCAAGTCGATGAGGTTGGCCCGGCCATGCCGGTCGAGATTCAAGGCTTGGGCGGTACGCCGGACGCCGGTGACGACTTCATGGTCGTGACTGACGAGAAGAAAGCCCGCGAAGTGGCTAACTTCCGTCAAGGCAAGTACCGCGAAGTGCGCCTAGCGCGTCAGCAGAAGGCCAAGCTGGAGAATATGTTCAGCCAGATGGGCCAAGACGAAGTGGCCAAGGTCAACATCGTCCTCAAAGCCGACGTACAAGGCTCGCTGGAAGCGATCAAAGGCGCTCTGGAAGAGCTTTCTACGGGTGAAGTTGAAGTCGCCGTGGTTTCCTCTGGTGTGGGTGGTATCACCGGTACCGATGCCAACCTGGCGCTTGCTTCTGAAGCCATCGTTGTCGGCTTTAACGTCCGTGCCGATGCCGCTGCTCGTGAGATCATCGAGCGTGAAGGCTTGGATCTGCGCTACTACAGCGTTATTTACCAGCTGATCGACGAGGTCAAGCAGGCGATGAGCGGTATGCTCGCACCTGAGTGGAAAGAAGAGATCGTTGGTGTGGCCGAAGTACGCGACGTCTTCCGTGCGCCGAAGATTGGTGCCATCGCTGGCTGTATGGTCATCGAAGGCAGCGTGCATCGTAATAAGAAGATCCGCGTGTTGCGTGATGACGTGGTGATCTACGAAGGCGAGCTCGAATCGCTGCGCCGCTTCAAAGACGATGTGCAGGAAGTGCGCAACGGCATGGAGTGTGGCATCGGCGTGAAGAACTACAACGATGTCCAAGTCGGCGATAAGATCGAAGTCTTCGACCAAGTGAAGGTCGAGCGTAGCCTGTAAGGCTGCGAGGAGCTAAACATGCGCGAATTTAAGCGTACCGACCGGGTAGCCGACCAGCTCCAAAAGGAGCTGGCGGTATTGATCCAACGCGAAGTGAAAGATCCACGTTTGGGCATGGTCACGGTCAGCGGTGTCACCGTTAGCCGTGACCTTGGCTACTCCGACGTCTACGTCACTTTGTTGGGGGAGCAAGAGCCCGAGCGTATTAAAGAGAATTTGCAGGTGCTTAAACGCGCTGCCGGTTTTCTAAGAAGCCAGATTGCCAAGCGCATCAAGCTACGCCACGTGCCGGAACTACGTTTTCATTTCGATGAAAGCGTGGTGCGCGGTCAGCAACTCTCTTCACTGATTGATGAAGCAGTCACCACTGACCGCGCGCGCAATCAAAGTGAAGAAGGAGACGACGCTGCCGAGCAAAGTGAGGAAACTCGCTAGTGGCGCGTCAACGTCGTGGTTTGCCGGTTAATGGTGTACTGCTGCTGGATAAGCCCAAGGGGCTTTCCAGCAACCATGCACTGCAGCGTGTTCGTCGGCTGTTCCAGGCCCAAAAAGCCGGGCACACCGGCACGCTAGACCCGATGGCAACCGGCTTATTGCCGATCTGCCTAGGCGAAGCGACCAAGTTCTCGTCGCACTTGCTGGAAGCCGACAAGGTGTATCGCACCCGGATAGAGCTTGGGGTGATCACCGATACCGGCGATGCGGAAGGCGCGATTATTGAGCAGCATGAGGTTCCCAGTTTAAGCGCCGATGACGTGGAAACTGTGCTCACCCGCTTTCGCGGTGAGATTGACCAAGTGCCGCCCATGTACTCGGCGCTAAAGCATCAGGGCAAAAAACTTTACGAGTTGGCCCGCGAAGGCAAACACGTGGAGCGTGCAGCTCGGCGGGTAAGCGTGTATGATGCGCGCCTGCTAGCGTTTGAAGGCAGCGCTTTTGAGCTGGAAGTAAGCTGCAGTAAAGGCACTTACATCCGCACGTTAGCCGAAGATATTGGGCAGGCACTCGGCTGTGGCGCGCACATCAGTCAACTAAGAAGGCTCAAAACAGGGCCCTTTTTAGCCGACGCGATGTGGACGCTAGAGGCCTTGGAAGCACTGGCCGATCAGGCAGCACTGGAAGCTGAGCTAATGCCCGTGGATGTGCTGGTGGATCATTTGCCGTTACTGACGGTAGACGACACCGCCCACGCCCGTTTGGCCCATGGCCAGCCCGCTGCTCTCGAAACCGGCGCATTAGCCGCAGACGAAGTAGCCAGACTTTATTACGCCGAGACGTTTATCGGCCTTGGCGTAGTGAAAGGTGCCCAGGAAGTGGCGCCTAAGCGGCTGTTAAGTACCGTCGCTATCTCGTAAACAGCGTTGCAAGGATGCAGCCGTCTACGTGAAACTCGCTAGTGGAAAGTAACTAGCTAGTAAAAAATAGCAGCTTGAGACTGCAAATATGCGTGGTCTCACCCATTCATTTTTAGGCATATTGCTTACTGGAGAGACAGATGGCTTTAACCGCTGAGAAGAAGGCCGAGATCGTCACCGAATACGGCCGCGGCGATAACGATACCGGTTCCCCTGAAGTACAGGTTGCACTGCTGAGCGCCAACATCAATGGCCTGCAGGACCACTTCAAGACCAACAAACAGGATCACCACTCTCGTCGTGGTCTGATCCGCATGGTTAACCAGCGTCGTAAGCTGCTGGACTACCTAAAGCGTAAAGATTTCGAACGCTATCAGTCCCTGATCCAGCGTTTAGGTCTGCGTCGTTAAGCGTTAACGGCAACGATTCGAAACGGGCAGCTCATAAAGAGCTGCCCGTTTTTTTATGTTTCGGGTTTATCTCAATAGTGCTGAGGGCAAGCAGGAACTGGTAGCCCTATCGCGTTCCAGCGCCTAGAATGGTAACCAGTCAAAACGACCTAAACGAATAGACAAGTAGATATTGATAATGCTGAAGGAAGTCGCTGTGAATCCGGTAAAGAAAACGTTCCAGTACGGTCGTAGCACCGTCACGCTCGAAACCGGGCGTATTGCTCGCCAGGCCACCGGCGCTGTCATGGTTACCATGGACGACACCGTCGTGCTGTGTACCGTGGTCGCTCGTAAAGAGGCCAACCCGAGCCAACCCTTTTTCCCTCTCTCGGTACACTACCAGGAGAAAACCTACGCAGTGGGCAAAATTCCTGGCGGCTTCTTTAAGCGCGAAGGACGACCCACTGAGAAAGAGACGCTGACTTCGCGGCTGATCGATCGCCCGATCCGTCCGCTGTTCCCCAAAGGCTTTATGAACGAAGTGCAGATCGTCTGTACCGTTCTCTCCACCGACCGTAACCACGATCCGGATATTGCCGCACTGCTGGGTACTTCCGCAGCGCTGAGCATCTCTGGCGTGCCGTTTAGTGGCCCGATCGGCGCAGCCCGCGTTGGTTTTAACGAAGAGAAAGGCTACTTCCTCAACCCAACCGTTGAAGAACTGGCCTCCTCTGAGCTGGACATGGTCGTCGCCGGTACTGAAAAAGCCGTGCTGATGGTGGAGTCTGAAGCTAAAGAGCTGCTTGAAGACGAAATGCTGGGCGCCGTACTGTTCGGCCACCAGGAGATGCAGGTAGCGATCAGCGCCATCAACGAACTGGTTGCTGAAGCCGGTAAGCCGCGCTGGGAGTGGCAGGCCGCCGAAGAGAACCAGGCGCTCAAAACCGCTATGGCCGATGCGTTTGAGGCTAAAGTGGGCGATGCTTACCGCATCACCGACAAAATGCAGCGCCAGGATGCACTGGCTGAGTTGAAAGACCAGGCGATTGAACAGCTGGCAGCCGATGAAGGCGAACCGGTTAACGACAAGTTCAGTAAAGATGACGTTAAAGGTGCTTTTGCTAGCCTGGAAAAACGCGTGGTGCGTTCGCGGGTTGTCAAAGGCGAGCCGCGTATTGATGGTCGCGACAACCAGACCGTGCGCCCGCTGGCGATCGAAGTCGGCGTGCTGCCAAAAGCCCACGGTTCGGCCATCTTTACCCGTGGTGAGACCCAGGCGATTGCCGTGGCAACGCTGGGCACGCTGCGTGACTCACAGTTAATTGAATCACTGGAAGGCGAGCGTAAAGACCGCTTTATGCTGCACTACAACTTCCCTCCCTACTCGGTAGGCGAAGCGGGCTTTATGGGTGGCCCTAAGCGTCGTGAAATCGGCCATGGCCGCCTAGCGCGTCGCGGCGTACAGGCGATGCTGCCATCCGAAGATACCTTCCCCTATACCATTCGCGTGGTCTCGGAAATCACCGAGTCTAACGGCTCTAGCTCGATGGCCTCCGTATGTGGCTCTTCGCTGGCGTTGATGGATGCAGGCGTGCCGCTAAAAGCACCGGTGGCGGGTATCGCAATGGGTCTGGTAAAAGACCCGGACGGCTTCGCGGTATTGACCGATATTCTGGGTGACGAAGATCACCTCGGCGATATGGACTTTAAAGTTGCCGGTTCCGAAGAGGGCGTCACCGCCCTGCAGATGGACATCAAGATCGAAGGCATCAACGAAGAGATTATGGAGCTCGCGCTGCAGCAAGCACTGACCGCGCGACTGAGTATTCTCGAGCAAATGAATGTCGTGATCAGCCAGAGCCGTAGCGATGTCTCCGACAACGCGCCGTCCATGGCAACGATCAAAATCGATCCCGACAAGATCCGCGATGTGATCGGTAAAGGCGGCGCGATGATTCGTAAAATCTGCGAAGACACCGGCGCTTCAATCGATCTCGACGACGACGGCACCGTACGTATCTACGCGGAAGATAAAGCCGCCGCCAAGCGCGCCATTGACACCGTACTGGCGATTACCGCTGAAGCGGAAATCGGCAAGCTGTATATGGGTAAAGTGGTACGCATTGCTGACTTCGGCGCGTTCGTTAACATCATGCCAGGTACCGATGGCCTGGTGCACATCTCGCAAATCGTTGCCGAGCGCGTTAACAACGTGCGCGACTTCTTGAACGAAGGCGATGACGTGATTGTGAAGGTACTTGATATCGACAACCGCAACCGCGTGAAGCTGTCGATGAAAGAGATCACTGAAGAAGAGAAAACCGCTTTCGCAGCAGAAGCAGCGGAAACCGAAGCGACGATTTAAAAAGAATGATTTAAAACGAGTGATTTAAATCGTTAGTTAGGTTTCTGATACCGCCCTCGTAGCCCCGGCTGCGAGGGCGGTGTTGTTTGTAAGGTTTGATCGTCAGGGTTTAAAGAATCAGGGAGTAAATCGCGATGGAGCAGGATCAAGCGCCGCGCTGGTGGGCGGTGGTAGCCGTGATGATCGGCATTTTTTTATTAGTGACTGCTGAGCAATTGCCGATTGGGCTGCTGTCCCAGGTGGCCTCTTCAATGGGTGTTACTCCAGGCATGGCAGGCTTAATGGTCACCGTGCCCGGCGTGGTCGCTGCCTTTTCAGCCCCGCTGCTGCCGGTCGCGGTGGGGCGCTTGGATCGGCGCATTATGCTCACGGTATTGATGGTCGTGATGGTGGCCGGGAGTGTGCTCTCGGCATTGGCCAGCAGCTTTATCCTGTTGCTTGCCGCCCGTGTGCTGGTGGGGCTTAGCATTGGTGGGTTTTGGGCGGTGGCGGGCAGTATTGCCCCGCGCCTTGTGCCGGAGGCACAGGTGCCTAAAGCGATGACGATGATTTTTGGTGGTGTCGCGGCAGCCTCGGTGCTGGGCGTACCGCTGGGCACGCTATTGGGCGATTTCAGCAACTGGCGGGTCGCCTTTGGGGCGCTGGGCGGTTTTAGCCTGTTAACGGCCATTGCGCTGTGGCGTTGGCTGCCGCCTTTGCCACCACGTGAACCTGTTCGTCTGCGAGTACTGGCGCAGCAATTTAGCAATCGTGGTGTACGGGTGGCGGTGTTAACCACCGCTTTTGTCGTGGTGGGGCACTTTGCCGCTTACACCTTTATTAGCCCTATCCTGCAGGAGATTAGCGGTATTTCCCAACGTCATGTGGGCAGCCTGCTGCTGCTCTACGGGGCCGCAGGCATCCTGGGCAACATTGCGGCGGGTATGTTCGCCGGGCGGCACCCTTACCGTGCGGTACTGGCGATTCCCAGCCTGCTGCTTATCGTTGTGGCCGCGTTCCCGTTGCTGGGCGTTCAACCGAGCAGCGGCGTGATGCTGCTTATGGTGTGGGGTGCCGTGTTCGGCAGCGTCTCGGTGAGCATTCAAACCTGGATTTTACGCACCGCGCCGAATACCGAAGCCGCCACGGCCTTGATGGCGTTTACCTTCAATATGTCGATTGGCCTGGGCGCAATGGTCGGTGGGCGTATCGTTGATGGCACCAGTCTACCCATCGCCATGTGGGCAGCCTCGGGGCTATTTCTGATGGGGATGCTGTTGGTATTGAACACGCCATCGCGCATTGTGGGGGAGAAACGCCGTTAAACTAACGGTAAACTCTATTTTGTCTCTCTTGTGCTATCGACCAACTGAGAAACCTTGTTATGAGCGCTGATAAATCTGCTACTCGTTTGCTGTTGCTTCCCGGCCTCGGCAATTCTGATGCTGACCACTGGCAGACACTATGGGGGCAGCGGCTGCCAAACAGCCACCGCTTTCAACCGAGCTCCTGGGATGAGCCTGATATAGCCGACTGGCTGCAGGCATTAGATACTGCTATTGACGCTGCTGAAGAATCAGTGCTGCTCGTTGCCCACAGTTTGTCGTGCCTGCTGGTGGCGCACTGGGCACTGGATGCCGATATCGACGACAAGAAAGCCCGTCGATTGGCCCAAGTGCGTGGTGCATTTCTAGTGGCGACGCCGGACCCTGCCTCAAGTGCTTTTCCGCCTGAAGCGAGTAGTTTCCGCAACGCTCCCGCTAGGCCAATGCCGTTTCCCGCCCTGGTCATTGCCAGCAGCGACGACCCCTATGCCGCTACCACCTCCGCTAAAAAAATGGCGGAGGCGTGGCAAGCAGGCTTTGTTGACGTTGGTGCCTGCGGACATATCAATGCTGCCAGCCAATTAGGGGAGTGGCCCCATGGCCGGGCGCTTTTGGAAGCTTTTCGGGCTGGGACGGGGAGTTAAACATGCAATTTGTTCGGAGTTGAGAGCCCTCTACGGACGCTGGTCAGCGGTAACCTTTCCGGCTACACCCTTGCCGATTAGTGCGCGCCCGGCCAGTAACATCCAGCTCAGCGCCGCCACCTGCAACACCACCAGTCCCAACAGGGCAAGCCACTGTGCATCGACAAGCGCTGTCTCGCCCATTAGGTCGACGACCAGCCCGATACCGCCCTTTGCCGCACTCGAAACCTTCACCAAGCGTAGACTCGAGCCCGCAGGAAAAGCGCTGTGGCTCGATACCTCGGAGATGGTCATGAATGCGGCGCTCAGGGGAATGGGGACGACCATCGGTCGCACGCCGCTGGTCAGCGATGCTCTCTTGAGGGGGCAACTGGTCTCACCCTTCGGCGCTTCAGCGCTGGGGGAGGGTAGCTACCGTATCGTCACCTCGTCACGCCAGCCGAATGATGCCATACGAACCGTGATTCGGTGGCTCGGTAACCTGCTCAGCAGGCCCTAGTTTTGGTCTCTCTGAGGCCTGATTGTGTGCCCCGAAGAAAGGAAAGGCTGGTGTGAGGTTTAGCGCTTATTTCCTATTGCTGATTGTTAGTTAAAGTAAGGTTAACGCTCACTGGCTGAAAAGCCATAAATGACTGCCACGCTGCCGTGACAACTTTCAGCCGGTTGGTGCCGGATCAATGGCGTCAAGAGTATGCGCCTTCGATGGACAGGGATTCGCAGTAGATCAGTGTTAATTTAGATAGGCTTCTAGGGTCAATGTCCTGGAGGATTGAGGCGCGTATCTAAGGCAAAGGGCTCTTCAATAACAAGCTCGTAGTAACCTTTGGCCGTCACTGGATTCATAACGATGTTGTGGCTGTGGCGGGAGACTGTCGAGGGCACAATGATGAATGGGTGCTGCTCTAAAAGACGGTCGCCAAAGGTTTGCTGGCCTAGTCCAGGCGAGCCGGGGATAAGCCAGTTGGGGTTGGGGAGTGCATCCTGGGATACCGCATAGGCCAACATGGGGTCGATTACTCGTGCGCAGATAAGCACATGAGGGATAGTATCCAAAGCTTTAAAGCCTTTGTGGGCGGCTACTTCGAGTATGGCGGTGGAAGGGTCGAGCGATCCGTACACCGCTGCGCAGCCTTTTGAGTTCCAGCGGCCACCGCCGAGTTCGGCGCCGATACCGCTATCCCATGTCGCTACATGGCGCTGACGCTCAAGCCGCCATAAGCAGATATCGCCAGAGTTGGGTCGGCTCGCCATGGTTATGTGTAGACCCCGTAATCGAGACGGGTGAGAAAGTCATCAACCAACTCATAACCCACCTGGGTTGTCAGCAGATCAATGGGTTTGCGACCCTCTAACCCCATTGCTGGTGTATTCATCCAGCGTTCGGCTTCTGTTGGATCGCCGAACACGTCTTCTGCTTTAGTGAGCGTCTCGGCAAACCGCCAAGTACGGCTGCTCTGCTCGGTAGTCAGCGGTTCCGGTTTATTAACACGGCGATATAAAGTGCGTTCGGAAATGCCGATCACTTTGACCACGATCTTCTTGTCGTTAAATAGGCTGACTGAATCAATAAATCTAAGAATGTCTTGGGAAGGCAGCCCCTTCTCAATCATTTCATGGACGTCGAACGCCGATCGGGTATCCGTCGTCCGATTACCCATAAGCCTTTTGAGCGTGCGCTCTAGGATATTCGCTTCATGATCTAGGTGATGCTCGACCACACTCATTGCAAACCCCTTTCTTTACTATCTGTTTTACTACCTAATCTGTTTTACTACCCATCATTGCCATATGGCATAATAATAGCGCCACATGGCAATTAGGTCTAGGGGCACAATCAGGAAAGTAAAAGCCCTCGTTAATGGCGAGGGCTTTCCATTAGCTATTAGCTAAGCAAACGAGGGTGAGGGGCGTTTAAGGACGCTCGATCGCTAACGCGACACCTTGACCGCCACCGATACACAGCGTCGCGAGGCCTTTCTTGGCGTCGCGGGCGATCATTTCGTGGAGCAGGGTGACCAGTACGCGGCAGCCGGAAGCGCCGATGGGGTGGCCTAGGGCAATGGCACCGCCGTTGACGTTGACCTTGCTGACATCCCAGCCAAGTTCTTTGTTAACGGAGAGCGCCTGGGCAGCGAAGGCTTCGTTGGCTTCTACTAGGTCCAGGTCATCCAGGCTCCAGCCGGCTTTTTCCAAGCAGCGGCGGGTAGCCGGTGCGGGGCCGATACCCATAATGGCAGGATCAACGCCTGCGTTGGAGTAAGCGGCAATACGCGCCAGCGGCTCAAGCCCCAGCTGCTTGGCTTTTTCGGCGGAGCAGAGCATAACCACCGCGGCGCCATCGTTCAGCCCTGAAGCGTTACCCGCGGTAACGGCGCCATCTTTTTTGAACGCGGGCTTCATGCCTCCAAGCTTCTCCGCGGTGACTTCGCGTGGATTTTCGTCGGTATCAAATACCACCGGGTCGCCTTTGCGCTGGGGAATTTCCACCGGCACGATTTGGCCTTTGAACTTGCCCTCTTTAATCGCCGCCGCGGCTTTTTGCTGGGACGCGGCTGCGAACTCGTCCATCGCTTCGCGGGTGATGCTGTACTTCTCGGCCAAGTTCTCGGCGGTAATGCCCATATGGTAGTTGTTGAACGCATCCCATAAGCCGTCGTGCACCATGGAATCAATTGCCTTCCAATCGCCCATGCGCTGACCGTTGCGCGAGTTGGGGAGTACGTGTGGCGAGGCCGACATATTCTCCTGACCACCGGCCAGAATCAGCTCGGCATCGCCGCAGCGAATCGCCTGAGTCGCGAGATGCAGCGCTTTCAGGCCTGAGCCACACACCTTGTTGATGGTCATGGCCGGTACTGAGTCTGGCAGGCCGCCCTTGATAGCCGCTTGGCGCGCCGGGTTTTGGCCAACGCCTGCGGTGAGCACTTGGCCCAGCAGTACTTCGTCAACTTGATCGGGAGAAACGCCGGTTGAGGCGAGGATATCTTTGATCACCAAGGCGCCGAGGTCGCTCGCGGGAATACCTGCGAGGGAGCCGCCGAAAGCGCCCACAGCGGTGCGGCGTGCCGCAACAATGACTACTTCTTGCATAAGATGACTCCTGGAGTAATTAACAGACAGTCTGATGCCAGATGCCCGATAGGCGTGCTCTGCAGCCGTACTCTTTTATTCGTGCTGTGTCAGCCGTCTCTTCAGCATAGGGGAAGGTGGTGCGTTGCGGCAATAAACCTTTATGGGCAAATAAAAACGGGCCAACATGTGGCCCGTCAGGGGAAAGTAGTAGAGGCGCTAAGATTAGGCCAGTTGTGATCAGGCCAACTGCACCGGGATAATATTGCTGGTGTGGCTGACGTGGTTGCCTTCCTGCAGATACACCAGCGCAGGCTGGTGGTTTTCCAGTTCGGCTTCGGAGTAGTGGGCGTAGCTGCAGATAATGATCCGGTGGCCAGGGGCGGCAAGATGGGCCGCCGCGCCGTTGATCGAGATGAGCTTGGAGCCCTCCTCGCCGCGGATAGCGTAAGTGGTGAAGCGCTCGCCGTTCTCGACGTTGTAAATCTGGATCTGCTCATTTTCACGAATGCCCGCCATGTCCAGCAGGTCACCGTCGATGGCGCAGGAGCCTTCGTAGTTGAGTACCGCGTGAGTGACGCGAGCCATGTGCAGCTTGGCTTTGAGCATAATGGTGTGCATTGTGAGTTCCTGTATTCCTCGTTGTTGGTTTATTCGCTCATAGTCGTGGCAGCGCTGTTCGGGAGCTGAACCGTGAGGTTATCGATTAATCGCGCCGGGCCTAGTTTGGCGGCGGCCAGCAGTACTGCCTGGCGAGTCGCTGGGCTGACCGGGGCGAGCGAGGCATCGCGCAATTCCAGGTAGTCCGGCGTAAAGCCCGCATCATACAGCGCGGTTTTACCCTGGTGTAGTACCTTGTCGATAGCGTCGCCGTGTTCCAGTGCGTCGCGTAGTGTACACAGCGTTCGGTAGAGCACAGGGGCAATGGCGCGCTCCTCGCGACTTAAATAGCCGTTACGCGATGACAGTGCCAAACCATCTTCTGCGCGCACGATGGGCACGCCGATAATTTCGATGGGCATGTGCAGATCGCGCACCAGCTTACGAATCACCGCAAGCTGCTGGTAATCCTTCTCCCCAAAGCAGGCAATATCTGGCTGCACCAGATTAAACAGCATGCTGATCACGGTGGAGACGCCGTCGAAATGGCCGGGGCGTGAGCCGCCGCACAGCCCTTCGCCCACCACGGGCACATGCACGCGGGTCTGTGCGTCCAAGCCGTTAGGGTAGAGCGAGCTCGCCGCCGGGGCGAACAGCACGTCGCAGCCAGCCTCGATAAGCTGCGCTTGATCGGCATTAAAGGTACGCGGGTAGCCGTCTAAGTCTTCGCCTGGGCCAAACTGCATCGGATTGACAAACAGGCTTGCGACCACGATATCGGCGTGTTGGCGTGCACAGGCGACCAGCGCTAGGTGGCCTGCGTGGAGATTGCCCATGGTGGGCACCAGGGCAATACGCTGGCCGCGTTGGCGGTAATCTCGCAGCGTGCTGCGGAGCTGATCAATGTCTCGCAAAGTGCGCATAGTCGTTTCGTATGAGTGACAAAAGGTGGTCGATAGACGAGATGCCTTAACCGTCATCTTTAAAAGCAGTGCTCTTGGGCTGGGAAAGTGCGTGTTTTGACCGCTTCATGGTAGCGCTGAAACGCAGTTTGAATACTGTCCGCCTCAACCATAAAGTTTTTCACAAAGCGCGGCGTGCGTCCGTGGGTGACGCCCAGCACATCGTGCATCACCAGAATCTGGCCATCGGTATCCGGCCCGGCGCCAATGCCAATTACTGGCACCTCCAGCGCAGCGGTGACCGCTTTGCCCAGGCTGGCAGGAACGCATTCGAGCAGAATCACCGAAGCGCCCGCCTCGACAAGAACTTTTGCGTCGTTAATGATGCGTTCCGCTTGAGCGGCGTCGCGCCCTTGCACTTTATAGCCACCTAACTGGTGCACGGTTTGCGGGGTTAACCCCAGGTGGGCACACACCGGTACGCCACGGCGCGTCAATTCACGAATACCGTCGGCCATCCACGCTTCACCTTCCAGCTTGACCAGTTCTGCCCCCGCACGCATCACGGCACCGGCGTCTTCCAGCAGGCGCTCGGTGGTGGCGTTGCTCATAAACGGCAGATCCACCATCAGCAGGCTATGGCCTTTGCCACGTGCCGCGCAGCGGGTGTGGTAAACGATGTCTTCAATAGTGACGGGTAGGGTGCTGTTATGGCCCTGTAGCACCATGCCCAGCGAATCACCGACGAGTAGGACATCAATGCCTGCCTGGCTTGCCGCATGGGCAAAGGAGGCATCGTAAGCGGTCAGGCAGCTAAACGTCTCGCCAGCCTGCTTATAGGCCTGCAGCGTGCTTAGGGTGACAGTTTTCATGGCGTGCTCTCATGTTTTACGTGAGGCCGCTGCGACATAGGCAGCCGACCATTATTGATGCTGCATCCCTGCATGCGCGAAGTGGCGTAACCGGCAATTGTTACCTGAATGGGGTGTCGGTGTCGAGATTTGTGTCAAATGGTAGCGTTAGCCGCACACTAGGCGTTAGGTAAGCGTTCCAAGCCTTGGTTCTCAACTTGCTCAAGCCATGTGGATAGCGGCTGTTGGAGAAGGTCTAGAGAGGGAGCGATCTCTGCGAGGGGGAGCAGTACAAAGGCCCGGGCAGTCATTTGCGGGTGCGGCAAGCGTAGGCGTGGCGTATCGATAGTGTCATTAGCGTAGAGCAGCAGGTCAAGATCAAGCGTGCGGGGCCCCCAGTGGCGATGGCGGCGGCGGCGATGCTGCTGCTCTAACGCCTGAAGCTGGTCGAGTAGCGCCAGCGGCGAGAGCTGTGTCTCCAGCGCGGCCACCGCGTTGATAAAGTCCGGCTGATCCTGCGGCCCCACCGGGCGGCTGGCGTAAAGCGATGATGCTGCCACCAATCGACTTAGCGGTAGCCTTGCCAGCTCGTTGAGAGCCTCGCGAATCTGCTCGATAGGCGACTCTAGATTGCTACCCAAGCCAATATAGGCGAGCTGGGAAGGCGCACCCACTACTCTGGCGCGCTCGGCTTACGGCGCCGTTTACGACGACGATCGCCCTGGCTGGCGGGGTCGCCGCCAACTTTTTGTAGCAAGCGCCGCTGTTCGTGCTCATCGCCGCGCTGAAACGCCGTCCACCATTCGCCTAAACCACTCGGTATCTCACCCGCCTGTTCGCGCAGCAGCAGCAGGTCATAGCCCGCTCTGAAACGCGAATGTTCACGGGTTTGAAAGGCCTTTTTACCGCGCCGCTGGGGTAGGCGCTGCTGTAATTCCCAAATTTCCCGCATCGGGATGCCAAAGCGCTTGGGAATCGAGGTGAACTCTAACTGCCGGGATACCACCTGTTGAGCGGCTGCTTGAAGCGCGGGAATGGGCGGCATGCCCTCCTGCTCCAGTGCTTCCTGGCGATGTTTGACCGGTGCCCATAAAAACGCCGCCAGCAGGAACGCTGGGGTGACGGGGCGCTCTTCAGCGATACGTTTATCGGTGTTGGTCAGCGCTTGCTCAATCAGCTCTTCGGCCCAGGCGGCATCGGCCATGGCTTCTTCGGCCTCGGGGAACAGCATGCCGAATAGGCCGTAGTGGCTAAGCAGCCGGAAGGTGACCAAGCCGTGGCCCGACATAAACAGCTTGAGGACTTCATCGAATAGGCGCGCAGGCGGAATCTGCAGCAGTAATGGCGCCTGGTCGTACATCGGTGCTTCGGTGGCCGGGTCTAGGGTGAAGTCGAGCTTAGCCGCAAAGCGCACCGCCCGTAGCATGCGTACCGGGTCTTCGCGGTAACGCGTTGCCGGGTCGCCAATCAGGCGCAGGGTGCGGGTCTTGATGTCCTCGGCACCATTGGCAAAATCGGTGATGCTGAAGTCGGCGATATTGTAGTAGAGCGCATTAACGGTGAAGTCGCGACGTAGCGCATCTTCTTCGATATTGCCCCATACATTGTCACGCAGCAGCAACCCTTCATCTGACTGGTGGGCTATGTGATCGCCATGCTCGTCTTGGGGTTTGCCACGGAAGGTGGTGACCTCAATGACCTCGCGGCCAAAGCGCACGTGGACAATCCGAAAACGGCGGCCGATCAGGCGCGAGTTACGAAATAGATCGCGCACCTGCTCGGGGGTGGCGTTGGTGGCGACGTCAAAATCCTTGGGCATTTTGCCCAGCAGCGCATCGCGGATGCAGCCGCCCACCAAATAGGCGTCGAAGCCAGCCCCGCTAAGGCGATAAAGCACTTTTAACGCGGCATCACTAATATGCTGGCGAGAAACAGGGTGCTCGGACCGAGGGATGTTGCGCGGAGTAAGGGCGCTGGTAGTGCTCTCTTGGGGATCAAGCAAGGTTTTCAATTGCTCCCCCGGGCTGTGTAGGAAACGGGTAAATCCTTTAAACATGCGACGATTTCAACTCGCAGGGTACATAAAAAAGTCAAGAATTGCGTAACATGGCTATGTAAAAAGCACGTCAAATGAGTACCTAACATAGACAGTTAATGTCCGAGTGTATCCGACCCCCCAAGGCTTGCAAAGCATTTGACGCTGGTTTGCATAAACTCAAGTGTCCAGACACGGAAAGGGGAGGCTAAGACAGCCTCCCCTATTAAGCGATTAATCAGCGTCCCTGCTGCTGTTTTTCTTCATGATGGCACATCGCCCTGAATACGCACCGCAGTCGGTAGGCGTTAGGATCGCAATCGTTCCGACCGCCTCGTATTCAAAACAATAATCCAACCGCGAACTTTTCTCCCCCCGGGGAATTATTATTGGCGCCGGGGTGTACACACTGACAGCTATTGTTGTTGTTAGGATGCCAAGTCATGTTGTACGTCGCGTCCTTATCGGGCCACTTGCTGCTTTTGTTATTGTTCGCTGCGCCTGTGTTGCCTGCGCAAGCAAGTAATGAGACTCAAGCCTGTTGTTATTGTTAGTACCGTTATCTCTACCTGGCCCTGTTGTTTTTGTTGTGGCTCAGGTCTGGGTGAGGTCATGTTGTTTTTGTTGGTGACCTACCGCTATGCCCAGTTTGTTTTTCTTACCCAGTAATACTGCAGACGCTGTGCCACCTATTTAATAAATTATAAATTTCAGAAGGTTGGCGTTTTTTTGAACGTGGAGGAACTTAGCGGCGCAAAAAGTGTTACCCCTTCTGGGCCCGTTTGTGCGCGGCTTTGTGTGGGAAGGTAACAGTGTCAGGGTAGCAAGGAGTGGGATATTTCTTATTTAAATCAGTGTATTAGACAATGGTCGTAGAGGGCGCGAGGAGTCCGGGTAGCTAGGCGCCCCTAGGGGTTTAGCCGGGGCGCCGGGCCGTTTTTTTGCGCGGTATGCCAAGCCGTTGGCGCCGCTCCCAAAGATTTTTACGGCTAATGCCAAGCTTTTGTGCCAGCTCGGTTTCACTCATTTGGTCTTGGTGCTCAAGCACAAAATGCTGAAAGTAATCCTCTAACGAGAGGTCGTCTTCATTTTCTTCAGCGCTATTATCTGCACTGCCAGAGGCGGCGGGAATGGTCGTTGACGGAGCATGAGGGCGAGCGGTAATGGGCGCTAAACCTAAATCATCCGGGTGGATCAGATGTCCCTCGGCAAGAATGACGCCACGCTCAAGGGCGTTCTCCAGCTCGCGTACGTTGCCTGGCCAAGGGTAGTCGCGCAAGTCCTGGCGGGCAGCACGTGATAAACGCAGGCCTGGCCGTTCATGACGCTTACATGCTTTGTCGAGCAGAATGTCGGCGATCTCGAGCACGTCATCCTCGCGCTCGCGCAACGGCGGCAGCTCGATCTGCATCACGTTCAGGCGGTAGTAAAGATCGAGACGGAATTCGCCGGTTTTTGACAGCGCCCGCAGGTCGCGATGGGTGGCCGCAATCAGCCGGACGTTAACGTGGCGGGTTTCCACCGAGCCAATTTTACGGATTTCGCCCTCCTGGAGTACACGTAACAGCCGTGCTTGGGCATCCAGCGGCAGTTCGCCAATCTCATCCAAAAACAGCGTACCGCCATCGGCGGCTTCGACCAGCCCGGTGCGCGCAGCGCTGGCGCCGGTAAAAGCCCCTTTCTCATGGCCAAACAGTTCGGATTCGATCAGTGTTTCAGGAATCGCCGCGCAGTTGACGCAGATCAGCGGCGCTTTGGCGCGCTTGCTCTGCTGGTGAATCGCACGTGCCACCAGCTCCTTGCCGGTGCCCGACTCGCCCAGAACCAGTACGGTGACATCGGCGGGGGCGGTTTTACTAATGCGGGTGTAGACCTGCTGCATGGCAACGCAGTTGCCGATCATGGTCTGGCGGCCGCCGCCGGCATCGGTGATATCCGGCGGTGGGCTCTGCTGCATCGACTGCTTGTGCAGAATTCGCTCAACGGTTTCCAGCAGCTCCGCATGGTCGAAGGGCTTGGCAACGTAGTCCACGGCGCCCTGTTTGAGCGACTCCACGGCAGAGCGCATGCTGGCGTAGCTGGTCATGATCAGAACCGGTACGGGGCTTGAAGCCGCGATCAGCGTGGTGCCCGGCTCGCCCGGCAGGCGCAGGTCACTGATGATGAGGTCGAACCCTTTGAGTTCAAGCTGGTTGGCCTCCTCAGCGCTGCCTGCTTCGCTGACCGTATAGTCGTGGCGTTCCAGCAGGCGCTTTAACGCGCTGCGAATAATCGCTTCATCTTCAACAATCAGAATCCTGGGCATGGGCTGGCTGATCATCCTGTTGGTAAAGCGGCAGCCATAACGTAATGGCTGTGCCGCGAGGCTGTCCGGGCGGTGGCGAGGCCACCTCTATTTTACCCTGGTGCTCATTGATAATCTGATAAGCCAGTGAAAGACCCAGGCCGGTGCCTTCGCCTGCTGGCTTAGTGGTGGTAAAAGGCTCAAATAAGTGGTCGCGCACCCGTGGATCGATACCCTGACCATTATCGGTTATTCGCCACCAGGCAAGCTGCTGGTGGCGCCCCGCGCTAATATGCACTTCTCCCTCCTGGTAGCAGGCATCCCTGGCGTTGCTCAGCAGGTTGACCATCACTTGGGTTAACCGCTGGGCATCGCCGCGCACCACCAAGTCGTCGGGTATCTCATTAGTTAAGGTAACATCCTCTCCCGAGCGGGCGAGGTGGATCAAGTGCAGTGCATCTTCGCTAATTGATGCGAGCGCCACGGGGGAGGCGGGGAGCGGCACCGTTTGGCGCCCACCGTGGGCAAAGCCGACCAATGAATTGACGATTTTAGTCACTCTTTGGGTCAACTGCTGGATCTGATCGGCGGTTTCCAGCAGCACAGGGTCGTTGGTGTCGTAGCGTAGGTTTTGCGCCAGCGACGAGATACCGGTAATCGGATTGCCAATTTCATGGGCGACCCCGGCAGCCAACTGGCCAATGGAGGCGAGGCGCGCCGCATGCACCAACTCGTCTTCCAGCCACTTCATTTCGGTATGGTCTTCAATCAAAATCACGCTGCCCCCACGGCTGTCGTGGCCGCTGAGAATCGCTTTGTGCAGGGTCAGAAAGTAATCCTTGCCGTGCAGCGTCACCGCCTGCTTGTAGAGCGGGCCTGGCGTCGCGTCTAACACGCTGCCCAGCAAGCTGGGCCAGGGGGCGGGTAGGCTATCGCGGCGCGAGCCGATCACGCTTTCACCGCTAATCCCCGAGAGCTGCGAGAGCGCCTGATTCCACATTAGTAGTTCATCGTCATCGCCTAGCACGCACAGCCCCACGGGCAGATAGGCCAGGGTTTGGCGGTGGTGGCGGCGCAAGCCGTCGAGTTCCTGGGCTAGCCCCGTTAACCGCGAACGGTAGGCTTCCAGGCGACTTTCAACAAAGTGAATATCGTCGGTTTCCGGGGCGTCATCGTGGCGGTAGGGCAGGTAGCGGTCAACGATATCTCGTGCCACTGAAGGCCCCATTAACCCCGAGAGGTTGGCTTGAATACGGTCGCGCAGGCGGCGCAGAGCGTAGGGGCGCCGCTCCTGGGGCGTTAAGTTGAGCGCTTTCAAGGCACGGGCGACTTCGCGTTGGGCGGCTTCGTCGCCCAGCGCTTGGGCTAAATGGTTAGCAAAATCACTCGCCGTCGCGGCTTCCAGCGGAAAGCGCTTCGAGCGGATAACCGCATCCACTGAGCACGCTTCCGCGGCGGACTGCTCCCCTTCAGAAATCCGCGTAAACAGCGATATCACAATCAGCAGCAGGATATTGACCGCCAGCGACAGCAGCGTGACGTTATACCAAACCGGTGCATTGGCGGGCGTAAACGGTGTAAAGGGTAGCGTCGGTACGGGGAGCGAGAACATAAGCGGCAGCCATAGGCCCCACAGCCACACGACGACGCCTGCGATCAGGCCAACAATCATGCCTTTACGGTTAGCGCCGGGCCAGTAGAGCAGCGCCAGCATACCGGGCAGGCATTGGGCCATGCCGACAAACGCGGCGAGCCCTAGGCCGATTAAGCCGTGGTAGCGCCCTACCCACTGGTAAAACAACCAGCCGCCGATAATCACCGCAACGACTAAGCCACGGCGTAGCCATAGCAGCCAACCATAGAGGTCGCTGCGTGCCTCGGGTGGCCTCGCTACCAGCACGATATGGTTCAGCACCATGCCGGAAAGCGCCAGCGCAATCATGATCATGGTGCCGCTGGCGGCGGCTAACCCGCCGATAAACGCCAGAGCCCCGACCCACCAGTGCTCGGTCATCAAGTAGGCGGCATAAGCGGCGATGGGGATGTCGGGATTAACCGATTGAGCGGCCCACCAGATCAGCGGCACCGGCAGCGCCATTAACAGTAGAAACAGCGGCAGTGCCCAGCTGGCTTGCAGCAGGGTATGCCGCGACAGGCTTTCCGCAAAGCTGATATGGAATAGGTGCGGCATCATAAAGGCCGCGGCAAAAAACAACAGCAGTAGGGTTCGCCACTGTGCAGGGTCAAGTTGGGGTGTCTGCTGTTGGAGGATAGCACCGGGGCCTTCCAGCCACAGCTGCATATCGCCTGGGCCGTCAAACACCATCCATAGCGCCACCGCACCAAGCCCCAGCATGGCCAGCAGCTTAACGATGGATTCAAATGCAATGGCGCTGAGTAGGGTGTCGTGACTGCCGTGAGTCTGACTGTGGCGAGCGCCGAAAATCACTGCAAAGGCGGCAATAACGGCACAAAAGAGCAGCGCAACGCTACCCCCCGCTTGGCTGGCGGTGAGGATGTTGATGGCTTCGCTGAGGGTTTGGACTTGAATGCCCAGCAGTGGCAGCACCGCTAGTAGGCTGACGATAGTCACCAGCGTACCCGCCCACCGCGAGCGAAAGCGAAAGGCAAATAGATCTGCCAGCGAGGTCAATTGATAGGTGCGGGTGATGCGCTGGATCGGCACTAACAGCACCGGGGCGAGCAAAAAGGCCCCCGCTGCGCCCAGGTAGTAGGCCAGGTAGCCAAACCCTGCGTGGGCGGCCATTTCCACGCTGCCGTAAATTGCCCAGGCACTGGCGTAAACCCCCAGGGCAAGGGTGTAAACAATTGGGTGGCGTGTAATACGCACCGGAACCCAGCCGCGCTCTACTGCAAAGCCGCAGCCAAACAGTAGTCCCAGATAGCCTAGCCCCAGTAGTAGGACGCCGACTATCTCAACGTGCACCTCAACGTTCATCAAGCTTCCTCTTCTGCTCCAGCCACAGGGTTAGCGCAATCAAGCCGCCCCAAATCGCAAACGGCCGGTACCAGGCAGCCGTAGGGTCGCTCCAGCCGTTCATTAGCAGCGGAGAGAGCAGGTATCCGCCAAACACCAAAAACAGCATGATGCGATAGACGTACATATCAATCTCCTGATGGTGAAGAGGGCAGCATGGAAAGCGGTATTGAACGGTGCTGGGTGGGGCGCAGTTGTTCAAGTGACCAGTTGGCTACCGCCCAGTGTAGCTGAGTCGCCGGGGGCTCTGCTGCGAGGTCTTGGGGCGGCGCTTGATCAAGCGCTTGCAGGGCTTGAAAGAGCTGCTGGTGCACACCGTGGTCATCTTCAGCCAGGGCGGGGGCGAGGTTTTGCTTCGATAGCTTCTGGCCTTCAGCGGTGACGATAAGCGGCAAGTGTAGGTAGCGCGGTTGCGCTAGCTGAAGTGCGCCCTGCAACTGGCGCTGCCAGGGAGTGTTATCAAGCAGGTCGAGCCCGCGCACTACATCGCTAATCTGCTGTTCGGCGTCGTCGACGATGACGGCCAGTTGATACGCCCACAGGCCATCCTTGCGCTTTAATACCACATCGCCCAGTTCCGCTGGGTCAAACTGCTGCTCGCCGAACAGCCGGTCTTGCCAGCGGATTGGGCGCTCGCCGCGGTCGCTGCGCAGCCGCCAGGCCAGCGGTTTAGTAGGCTCGCAGACGCCATCGCGGCACCAGCCCGGGTAGATGTCAAACGCCTGCCACTGTTTGCGGGAACAGCTGCAGGGATAAGCAAGGTCTAGTTGGATAAGCCGGTCTAAGGCTTGCTGGTAAGCATCACTGCGGGTGTGCTGCCACAGCACCGCTTCGTCCCACTCCAGGCCGAAAGTCTCCAATTGGCGCAGGATAGTACTCGCCGCGCCTTCAGGGCAGCGGGGTGGGTCGATATCTTCAATACGTACCAGCCACTGCCCCTGGGCTGCACGGGCGTCTAGATAGCTGCCCAAGGCGGCGACCAGCGAGCCAAAGTGCAGCGGGCCTGAGGGCGTAGGGGCAAAGCGGCCACGGTAGCGAACTGAGTCGTTCATAATAGCGTCGTCCTAAGCGATTCAGGCAAGCGCTGTTAACAAAAACGGGCACCCTAAGGTGCCCGCGTTCCCATAGAACGTTCGTTTAGCGCTCAGCCGCCCAGCTGTTTCTCTTTGAGTTCCGCCAAGGTTTTGCAATCCACGCAGAGCGTAGCGGTGGGGCGAGCTTCTAAACGCCGGATGCCGATTTCAACGCCGCAGGCTTCGCAGAAGCCGTAATCATCATCGTCAATATTATCCAGTGTCTCGTTAATTTTCTTGAGCAGCTTACGCTCGCGATCCCGGGTGCGCAATTCCAGGCTAAAGCCTTCTTCCTGGGTGGCGCGGTCGGCGGGGTCGGCGTAGTTGTTCGCATCTTCCTGTAGGTGGCGTACGGTACGATCCACCTCTTCCATGAGATCCTGTTTCCAGTCCAGCAGCAGCTGTCGGAAGTGCGCTAGCTGCTGCTCGTTCATATACTCTTCACCCGGCGCTGGCTCATAGGGGGTGAAGGACTTGGACGCTTCCGGTTTCTTTTCTGCTACTGGCATGGGACTGCCCCTTACATATGTGACTACTGATCGACCATGAGCAACTGTCACGATCTCACGCCAAAGGGATGCTTGTTTAGCTGAAAAATGGCTGGGTTGCAAGCATAATGGTGCCTTTTCGATGATAGTCTTGTCTGGAATATGACTAGGGCCATGTTTTAGTTAACTTTTAATAATGCCCCTATTTTACTGATACCTCAGTTTTAATAATGACTAGAGACAGGAGCCGTTATGGCCTGGAATTCGCGTGTCGACCACGTTGCCCCTTTTCGGGTCATGCATTTGCTGGAAATGGCCCAGGCGCGGGAAGCCGCTGGTCATGATGTCATCCACTTGGAAGTGGGCGAGCCGGATTTTGCGACTCCAGCGCCGATAATCACGGCCGGGCAGCAGGCGCTTGCCAACGGCCATACGCGCTACACACCAGCGGCTGGCTTACCCGCGCTGCGCGAGGCCATTGCCGGGCACTACGCTGAGCACTTTAACGCTACCGTGGAACCAGCGCGTATTTTGGTAACGCCAGGGGCTTCCGGGGCGCTGCTGCTGGCCAGCCAGCTGTTAGTCGCCACCGGCTCGCGGGTGCTGATGGCTGACCCAAACTATCCCTGCAACCGTCACTTTATGGCCTTGGCGGGGGCTGAAATTGATGCGGTCTCTGTGGGGCGTGAGAGCGGCTGGCAGTTAGACGCCTCACTGGTAGCGCAGCATTGGCGCGAGGATACGAGCCTCGCCATGCTGGCATCGCCCTCTAATCCCTCCGGTCATACGTTGAGCGCGCAGGAGCTTTCTGCCGTGCTGGCAGCGGTCGCCGAGCGCGAAGGCGAGGTGATTGTCGATGAGATCTATCAGGGCCTCAACTACGACGATGCGCCGCTGTCGGCCACCTCGCTCTCCGCCAACGCCTTTGTGGTCAATAGCTTCTCAAAGTATTTCGGTATGACCGGCTGGCGCTTGGGCTGGCTGGTGGCGCCAGAGCATGCGGTAGAGCCATTAACGCGGCTAGCGCAAAACATGTTTCTGGCCGCGGCGACGCCTTCGCAGCATGCCGCCTTGGCGGCGTTTACGCCCGAGTGCCGGGGTATTCTTGAACAGCGCCGTGAAACCCTGAAAGAGCGCCGCCAGGTGCTGCTGGAGGGCCTTGCAGGCTTGGGGCTGGCGCCGGATCTCCCGCCCCAGGGGGCGTTTTATTTGTGGCTGGATATCTCCCGCTACAGCCGCGATAGCCAGGCCTTCTGCGAGCGCTTATTGCAAGAGGAGAACGTGGCGATTACTCCCGGCATCGATTTTGCCGTGCGTGGCGGCGAACACCATGTGCGCATCGCCTTCACCAATGATGTGGCCCGCCTGGAAGAGGCAGTGGCGCGGATTGCCCGCTTTGTGGGCAGGCTGTGATGCTGAGCTATCCAGCGTTGGTACCGGGCACGCTACTTAAACGCTACAAACGCTTTCTAGCCGATGTACGCCTGGATGATGGTCGCGAGGTAGTCGCCCACTGCCCCAATACCGGCTCTATGAAGGCGGTGAACGTGCCGGGGTGCCGGGTATGGCTATCACCCAGCGATAACCCTAAGCGCAAGCTTGCCTGGACCTGGGAGTTTATCGAGCTACCCCAGGCCGATGGGGAGGTAGCGCTCGCCTCGGTGCATACCGGCCGCGCTAACCGCATTGTGGAGGCGGCGTTAGAGGCGGGCGAGTTAGCGCCCTTGGCAGGCTACGCCACGCTGCGCCGAGAGGTAAAAGTGGCCGATGCCCGGCTCGATTTTAGGCTGGACGATTCAGAACGGGGGCGGGCATATATCGAGGTTAAGCAGGTCACCCTAAAAGAGCAGGACGGCCACGGCTACTTTCCTGACTCGGTGAGCGTGCGTGGCACCAAGCATCTGCATTCATTGCGAGTGCTGGCGGAGCAGGGCGAACGGGCGGTGCTGCTGTTTTGTGTCGCCCATGAAGGCATTGCTGACGTGGCCGCCGCTGCGCATATTGACGCGACTTACGCGGCAGCCCTAGCGGAGGCTGCGGCCAGCGGGGTGGAAGTGCTGGCCTATGGCATTGAAGTGGAGTGGGAGCAGGGGCGCCCCATTGGTGTAAGGTTAACCCGCCACCTGCCTGTGCGGTTTAGCGATCAATATAAAAACGCTGAATAAAGTTCACGGGCTCGGGGGCGGCGTTGCGGTCGTAGCGCACGCTTAATTCAAAGCGCATGCTTTCATCTTCGCGCATGGTAAACGGTGCCAAGTGATAGGTGGCATCGCCGTCATGCACGGTGCGAAAACTGAGCGACTCCTGAACGCCGGTTAAGCCGCTGACGTGGCCCTGCACGCTGGCGTTAACGGGGCGGGTGCTGCCATCTTCCTGGCGCTCGCGAACGCTCACATTGACCAGCCCACGGTTGGCGCTGCGCTGAATACTGTTCGCCTGGGCCACCTCTGGGGTTAAAAAGCTGCTGTTCACTGCGCTGTAGTGAATCTCGTAATCGCCCACGCTGACGAACTGCTCAGCGTGGGCCCCAGCGGCGGCGAACAGCGTGCCGACAAGAGCGGCACCGATCATTAATCTGCGTAGCATGGCGTGGCTCCTTGGGTAATGGTTAAACAGGCTGTAAACCTAGCGGCGGCGTACGCGGAAAATGGCAATCTCACCAAATAGATTGGGCCATAGCCGCGATTTCCAGTGACCTTGATGATCTCCCACGCCCACCGCGCGATCAACAATCATCAGACCCTTCTCGCGGCATAGGTGCTCAAAGTCGTTAAACGTGGAGAGGTGAATGTTGGGCGTGTCGTACCAGGCGTGGGGCAGCGATTTGGAGACCGGCATATAGCCGCGCAGGCCCAAATGCACACGGTGGCGCCAGTAGGCGAAGTTGGGGAAGGTGATAATGCCCTCTTCGGCCACGCGCAGCATTTCGTCGAGCATCTTGTCCGGGCGGCGCAGCGCCTGCAGCGCCTGGGTCATGATCACCTGATCATAGCTGTTGTCGCAGAAGCTGCTTAAGCCGTCGTCCAGGTTGTGCTCAATCACGCTGACACCACGTTCCACGCAGGCATTAATGCCGTCGTGGTCGATCTCTAAGCCGTAGCCGGTCACGCCTTTATTGCGACCCAGCGTCTCCAGCAGTTCGCCGTTGCCACAGGCAAGGTCCAGCACGTGAGCGCCTTCGGGCACCCAGTCGTAAATTAGTTCGAGATCGGCGCGCATCATGGCGTCTCCTCCGTTTCCAGCTCTTGTTTGACCAGCTGGGGGAGATTCAACTCCCGGGCGGCGCGGTTCATAAAGGCGCTGACGATAGCGTCGTAGCGCGGCTCAGAGAGCAGGAACGCATCGTGCCCGTGGGGTGACTCAATATTGGCATAGCTGACCGATTTGCCTGCCCGGGTGAGCGCATCAACCAGCTCGCGGGAGCGCGAGGGCGGAAAGCGCCAGTCGGTGGTAAAGCTAACGATCAAAAATGGGCACTGCGCGGGCGACAGAGCGTTGGCTAAGTCGCCCCCGTGAGTGGCGGAAGGGTCAAAGTAGTCCAGCGCTTTGGTCATCAGCAGGTAGGTATTGGCGTCAAAGGCAGTGGAGAAAGTGTCGCCCTGATAGCGCAAGTAGGACTCGACCTGGAACTCGACGTCGAAGCCGAAGTGAAGGTCGTCGCTGCGCAGATCACGGCCAAATTTGCTGCCCATGGCATCTTCCGATAAGTAGGTGATATGCCCCACCATGCGCGCCAGTTTCAGCCCACGCTTCGGCACGGTGTCGTGCTCAGCGTACCAGCCATCGAAAAACTCAGGGTCGGAGCGTATCGCCTGGCGGGCCACTTCGTTAAAAGCGATATTTTGTGCTGAGAGTCGCGGTGTGGCGGCAATCACTACGGCGTTGGCGACCCGCTCCGGGTAAGTCATTGTCCACTGCATCACTTGCATGCCGCCCAGGCTGCCGCCGACTGCGGCGGCCCAGCGCTCAATCCCCAGGTGGTTGGCAAGCCGCGCCTGGCTGGCCACCCAATCGCTGACCGTGACCATGGGGAATTCAGGCCCCCACTGGCGGCCGGTGTCGGGGTTGTGGCTGACCGGCCCGGTGCTGCCGTGGCAGCCCCCCAGGTTATTGAGTGACACAACAAAAAAGCGGTTGGTGTCGATCGCTTTGCCGGGGCCAATATGGGCATCCCACCAGCCGGGCTTGCGGTCTTCTTCGCTGTGATAGCCCGCGGCGTGGTGGTGACCTGAGAGCGCGTGGCAAATCAGCACAGCGTTGCTGCGCTCGGCATTGAGCGTGCCGTAGGTTTCGTAAATCAACTCGTAGGCAGGCAATACTTTGCCGCAGGCGAGGGCGAGCGGCGTGTCGAAGCGTGCCACGTGCGGGGTGACCAGGCCGACGGAGCCCGCCGGTCGGTCTGCAAACGCAAGTGTATCTGAATCAGGCATTGAAGGCGCTAGTCCTGCTGAAAGAGTGCGACTGAATTAGATCTTCAAGTACGGGGTTGGCAGTCGCCATCACAGCCCGACCAGCGCGCCGGAAATGCCCGCCGCACGAATCAGGGAGCCGACCACCAAGCCATCGATCAGGTTAATGGCGATAAACACCACGATTGGCGAGAGGTCGATCATGCCCAGCGACGGGATTACTTTGCGCACCGGGGCCATAATCGGTTCCACCAACTGCATAACGAGCAGCGCACCTGGGTGGCTGGCATTCGGCGCCACCCAGCTCAAAATAATCATCACAATCATGGCGAAGAAGTAGATTTTTAAAATCGCATTCGCCAAGGCCGCCACACCCGCGATGAGCAGCCCGGGAATGGGCGGCATGCCCACGCCAATGACCATAAAGATGGCGATGATACTGACCACTTTTAAGACAAAGCCTGCCGCTAACGTCGCCAGGTCGAAGCGGCCCGCAACGGGGCCTAAAAAGCTTTGAAACAGACCCACCACCGGCTGGGTAATCTTAACCACCGACTGGCTTAACGGATTGTAGTAATCCGCCCGCGACGCCTGCAGCAAAAAACGCAGCATGAGTAAAAAGAGATAAATATTGATCAGGGTGTTTACCAGCATTAACCCTGCACTGCCCAATTCATTGCCCATTATAGAGTCTCCTTGATGATCCGTTGCTGAACTGCTGCGTTACTGAGCGGTGATCTCAGTCTCCGCTTAGTTCCTTGGCCATTGCCTGGGCGCGGTCAGCGCAGGCCTGCATGGCGTCGGCAATCGTGGTGCGCAATTGTGCCTCTTCCATGTGCTGAATAGCACGCTCGGTGGTGCCGCCCGGCGACATCACGTTCTGTTTTAACGTGGCGGGGTCTTTATCGCTCTGTTGGGCCATGGTGGCGGCACCCAGCGCGGTTTGAATAGCGAGGCGGCGCGCGGTGGCGGCAGGTAGGCCGAGCTTAACCGCGGCTTCCTCCATGGCTTCAAACATCAAAAAGAAGTAGGCCGGGGCACTGCCTGAAACGGCGGTGACTGCATCTAACAGCGCTTCTTCTTCTACCCACTCGACAATGCCGACCGCTTCCATGAGCTGGGTGGCCACGTCGCGCTGAGCGTCGCTAACCTTGGCATTAGCGTAGAGGCCGCTGGCGCCGTAACCGACCAGCGAGGGCGTATTGGGCATGCAGCGTACCATGGCATTTTGGCCGCCTAGCCACTGGTCGATGGTGTCGGCATCCAGGCCAGCCGCAATCGAAATCACCAACGGCTGCTGGCGCTGAACGCTTTCGCGCAGCGCTTCGCATACGCCGCGCATGATTTGCGGCTTCACCGCGAGCACTACCACATCAGACTCAGACACCGCCGCATTGTTGTCGGTGTCGGTATTGATGCCTAAACGCTGTTTAATCGCTGCCAGTTCGCTCTCTTTCGGCGCGGTGGCGGTAATCGTAGAGGGTGCAACGCCGCTGTCGATCAGGCCGCCGATAATGGCGCTGGCCATATTGCCGGCTCCAATGAAGGTAATCTTGTTCGCCATAATAGGTGTCCCTTTAGTAAACGTTGGCTCAGTGATGTGTAAGCTGCAGCATATCGTTATTTGCCTAAGCCGTCTGGCGGGCGCCGAAAATTGCGGTACCTAAACGCACCAGCGTGGCGCCTTCAAGTATTGCCGTCTCTAAGTCGTCGCTCATGCCCATCGAGAGCGTATCAAGCGGCGCCTCGGGTAAGGCTTTCTGCAGTGCAGTGAACGCCTCGCGCAGCGCGGCTAATGGCTGGCGCTGCGCCTCGATACCCTTTGCCGGGGCGGGAATCGCCATTAAGCCTCGCAGGTTCAGGTTAGGCAGAGTGGCAACTTCCCTGGCTAATGCCTCCAGCTCCTCGGGCAGCACACCGGCTTTGCTCTCTTCGCGGCTGATATTAACCTGCAGGCAGATATTAAGCGGCGCAAGGTGCGTCGGGCGCTGTTCGCTCAGGCGCTTGGCGATTTTTAGCCGGTCGACACTGTGCACCCAGTCAAAGTGTTCGGCCGCAGAACGGGTCTTGTTGGACTGCAGCGGCCCGATGAAATGCCATACAATGCCGTCAAGATCAGCCAGCTCAGCCTGCTTCTCCAGCGCTTCCTGCAGATAGTTTTCACCGAATTCACGCTGGCCAAGCTGCCAAACCTGGCGAATCATCGCCGCCGGTTTGGTCTTGCTGACCGCCAGCAGCTGGGCCGCATCCTGGGCGCGCCCAGCGCTTTCTAAAGCATTACGCAAGCGTTCGCGGGCCTGATCGTATGAAGAGGCGAGTGACTCGTTAAGCGCGATGTCTGTCATACTCAAGCACCTTACCGCAGCTGGGAAGAGAGATGGATATTACCGAACTGCTAGCATTCTCGGCAAAGCAGAATGCCTCTGACTTGCACCTTTCGGCAGGTTTGCCGCCCATGATACGTGTTGATGGCGACATTCGTCGGCTCAATGTGCCCGCTATCGATAATAACGATGTGCGCAAGTTGATCTACGACATCATGAATGATCGCCAGCGGCGCGACTATGAAGAGCATCTGGAAATTGATTTTTCCTTTGAAGTGCCGGGAGTCGCACGCTTTCGCGTGAATGCTTTCACTCAAGCGCGCGGTGCGGGGGCGGTGTTTCGCACCATTCCCAATCAAGTGCTCTCCATGCAAACCCTGGGTCTCGGTGAAGTGTTTGAACGCTTAGCGATGTTGCCGCGGGGTTTGGTGCTGGTAACAGGGCCCACGGGGTCGGGCAAAAGCACCACGCTGGCCGCGATGATCGATTACATTAATGATCACCGTTATGAGCACATTCTGACCATTGAAGACCCGGTTGAGTTTGTCCACGCCAGCAAGCGCTGTTTGATTAACCAGCGCGAAGTGCACCGCGACACCCATAGCTTTGCCGACGCGCTGCGTAGCGCGCTGCGTGAAGACCCGGATGTGATTTTGGTCGGAGAGCTGCGTGATCTGGAGACCATCCGTTTAGCACTGACCGCTGCTGAAACCGGACACCTAGTTCTGGGAACGCTGCATACCACCTCTGCTGCCAAGACAATCGACCGGATCATCGATGTTTTTCCCGGCGAAGAGAAAGCCATGGTGCGCTCCATGCTGTCGGAATCGCTCCAGGCGGTGGTATCGCAGTCGCTGCTTAAACGTCAGGGCGGTGGGCGCGTGGCTGCCCACGAAATCCTCATCGCCACGTCTGCAGTGCGCAACTTGATCCGCGAAGACAAAGTGGCGCAGATGTACTCGGCTATTCAAACCGGCGGCAGTTTGGGCATGCAAACGCTGGATGCTGCGCTTACTCGGCTAGTAAAAGAGGGCACGGTGAGTTTAGAAGAGGCGCAGCTAAGTGCGAAGGGGCCGCTGGCGCCGAAGGATGACACGAGTAGTTAAATAATAAGTAAGGATCGCGCTATGCAAGAGCCGTCTGTTGAGCTTTCGCCCACCCAATGGCTGCACCAACTGCTCGACATCATGGTTGAGCAGAACGCTTCCGATTTGCTCATCTCCGTGGGTGCTCCGCCAAGCCTGAAAATGCCCGATGGGCTGGTGCCGCTGGGTCAACAGCGCTTAACGGCCCATCAGGTCAATGAACTGGTTACCCACACGCTGCCGGAAGGGCTGCGCGAACGGTTTGCCAGCGAACATGAGGCAAATTTCGCGCTGAGCCGTGAGGGTAAAGGGCGGTTTCGGGTCAGCGCTTTTCAGCAGCGCAATCATATGGCCATGGTGGTGCGCAGCATCGCCATTGAGATTCCTCGCCTGGAAGCGCTGGGCGTGCCAGAACAGTTGGCGGAATTGGCGCAAGCCAAGCGCGGGCTCGTCTTGGTAGTGGGTGGTACGGGAACCGGCAAATCGACGACCCTCGCGGCGATGATTCAGCAGCGCAACGAGACCGTCGGCGGCCATATCATCAGCATCGAAGACCCTATCGAGTACCTGCACCCCCATAAGCGTGCGATTGTAAATCAGCGTGAAGTGGGGATTGATACCGAGTCGTTCGAGGTGGCGCTAAAAAACACCCTGCGCCAAGCGCCGGATGTGATTCTTATCGGTGAAATCCGTTCTCGGGAAACCATGGAGCACGCGCTCACTTTCGCTGAAACCGGTCACTTGTGTTTAGCGACGCTGCATGCCAATAACGCCAATCAGGCGTTGGAGCGCATCATTCACTTCTTTCCCCATGAGCGCCATGAGCAGATCTGGATGGATCTTTCGCTGAATCTGCGCGCGGTCGTCGCCCAGCAATTGCTGCCCTCGCTAGCGGGCGGGCGCCGTGCGGCCATTGAGATCATGCTGCAATCGCCGCGCATCGCCGACCTGATCCGCAAAGGGGAGGTCGCCGAGATTAAAGCGGCGATGGCCAAGTCCCGCGATACCGGGATGCAGACCTTTGATCAGGCGCTGCATGATCTTCATCAGGCCGGGCACATCAGCAGAGAGGTGGCCATGGCTCACGCCGACTCGGCTAATGACTTGCGCATGCTGCTCAATTTCAGCGATGCCAAACAGCGCAATCTTTCCCTAGACGAGCAAGTGCCCAGTCATTTGGGGCTGCGCGATGGCGATGATTACTAAAGTTGGCTTGGCTTAGCCTAATTAGCTACTCAGCTTAAATTACTCAACATAAACTACGCAGCATAAATGCCGCCAAGCACTCGGGGCCCTTGCGCGCCAGTGACCGAGGGCAGGTTGCCGGGTAGGTGGTGCAGGCGTTGGTGAGCCAGCCAGGCGAAAGCTCCCGCCTCAATCCAGTCTTCAGGCCAGCCGTAGGCCGCTGGGGAAGTGAGCGTTGCATGCGGGAGATGATAGGCAAGGCGCTGCATTAAGTAGCCGTTGTGGGCGCCACCGCCAGCGGTGATCAGCGTGAGCGGGCCACTATCGATCCGTAGTTGTTCAATACCGCGAGCGACACTGACAGCGGTGAGTTCGGCCAGCGTGGCCTGTACATTGGCCGCGGTTTCCTGCCCGCTGAGGTGTTGTTGTAGCCACTCCAGGTGGAATAACTCACGCCCTGTGCTTCTCGGCGGAGGTTGCTGGAAAAAAGGTTCTGATAACAATCGAGCTAATAGCGCTTCATCTATCTTGCCGCTAGCGGCCCAGTCGCCGTCCTGATCAAAGCGACCGCCTTGATGTAGCGAGAACCAGCCATCCAATAAAACATTGGCGGGCCCGGTATCAAAACCAATCACTGGGTCGGTCGGTTGACTGGAAAGCCAGGTCAGATTGGCGAAGCCGCCTAGATTAAGCACCAGCTGATGCGCGTCTGCTCGTCCAAATATCGCCTGATGAAACGCTGGAGCCAGCGGTGCGGCTTGTCCACCAGCGGCTAAGTCTCGGCGGCGGAAATCAGCAACGACCGTGCAGCCGGTAAGTTCTGCCAGCAAACTAGGGTTATCCAACTGAAGCGTATAGGCCGGGCCGCCGTTGTGGCCTTTAGGGGCGTGCTCGATAGTCTGGCCGTGGCTGCCGATGGCGCTGATCTCTGCTATGCCCACTGAAGATGAGGCTAATAATTGCGTTACGGCGCGGGCCTGGCATTGGCAGAAAGCGTGCTCCGCTGCGGCCAATTGAGCAAAGCTCACCTGCTCCGCATGGCAAAGGGTTAGCAGCAGATGATGCAGCTCGTCTGACACCGGTTCGGCATGGGTGGCTAGCAGTCGCGGTGGTGAGCCGCTTTCAATGGCGATCAGGGCGGCATCAATACCATCCAAGCTGGTGCCGGACATCAGGCCAATATAGTAAAGCGGCGAAGCGGTAGGCATTTTCATAAGCGAACTCGTACAAAGCGGGGCTAAAGCTAAGCTAAGGCTAAACCAGGGCTCAACCAAGGCGAACGAGCATGGTAACATCGTCGGCTATTTATCACCTGAGCCCGGTAAGGGCGGTTCTTTATAGTGGAGAGAGGCAATGAGTGAGGTGGATCAGGCTTTAGCGCTGCTGTCGCGGGGTACGCATGAAATCCTGGTAGAGGATGAGTTAAAAAAGAAGCTGGCTTCAGGCCGCAAGCTGCGTATCAAAGCGGGCTTTGATCCCACCGCCCCTGATCTGCATCTGGGGCACAGTGTGCTGTTGACCAAAATGCGCCAGTTTCAGGACTTGGGTCACACGGTGATCTTTCTGATCGGTGACTTTACTGGGCGTATTGGTGACCCCACGGGAAAGAACGTGACCCGCAAGCCGCTCACCGAAGAGGACGTGAAAGCCAACGCCGAAACCTATAAGGAGCAGGTGTTTAAAATTCTCGACTCTGAAAAAACCGAAGTGCGCTTTAACGCCGAATGGTTTGGCGAGCTCTCCGCTGCCAAAATGATCGAGCTGGCCGCCCAAAGTACCGTTGCCCGTATGCTGGAACGGGACGACTTTGAAAAGCGCTATAAAGCCAATCAATCCATTGCTATTCACGAATTTCTCTATCCGCTGGTACAAGGCTATGACTCGGTAGCGCTTGAAGCGGATGTGGAGCTGGGCGGTACCGACCAGAAGTTCAACCTGCTGATGGGGCGCGAAATTCAAAAGCACTTCGGCCAAGAGCCCCAGGTGGTGATTACCATGCCGCTGTTGGAAGGGCTAGACGGCGTGCAGAAGATGTCGAAGTCGCTGGGCAACTACATTGGTGTCGATGAAGCGCCGGGTTCGATGTTCAATAAGCTGGTCTCCATGCCGGACAGCTTAATGTGGCGCTACTTTGAGCTGCTCTCTTTGAAATCAAATGAAGAGATCGAGGCCCTTAAGCAGAGCGTTGAGCAAGGAGCGAACCCACGCGATGTGAAAATGGAACTGGCGCGGGAACTGATTGCCCGCTACCACGGCGATGAAGCGGCGGCCAATGCGCATAAGTCGGCGGGTAATCAACTGGCCGATGGCGAACTGCCGGAAGACCTGCCGGAAGTCACGGTGGATTTTGAAGGCAGCGATCAAGCGCCTATTGCTGCAGTGCTTAATAGAGCCGAGCTTACCAACAACAGCGCCCAAGCCAAAGATATGTTGGGGAATGGCCGCGTTAAAGTCGACGGCGAAGTCGTTGCCAAAGACGCCATGCTGGCGACAGGTAAGAGCTATGTGATTCAGGCGGGCAAGAAACGTTACGCCCGTGTGACGCTTAGCTGAAGTTTTTTTGACCCTTTTCCACAAACCCCATTGCCAACCCGTCAGTGAGATCGTATAGTACGCATCCGCTGCCGGGGACGCCAAGCGTTACCAGCGGTGAATGAAGTGTAAAAAGCTTCGGTTTGTCAGGAAGTTAGAGCAGTTTCACCGCTCGCTTGATTCGCTGGAAACAGCGGTTGACAAACACCAGGAAGTGCGTAGAATACGCCTTCCTCGCTGAGGCAAGCCAAGTCAACGGCAAGCCGGGTAGCCAAGATAGCCACCGCAGCGAAACAGCTCTTTAACAATTTGATCAGGTAATTCATGTGGGCGCTTGCTGATGTTGGTGACAAATCACCGAATATCAAGGCAAGCGACTCAAGCAATAAGGTTTTAAAGGATTCGTCCTTTGGGATCTGTTTTGAATGAATTCGTTTGAACCTTGAGCCAAGTTTGGTTCGCTTCTGTCACTTTCGAGTGGCAGGTAAGAACCGCATAGATCTTAAACTGAAGAGTTTG